>OZ260079.1:610723-916085 GCA_965284365.1 Phragmitibacter sp.
TCCCGTGGAACGAGCCCGTGTCCTTTTTCGTTATCGCCAGCTTATCGAAGATAACTTCGAAGACCTCTGCGCAACAATCTCGCGCGAACATGGAAAGACCCTCGTGGAAGCACGCGGAAGTCTCTTCCGAGGACTGGAGAATGTGGAATACGCGTGTGGCATTCCAACCCTGCTGATGGGTTCCACACTGGAGAACCTCGCGCGTGGCGTGGATTGTGAAACCATGCTACAACCCTTGGGAGTGTGCGCTGGCATCACTCCTTTTAATTTTCCCGCAATGGTGCCGTTGTGGATGTTTCCTCTCGCCATTGCCTGCGGAAATACGTTTGTGCTCAAGCCCAGCGAGAAAGTTCCTCTTTGCGCGGTGCAGTTGATCCAACTGCTGGAACAGGCCGGTCTGCCGAAAGGGGTGCTGAACCTCGTGCATGGTGGCCGTGAGAGTGTGGACGCGTTATTAACGCATCGCCGGGTCAAAGCGGTGTCCTTCGTGGGCTCCACACATGTCGCGCGTTACATCTACGAAACCGGCACGAAGCATGGCAAACGCGTGCAGGCCAATGGAGGAGCGAAGAACTATATTGTGGTCATGCCGGACGCGGACATTCTACGCACAGTGGAAGCGCTTTCCACGGCAGCCTTCGGCTGCGCGGGCGAGCGCTGCATGGCTGGTTCCACTGCCATCACTGTAGGCCAGGCAGCAAGCAAGCTTTTGCCTTCGCTGGTGGAAGCAGCCAGCAGTATCAAGGTGGGTCGAACGGACAAGCCCACGCCTCAACCGGATATGGGCCCTCTTATCACCGCTCAGCATCGCGAGCGAGTGCTGAGTCTGGTGGCTACCGGCGAGCAGGAAGGCGCCAAAATTATCTGCGATGGCCGGAGCGCTTCTGTGCCAGATGCCCCGAATGGATTCTATCTGGGCGCGACCATCGTAGATGGCATTGAATCCAGCATGACGCTGGCGCGTGAAGAAGTCTTCGGCCCCGTCCTCAATGTCATGCGCATGGACGACCTAGATGCAGCCATCGAGGCCGCGAATCAGTCTGCCTTCGGCAATGGCGCGGCGATCTTCACCAACTCGGGAAAGGCCGCGCGGGAATTCAAACATCGCGTCAAAGCCGGGATGGTCGGCATCAATGTGGGCGTGCCTGCCACCATGGCCATGTTCCCTTTCACCGGCTGGGATGAGAGCTTCTTTGGCGACCTGCATATCCAGGGCAAAGAAGGTGTTCAGTTTTATACCCAACAAAAGGTCGTGAGCACTCGCTGGTTTGGCGAAGGTGTGGGCGATGTCTGGAAGAAGTAAGCTCAAAACCTTTTCATCAAGATGGCTCTACTGATCAAGAACGGCGAGATCATTACGGCGGACTCCCGCTATCACGCCGACATCCATTGCGAGGGCGAAACGATCACCCGCATTGACCGTGACATCAGCGCGCCGCCAGGCACTGAGGTGATCGACGCGGCGGGCAAGTATGTCTTCCCCGGGTTCATTGACCCGCATGTGCATATCTACCTGCCTTTCATGGGCACGTATGCCAAAGACACATACGACAGTGCCAGCAAAGCTGCGCTGGTGGGCGGGACGACTACTCTCATCGAGATGGTCTGCCCGGCTCGGAGCGACGATGCGCTGGAGGGCTTCGAAACCTGGCTCGGCAAGGCGGAAGGCGTCTCCGCCTGTGACTTCACCTTCCACATGGGGGTGACGAAATTCGATGACAAAACCGAAGCGCAACTGCGCGAGATCGTTTCACGCGGCATCAGTTCCTTCAAAATCTTTCTCGCTTACAAGGGGGCATTCGGCATCGATGATACAGAGCTTTACCGCACGCTGAAGCTCGCCAAAGAACTGGGCGTTATCGTTACCGCCCACTGTGAAAATGAAACCCTGGTGACGGAACGCTGCAGAGAGTTGTTGGCCGATGGCCTGACAGACACGGGCCAGCATCATGAAAGCCGCCCTCCTTTGGTGGAGGCTGAAGGCGTGCATCACCTGATGACATTCGCCGAAGTCACGGGAGCAGCGACGTACATCGTGCATTTGAGTTGCAAGGAAGCGCTCGCGCAGGCGATCGCCGCGCGGCAACGTGGTGTGCGTGTGGCCGTGGAAACGCTGATTCAATACTTGGTCTTGGACAAGACTTATGCGGAATTGCCAGATTTCGAGGGAGCCAAGTACGTGATGTCCCCTCCCCTGCGGGACAAGTCCAATCAAGAGGTGCTTTGGAACGGCCTGCGTGATGGCCTTGTGCAAACCGTGGCCACAGATCATGCACCGTTTGATTTCGCTGATCAGAAACGCATGGGTGCGAACGATTTCACGAAGATACCTAATGGCATCCCCTCGCTGGAGGAGCGCATCAACTTGTTGTACACGTATGGTGTCAAAGCGTGTCGACTGGATCTGCACACGTTTGTCGCAGTGGGCAGCACGAATGTCGCCAAGACCTTTGACCTCTTCCCTCGGAAAGGCTGCATCCAACCAGGAGCGGACGCGGATCTGGTGGTGTTTGATCCGAATTATCGCGGCACGATCTCCGCTAAATCGCAGCAGATGAAAGTCGACTACAGCGCTTTTGAGGGCTGGGCTATCGAAGGGCGCTCGAGTGAGGTGACTGTGCGGGGAGAGGTCGCAGTGCGAGACGGCAAGTTTGTGGGGACACTGGGGCGCGGGAAATTTCTTAAGAGACAGCCCAGCCATTTTTGATTGGTTCACTCCGTGCTAGTTCATCTGATCCATGTCTTCTCCGTCTGCAACTGAGCCCGGTAACCTGACCAATGCCGATCTGGCGCCGGTGCCGATGTCGGAGCGCACGTGGCAGATCGGCAGCTTTGCGGCGCTGTGGATTTCCATGGCGGCCTGCATCCCCACCTACATGCTCTCGTCATCCTTGATCGATGGCGGCATGAATTGGTGGCAGGCAATCCTGACCGTCTTTTTGGGAAACGTGATAGTCGTGATCCCGATGGTGCTCAATGCCCATGCGGGCACCAAGTATGGAATCCCCTTCCCTGTTTTCTGCCGGGCATCCTTTGGTATTTTGGGCGCGAACATTCCCGCGCTGTTGCGTGCATTCGTCGCTTGTGGATGGTTCGGCATCCAAACGTGGATCGGTGGCAGTGCCATCTACAAAATCCTGCTGGAATTCTTTCCTGCCATGGCGACTGGGGAGACTGCTCAATTCCTGGGCGTCTCGTTCCCCGAGTTTGCGTGCTTCCTCTTCTTCTGGGGCATCAACATGTTCGTCGTCTACAAGGGGATCAATTCCATCCGCCTGTTGCTCAACATCAAGGCGCCGATGCTCATCGCCCTTGGCCTCCTACTGCTGTGGTGGGCCTACCAGAAAGCAGGAGGTTTTGGGCCCATGCTTTCGCAGCCGTCGGCTTTTGATCCGGGGCAGCCCAAGGAAGGGCAATTCTGGCAAGCTTTTCTGCCGGGTCTCACCGGCATGATAGGCTTCTGGGCCACGCTATCTCTCAACATCCCCGACTTCTCGCGCTACGCGAAGACCCAGAAAGATCAGGTTCTGGGGCAAATCATCGGACTGCCGCCCACGATGGCGTTGTATGCCTTCATCGGTGCGGCAGTCACCTCGGCCACCCACGTGATCTTCGGCCAGACGATCTGGGATCCAGTCGATGTGCTGAAGCGCTTCGACAATCCGGCCGTTTTGATCATCTCAATGGTGGCGCTCTGCATCGCTACGCTGGCGACAAACATCGCGGCCAATGTCGTGAGTCCTGCTAACGATTTCGCGCATTTGGCACCCAAGAAAATTTCCTTCCGCATGGGTGGATTGATCACAGGCATCATTGGTATCCTGATGATGCCGTGGAAGCTAATCTCCGATCCGAGCGGAATGATCTTCACCTGGCTTATTGGATACAGCGCCTTGTTGGGTCCTGTGGGTGGCGTCATGATCGCGGATTACTTTATCTACCGGAAACGGGAATTGAATCTTCGCGACCTCTATTCTTCGCAGGGCGAATACACCTATCGCAATGGTTTCAGCGTGGTCGCCATCATTGCGCTGGTCTGCGGCATCTTGCCGAGTCTGCCTGGTTTTCTGGCAACCATTGGGGCGATTCCAAAGGACAGCGTGCCCGCTTTTCTGCTGAGCTTGTACAGTTACGCATGGTTCGCGGGTTTCGGCATCGCATTCGTGGTATATCTGATCCTGAGAAAACTCGCTCCACGTGGTTGAGCGAGACCGAGCAGATCATTATCCGAAGCTTTCCTTCACCTTTGCTCACGATGAAAGCCATCCCTCTCCCCCCCTTCAACTACACTCCAAAGCCTTACGTCGGCCCCTCCGCTGACGAAGTGCTGGCGCTGAGGCAGCAGTATCTCAGCCCCTCCATTTTTCACTACTACAAGAAGCCGGTCATGATCGTGGAGGGCAAGGGCCAATATCTCTTCGATGAAAAAGGACGGCGCTATGTGGATGGCTTTGGCGGCATAGTGACGGTGAGCGTCGGCCACTGCCATCCAAAGGTGCTGGAGGCCGTTCACGCACAGAATGAAACCATTCAGCACACCACCACGATCTACCTGCATCCGAATGTGGCGCTTTATGCCAAGGAACTCGCCGACAAAATGCCAGGCGATCTCAAGTGCGTGTATTTCGTGAACTCGGGATCGGAGGCGAACGATCTGGCAACGCTCATGGCTCGTGCCTACACCGGGAACTTCGACATCATTTCGCTACGCAATGCCTATCACGGCGGCAGTCCGGGCACGATCGCGCTGACGTCGCATCATACTTGGAAGTACAACGTGCCGCATGGTTTCGGCGTGCAGCATGCCATCATGCCGGACACCTATCGTGGTCCCCATGGGAAGGATGATCCAGACGCTGGCAGCAAGTATGCGGCGGACGTGAAGAGCCTCATCCAGTTCGGCACACCAAACAAGGTGGCGGCCTTTTTCGCGGAGTCGATTCAAGGAGTGGGAGGCGCCGTCGTGTTTCCAGACGGTTACCTGAAACACGCCTATGAGCATGTGCGCGCTGCGGGTGGGCTTTGCATCGCTGATGAAGTGCAATCAGGCTTTGGCCGCACTGGCACACACTACTGGGGATTTGAAACACAGGGCGTGATTCCCGATATCGTCACGATGGCCAAAGGCATCGGCAATGGCTGCCCACTGGCAGCGGTGGTAACTCGCCCTGAGATTGCGCAGGCGCTCGCCAGCAAGATTCACTTCAATACGTTTGGAGGGAACCCGGTGAGCTGCGTGCAAGGTCGGGCGGTGCTGCAGATAATTGATGAGGAAGGCTTACAGGCCAATTCATTGAAGATTGGCAACATGCTCATGCATGGCTTTGAGAAGTTGGCTGAAAAGCACAACCTCATTGGTGAGGTGCGTGGCCGCGGGCTAATGATCGGCGTGGAACTGGTCAAGGATCGCAATACCAAGGAGCCGGCCAGCACTGAGTGCGCCGCCGTCTTTGAAACGTGCAAAGACCTCGGGTTACTGATCGGCAAGGGCGGACTGTGGGGCAACACTCTGCGCATCAAGCCGCCTATGTGCATCAACGAAGCTGATGCGACGTTTATGATCGACGTGCTGGACGTCGCATTGAGGGCCACTTAGATCGTGGGATATTCCCACGGCACGCGGTAAACCCGACCGAGGAGCTTGGAAGCATCCGCATCTCCAATAATTTGTTCTTTGTCCGCATCCCAGGCGATGCTGCGTCCGGCCCGCCAGGACAACATGCCTAACAAGGGGAGGCAACTGGACCGATGCGCGGATTCGATGTCGGCGGCGGGTTTTCTTTTGTTTTCGATTGCCTCCATGAAGTCCGTCCAAAGCAGCGCGATATTCTGACCATCGGGCTCCAGCACCTTAGAGTCGCCATGAGCGCCAGCCGCTTTGTCGTTGGTGGGATAGAAGGTCCAGCCATCTTTCCAGCCAATGTGAAGCATGCCTTTTTCGCCGTAGAAGCAGGTGCCGATCTTGGGTGCCTCATGAGCATTGTCGCCGAATTTGCGGTGCTCCCAAGTGGCGGTGAATTGCTCAAACTCAAATGTCGCCATCTGATGATCCGGCGCGTCGGTCGTTTGCTCTTTTTCGTTAAGGATGACCGGACCAAATATGGGGCGACCGCCGGTGCAAAAGACATTCTTGGGTCCTTTTTCACCGCTCCACCAAAGGATCTGATCGAGCCAATGAACCCCCCAATCACCCATGGTGCCGTTGGAGAAATCCAGATACCCGCGCCAGCCGCCGGGGTGGATTTTGGCATTGAAGGGACGCAGCGGTGAGGGACCGCAGTAGAAGTCCCAGTCCATCCCTTCCGGAGGTTCGATGTTGGGTTTGGGAGTCTCGGGCGCGCCTTTGCCATTTACGAAACACTTCACCAGTCCCACTTTCCCCAAAGCACCGCTGCGTAGGAAATTCATCGCCTCTACATGATGGGGACCGATGCGCCGGTGCAATCCCACCTGCACCACCACGCCGGCGTCCTGCGCCGTCTTGACCATGGCACGGCTTTCATTGATGGTGTGGCCGGTGGGTTTCTCCACATAGACATGAGCGCCCGCCTTGCAGGCAGCAATGGACTGGAGCGCATGCCAATGGTCAGGCGTGCCAATGATAACGACCTCCGGCTTGGTCTTTTCGAGCAGCTCCCGGTAATCTTTGAAGGTTTGCGGCAGCTTGCCGGTATCAGCCTCCACATCACCGGCGGCGTTGTTGAGGACATTCTCGTCCACATCGCATAGGGCCACGGTTTCGATGGTGCCGGAAGTCAGAGCTTCACGATGAATATTCATCCCCCACCAACCTGAGCCGATGACGGCGGTGCGGTATTTCTTACCGGACTTCGAGGCAAGCAACGGTGTCGCTCCGAAGGTGGCAAGGGAAGCTGCGGTGGTGGTCAGAAAATGGCGGCGCTGCATGGTTGGAGAAGGATGCATACAAACGCACGAGCCGGACAGAATTTTCGCGGGATTTAGTGTGCCGCGAGGACATACTACTATTTCACCGCGAAGACGCGAAGGCGCGAAGAATGAGAATGTACTGTTTAGTGCCCGAAGGCAGCGCACGATTCTTGGCGCTACCGTCGTTTCTGGGCAGCATTATATTCATTTGAACTTCGCGTCTTCGCGGTGAACCCAAAAGCAACGGGACGCTGCTGAGCTACTTGCTTACGTCCACACACACCACATCGCCTGCAGCATTGCGCGCGTAGATGTGGCCATTGGCGAGCACTGGCATTGACCAACATTTGCCGCTCAGAACTGAGGCACGTGAAAGTTCCTCAAACTTCTCAGGCGTGGCCCTGGCTACGATAAGTTCGCCGGCTTCCGTGAGCACAATGAGTTTGTCACCCGCTCCCGTGAGCGCGCCATGGCCCACGCTTTTTTCCTGCCACTTTGTCGCGCCCGTTTTGAATTCCACGCACTTCATGCTGCCACCGCGGTCCTCATTGCCGGTGATGGCATACAAATAATCACCGATTAGCACTGCAGGATTCATTTGCGTCGCTAGTTCCCGGCTCTGCCAAATCACTTCAGGCGTTGAGGAGCCCGGTTTGAAAAGAGCGGAGCCTTTGTTGTAGCCAGAGGATACGAAAACAAGACCATCTTTCATGATCGGATCCGCGGCATTCACTCCATAGCTGGTGGTCCAGGGAAACTCCCATAGCACTTCACCAGTGAGGGCGTTCACGGCGACGTAGGATCGACCAGAGCCCATGGTCACATAAGTCTTGCCGCCCTGTTCAAAAGGCAATGGCGTGGAGTAGCCCGCATTCTTGTCTTTGGACTGCCAGACGATTTTGCCGTTCCCCTTTTCCAATGCGATACCCGATGCACCGATATTAAGGATAAGAAGATTCTTCCAGATCAGTGGCGCGCCCGTGTAACCCCAGTCAGGAAGGCGAATGCCCGTCTCGGTAGCGATGTTTTTAGACCAAACGACTTTCCCATTGGCAGCATCAAAGCAGAAGAGATCGCCCCAGCGGCTGAGATGAAACAACTGTCCGTTGGAGACGGTAGGCGTACCTGTGGTTCCGCCCTGAAAAAATTTGTCACCGAGTTCTGCCGGGTAACTGTGCTTCCACGCAGGCTTTCCAGTGACGGCATCAAAGCAGAAGACTGTGTCCTGACCATCGTTAAATCCCGTGGTGTAGACTTTTCCATCAGCGACGACAAACGAGGAATAGCCGAGCCCGACATTGGCCTTCCAAAGTATCTTCGGACCTGACGCTGACCACTTCGTCTGCCAATCAGTCTCGGTCGAGATCCCGTCACGGTTGGGGCCGCGCCATTGCGGCCAGTCGCTTGCAGATGCGGTAGCTACGGCCAGGAAAAGGAGCGCCAATGTCTTCTTCATCATCCTTCAGACTACATCAGCACGCGAGCGGTTCAACGTGTCTCCTTGGCGTAGGCTTGAAAGGCCTTTTCAATATCCCCTTCCCGCTCATCGCCTTTATGGAAAACGAAGCGATGACGAAGCTTCAGAGTGTCACCCTTCTTCAGGTCAAATCCACCGTCGGGCTGCGTTTTGTCGTATTGCTGTTGGGCAAAGGGATTGGCAGTGAAAAGGCCGTACGTGCGCACATGCCACTTGGTGGGATAACGGAAGCTGCTAGGGTGGTTCAACATGGCCACGCCCAGGGTTTCGCCTTCCACCGGTCCCTGGTAGTCTACCCACTTTGCACTAGTACTCCAGGCTTCGGCATCGATCTTGCCTTCGCTGGTGATGATCTTGCCGCCTTGCTTAGAATCGACGGCCATGCTGGTAGGTACGCGGATGGAAAGGCCTGCGTCTTTCTTGTCCGCAAAGGCAATGGTTTCTTCACTGGCGATGAGATCCTGATCGAAGTCGATGGTATGCGCATTTCCGGAAATGCGGAAAGTCATGGTGCGCTTCTCGGTCACCAGTTTTTTGCCGGAGATATCGTAGAAGCCGCACTCTTCCTGGATGAGAGCCTGCTCAGAATTGGCATCCAGTTTCACGTATTTCTCGTGCTTGATGCTCCCCAATGTGGCCAGGCGGGCCTTGGCTTTCTCAACGGTTTTGGGGCTTTTCATCTGCTCCTCAAAGGTGGCCTTCTCTGCCCAGTTATCGAAGCCCCCGATGCTCTCGTGACCGAAGCAAATGCCGCGATGATGAGGATGGTCATGCTGCTCCCCCTCGACTGTCTTCATGGGATAAGCACGCGTCATCGCCTTGCCAGTCGGGCCATATACAGGCCAGAGGTATGGCTTGTTGGACTGATCCACGACATACTCGGCAATGGGCTTGCCATCGTGCGTGATCTTGAGGTTTTCCCCACTCGTTTTGGTGATCATAAATTCGGCGGCGGTAGCTGAAGTCAGCAAGCCTGTGAAGGCAAGCGCCGAGGCGGCCATGAAGCGTGAGGCGAAAGAAGGCATGAGGAGGAAGAGAACGGGATTCTAAGGTCGTGAGCCACTGCGAGACAGCGCAGGCATCAGCGAGCTTCGCTGATCTTGCAAAGGTGCGTTTTGGTGCGAACAAAAAGCGCGCCATCGGCGACTGCAGGTGCGGATGTTACAGGCTCTTGGAACTTACTTCGGGCAAGCACTTTGAACTCCGGGCCAGCAGCGAGAACGGTGGCTTCACCGGCATCACTGAAGAAATAGAGGCGTTCTTTGGTGGCGATAGGCGACGCGATAAACTTCCCGGGAGAAATACGTTCGCTCCAGACGTCCGAGCCATCCTGGAGATTCACGCAAACACCCACGCCAGCGCCCGTGGCCTGAAAAATGTAGCCATTGATGAGGACAGGACTCGAGAGAGCCGCATTGCGCTTATCGCGATCCCAAAGCAACTTTTCGGTGAGATCACCTTTTGTTTCCGGTGTCAATTTGAGTGCCACCAGGTGCGCCCGTTCGGAACCTGTGTTGATATACGCTATGTCCCCCAGAGTCACAGGGCGGGCGGAGGCATTGTATTCCGTATGCCGAATGGTCCACAATTCCTTGCCGGTGCGAGCGTCATAACCAAAGGCTGCCTTTGAACCCACTGACAGAAGTTGATACTGCTCGCCGACTTTGAAGATCGCGGGGGTGCCGTAAGCTTTGCGCAAGTCACCGTCGCGGGTGGGTTTGCCTGCAGGATCGAGGTCACCGTAATCCGTAGTGCGACTGCTCTTCCAGACGCTCTTGCCCGTGGTCTTGTCCAAAGCGGTGACGAACTGCTGATCAATGCCATCAAACGTGAGGATGATCAGGTTCTCAAAGAGGATCGGCGAGGAGCCCGGGCCGCGGAAATGCCGCACATTGATGTCCCGGCGCTGCCACTTCACTTCGGCTGTTTTTGGGTCGAGTTTGGCTGTGCCATAGGTGCCGAAATGCACGTAGACAGCGTCTTCTTCCAGAACGCAGGACGGAGCGGCATAGTTGTTGACCGGGTTACCCAATTCTTCCGGCGCTTCGTTTTCAAAAAGAAGCTTGTGCTGCACAATGGCGCCGGTGTGGCGGTTGATGGCATAGACATACATTTTATGCCCATCCACGGTCGCCGCCGTGAACCAGATCAAATCACCACCAATGACCGGCGAGGAGTGGCCGAGATCCTGAAGCTCGGTTTTCCAGACAATGTTTTTTCCGGATGCTTCGTCCCACTCCAAGGGTAATTTGGCAGCTTCACTTTCGGGTACGATTCCATCCCGTGTTGGTCCTTGGCGATCCGGCCAAAACAGAGGAGTAACGGCCACTTCGGCAGCCTGCACTGCGAGGGCGGCCGAGGCTAAAGCTATTAAGAAGGCGTGGGAGAATCGGGAGCGTGAAAGCATGCGGCGACGTGGGTCGAATCAGTGGAAAGAAGCAACGCGCGATCAAAGCAAAATCTCTCGGCCTTGTGCAACCCCAAAAGGTCCGACACAAGGCCGACATCGATAGGCCAAGTCTTTGAGGGGATGCTCTCAGCGAATCGCCGGCAAGGGAGCGAGTTCTGCTTCCTTGGGTGCCTCTGCTTTAACTGTCTCAGCTTCAGGTTCCGCATTTTCATGCGTGAACTCGGCATCCATCGGCTCTGCGCCCGCAAGTTGAGCGTTGGAATATACCGGTTCGCCATGAGCGGGTTCTTCAGCGTGTTGAGTGGGGTCGGGAGCTTCCGGTTCTGACGCAGGTGCGGATTCTGGATAGTGATCAGGAGCCGGATCGTAAGTTTGAGGCGAGGCAAGCACGTCTGACACCACCGCCGTTTCCACGTCCGGCTTGATCACCGTGACCAATGTCTCGGCCGTATCTCCTTCGCCGCGGGGAAAGCGGAACACTGCCCGGTAGACCGGCGATTCCACAAGCAGGTTCTCGCTGAGGAATTTTGATTCCGTGCGGGCCACCGCATTCACCAGTGGCATTTTAAAAAGGCGATGACGGAGGCCTTTGATGGCCGCGAAGTAGAGAGCCTCCCGATCCTTGGTCACCACCAGGATGCCTTCCAGATTCCCGGAAAGGCCCTTTAAGCCTTTGGCTTTCCCGCTGAGGCAGGGCACGGTGGAGAGGACCGCATCCTCAGAGAGAGCGGCTTTCATCAAAAGCAGATCCCGCAGTTCCAGGCTAATATTTTTGGACAGGGCGACTGGTTCCACCAGAGGCTGACGTCGGCCAGGCATTTTCAGTTTGTTCCAGGCAAGCCAAAGGGTCGCTCGGGCGGCGCGCCACATGCGGGGAAAAATCAGCCATAGGATGAAGAGAATTGCCGAAAACACCGCCAGGGCGATGGCAGGGTGCAAGAGCGTCAGAGCCACACCACCAGCCACCGCCACGTCTTCCGTGACACTCATGGTAACGTTGGAGGCTGGTTCGGGCGAATGGTTGATCAGCAACCGGGTGCCTGCCTTGGCGGAGTGGGTTGTGAGGGCCGCGCCACCTGCCAACAGTCCTGCGACCACCTGCATGTAAGGCTCCATTTCCCCGAGAGCTTGAATGCTCAGCAGGACACCGCCCACCGGACGAATGAGCGTGTGCACCGTGTCCCAGAGCGAGTCCACCCAAGGGACTTTATCCGCAACAAACTCGACTACAAAAAGCACACCGGCCACCGCCAGGACAATGGGATGCCCCAGCATCTCCAGGTTTTGATAGTGGGCAGCCAGGTCCAGGAAATTGAACCGGATCGCCAAGCCCGTCAGCAGCACGGTGAGATAGAGGTTCACGCCTGCCAATGTGGCGAGACCCAGGGCAACACCGAGTTGATCGAGAACTTGCATGGTAGACCTACACTATCACCGCCTCTGACGGAAATCGAGCCCCACCGTTCAATGGGGTGTACGGATTGAAGCACTCAGCCTGGAATCTTCGCCAGTTTGATCGCGTCCCACGCGGCATCCATCTGCTCCAGCGTCGCTTTCCCCAAGGGCACACCCTGCTTCGCCACCTCGTCTTCTACCTTACCAAAGCGGTCTTCAAATTTGTGGTTGGCCTCCGTAAGCGCCAATTCGGCATCGACGCCCAGTTTCCTCGCCAGATTCACCACCGTGAACAGCAAGTCGCCCACTTCCTCCCGGACAGCCGCCTCGTCTCCGTTTGCGAGCGCTTCGATGATTTCTTCGGTCTCCTCCTTTAGCTTGGCTACGACCGGGTCGGTGTTGGGCCAGTCGAAGCCCACTTTCGCGGCTTTCTTTTGAAGCTTCTGAGCTCGCATCAATGCAGGCAGGCCATGCGATATGCCGCCCAGATGCTTCTGGGGTTTATTCCCCTTTTCTGTCTGCTTGATCACATCCCATTGAGTGAGCACCGCATCTGAAGTCTCTGCCACAGCATCGCCAAACACATGGGGGTGGCGACGAATCAGCTTTTCCGTGATACCACGGGCTATGTCATCCAGGGTGAAAGCACCGGACTCGCTAGCAATCTCCGCGTGGAACACCGGCTGCAGCAAAAGATCCCCAAGCTCCTCACAAAAGTGCTTCATGTCGCCACTACGCGCGGCTTCAGCCACCTCATAGGCTTCCTCCAGCAGATGGGGAAGCAGGGACTCGTGAGTCTGCTCCGCGTCCCATGGGCAGCCACCCGGAGCCCTCAGGCGATGCATCACATCCCGAAGTTGCTGGAGAGGATTGTCATCTACTGGTTCTAAAGCCGACATCGTGGAGCATGCCGCTACCTGGGTGCAGTTGCAACGATTCGCGGCTACAAAGCAGTGGGCTCCGAAACTGGGGATACGGCATCTCCTATGGTCAGTTCCCCGCCATGGATCACTGATGCATAGATGCCGCCTGACCGAGCTAGACCTCGCAAGAGAATAGGCAGCCCCAGCATTTGAGACAAATATGAGCACGGTGGGCACGGTCGAAGACCACGAAGCCTAACTGGCCCTATCGTGAATTCACGGTCTATGAGATCTGACAGGCAGACCCCTTCAGTAATGAGGTTCCTGCGTGTCTGAGCGGGATGCAAAGCAATACCAGAAAATCGCTCAAAATCCCATGCCGCCTCAATCTCAAAAAGGGTCACATCATGAGCTCCGGGGTAGTGAGAATAGGTTCCCGCAGCCCGCTCATAACGATCACCAGCCAATCCACGCCCGGCGATGGCCTCAATGGTGCTGGCGCATTCCATTGGCGTCCCCTTTTCTGACGCGTAGTAGATATCCAGAAGCCGACCGTTCATGACACCAACCAAACGGAGTGTTGCCGAAAAACAATCACTCCGCTTTGACTCAGACACCGCCTGAGCTGGATGATCAATCCACCAACGCGGTAGCCTTATCCTTCTTCTTGCGCTTCTTGCCACCGGCATTGCGGAGCGCCTTTGGAATCGGATCTTCCTTTTTCTGCAAGGCACGGCGCAGCTTGCGCAGGGCGATATTCTGAAGCTGGCGGATACGTTCGCGGGTCACGCCGAATTCCTGGCCGACTTCCTCCAAAGTACGGGCCTTCTGGCCGTTCAGGCCGAATCGGGCGTCGATGATCTTGCGCTCACGCTCATCCAGAACGGTCAAAAGACCGTCGAGCTGGCTGTGCATGTTCTTGTGGCTGAGCAGGTCGAAAGGCGTCTGGGCGTTTTCATCGCCCACGATTTCGCCGAATTCGGTACTGTCGTCGTCGCTGATCGGCGCATCCAGGGAGGCCGGGCGCATGGAGGCAACCTTAAGCTGGCTCAGCTTGCCACGATCAATCCCGATTTCTTCCGAAAGCTCGTCGTCGGTAGGTTCACGGCCGAGTTCTTCAGACATGGCCATGGCGACACGGCGCATTTTGGAGATCTTATCGACCATGTGGACAGGCAGACGAATCGTCTTGGACTGGTTCGCCAAGGCGCGTTTGATAGACTGCTTGATCCACCAAGCCGCGTAGGTGGAGAGCTTGCCACCCTTATTAGGGTCAAAACGTTCCACGGCCTTCATGAGGCCGATGTTTCCTTCAGAAATCAAATCGAGAAGAGGCAGACCGTAATTTGCGTAATCTTGGGCAATCTTGACCACAAGGCGCAAATTCGCGCGAATCATGTGGGAGCGAGCTTCCGGATCACCGCGCTTAATGCGGTCCGCGAGCTCCACTTCCTGTTGGGGGGTCAAAAGATCGGTCTTGCCAATTTCACGAAGGTAGATCTTGATACCGCCGTCGAGTTCCATATTAGCCATAAGTGAGAAAAGGGCAATTTTTACAATTGGGGGTTCTCAGCATAACATCTTAACTGAAAACTTCTTCCAAAATTTAAGCAAAATCTTTGCCAGTTGGACTTGTTCATCTTGTCACCTGCCTCGGCTTCCCTAGGTGCGCACAGGGCGCCAAAAAAGGTCTGGCCGAAGATGCATTCAGGGTGACTGCTCATTTTTTTCCGTCGGGAGTGATGAATCAAGGAATGATTGCAAAACGCTAGGCTTGATCCTTTAAACGGTCGAACTGGCACCGAAATTGGACAAATTTTTGCCCGTTCTTCAAAGCATACGGACGGCAGGGTTATTTAGGATGTCTGTAAAAAAACAGACACCTACCGTCGGATATGATCTTCTTTCCGAGCCGGGGGACAAAAAAACAGGCCGGAGGGTCACTCCGGCCTGCTGGGGGATTTATTTAACGAGAGCTGGTCTCAGGCAATCCGATTACATCATGCCGTCCATACCGCCGCCGTGGGAGTGAGCGGCTTCGCCCTTCTCTTCTTTCGGGATGTCGCTGATGAGGCACTCGGTGGTGAGGAGCAGACCGCTGATGGAAGCGGCGTTCTGCAGGGCGCTGCGGGTTACCTTGGTAGGATCCACGACACCAGCCTTGATGAGGTCAACGTATTCGCCGGTGGCGACGTTGTACCCGGTGTTGCCTTTGCCCTTCTTCACTTCTGCGACGATGAGAGCACCTTCCACACCCGCGTTGGCGGCGAGCTGGCGGAGAGGGGCTTCAATGGCACGGAACACGATCTGAGCGCCGGTAGCTTCGTCACCCGTGAGCTTCAGGGTGTTGATAGCGGACTGGGCGCGGATGAGAGCGACACCACCCCCTGGGACGATGCCTTCTTCCACTGCAGCGCGAGTGGCATGCAGGGCGTCTTCCACGCGGGCTTTCTTTTCCTTCATCTCAGTTTCGGTGGCAGCACCGACGTTGATGACGGCCACACCCCCGGCGAGCTTCGCAAGGCGCTCCTGGAGCTTCTCACGGTCATAATCGCTGGTGGTTTCGTCGATCTGGCGGCGGATTTGATTCACACGGCCGGAGATCGCGTCGCTGGTGCCTTCACCTTCAACGATCGTGGTGTTTTCCTTGTCCACGGTGATGCGCTTGGCCTTACCGAGGTCGCTGAGCTCAAGGTTTTCAAGCTTGATGCCGAGGTCTTCGGTGATGCAACGGCCACCGGTGAGGATGGCGATGTCTTCCAGCATGGCCTTACGGCGGTCGCCGAAGCCAGGAGCCTTGACGGCGCAGATGTTGAGGGTGCCGCGCAGGCGGTTCACCACCAAGGTGGCGAGAGCTTCACCTTCGACGTCTTCTGCGATGATCAGAAGAGGCTTGCCGGTGCGGGCCACTTTCTCAAGGAGAGGAAGGAGGTCCTTCAGGCTGCTGACCTTCTTCTCGTGAATCAGGATGAGCGCGTTGTCGAGCAGCACTTCCATGCTCTCGGCATTCGTCACGAAGTAAGGGCTGAGGTAGCCCTTGTCGAATTGCATACCTTCCACGACGTCGAGGGTCGTTTCGATGCTCTTCGCTTCTTCCACGGTGATGGTGCCGTCTTTGCCCACTTTGTCCATGGCGTCGGCAATGATCTTGCCGATTTCAGCGTCCCAGTTGGCGGAGACGGTGGCGACCTGAGCGATCTCCGTAGCGTTCGTGACGGGGTTGCTGATTTCTTTCAGCTTGGCCACGACTGCTTCGGTGGCCTTCATGATGCCGCGTTGCAGGGAGGTTGGGTTGGCGCCGGCGGTCACGTTGCGGAGACCCTCGGTGTAGATAGCCTCGGCGAGCACCGTGGCGGTCGTGGTGCCGTCACCGGCCACGTCGCTGGTCTTGCTGGAGACTTCCTTCACGAGCTGAGCGCCCATGTTTTCATAAGGATCGGAAAGTTCGATTTCCTTGGCCACGGTCACACCGTCTTTGGTGATGGTGGGGGAACCGAATTTCTTTTCCAGGATCACGTTGCGGCCGGAAGGCCCAAGCGTGGCTTTGACCGCACGTGCGATCTTTTGGACGCCGCGCAGGAGTGCCTGACGAGCGCCTTCATCGAAGTTGAGTTGTTTAGCCATGTTCTTGTCTGTTTTAAGTTTTGTTAATTGAGTAGTTGGAGGAGCGAAAGCGCGAACGCAGCGCTACACTTAGGCGAGAATGCCGAGGACGTCTGACTCGTTGACGATGAGGACGTCGTCGCCGTCCACTTTGACTTCAGTGCCGCCGTATTTGGAGATAAGGACCTTGTCGCCGACCTTCACGGTGAAGACTACGTCTTTGCCTTCGTCGTCTTTGCCGGTGCCGAGGGAAAGAACTTCAGCCTCTTGGGGTTTTTCTTTTGCGGTGTCTGGCAGGAAGATGCCGCCTGCCGTTTTTTCTTCACTGGTGACTCGCTTCACAAGAATGCGGCGGCCCAGAGGTGTGATTTTGGTAGCCATGGTTGGTATGCAGTATGCTATTCGGGTTTACGTGTTGTGTTTTGGTTTGGTTCACCCAGCTAGTCCGTGCCGCAAGTGCGGCACGGGCTGGCTGGGGTGAAAGTAAGGGTTGCCTATGACAATAGGAAAGTGGTGTAGACGCGGGTGCTTCAGGAGAGGTGCTTTGCAGGTATCTTGAGATTATTCCCAGCCTTCCTCTTCCATCTCGTCGAATTCATCGCCTGCCAGAAATGCGGCGTCCGCCAGACCGCTGACTTTGTTGAGGAAGAACAAACCGACGACCGATTTGCCATCTTCACCGAAAAGCGTGAGCGTCCCCTTTTCGGTGTCGAACTGATAGTTGGAGGCGCTTACATGAATAGGGCCCATCGCATCTTGGATGAAGATCGCGAATTCCTTCATTTCAGGCACATCATTGATGGCGAATTTCTTGGCGCTCATGGGAAAAATTAAGAGAGGGCGAACTTAGAAACCTGTATCGCTAAGATGCTCAATCTAGAGTCTGAGCGTGGCTCAGGTCAGGGGGCGTTGGACGAATGTGGCGACGAAATCCGGGGACATCTTCTTCTCTTTGGAAGCGATGCCCCCAGTTTAAATGGGTTCGGGTGATTACTTCTTGTCCTTGTCCACCACCTCGAAGTCAGCGTCGACAACGGGGCCCTGGTCTTTGGAATTGTCGCCCGGGGCGTTACTGGCCACATCAGGTGCACCTTCGGGACCCCCCTCAGGAGCGCCACCGGCCTGCGCCATGTGCTGATAGGCTTCTGCAAACAACTTTTGCAGTTCATCAAGCTTGGTTTTCATGGCGCCGCTGTCGTTATCGGCGATCGCCTTCTTCAGGCTGTCCACCTTGTCGAGGAGCGGCTGCTTCTGATCGGCAGGCACTTTGTCGCCGAGGTCAGCGAGGCTCTTCTCGACCTGATAAACCGTCGTTTCGGCTTGGTTCTTCAATTCGACAGATTCCTTGCGCTGCTTGTCTTCCTCTGCGTGCAATTCGGCTTCGCGCTTGGCTTTCTCGATTTCGTCATTGCTGAGACCGCTGCTGCCGGCGATGGAGATTTTGCTCTCTTTGCCCGTTGTCTTTTCCTTGGCGGAGACGTGCAGGATACCGTTGGCATCAATGTCGAAGGTCACTTCGATCTGCGCCGTGCCACGAGGCATCGGAGGGATGCCATCAAGCTTGAAGGTGCCCAGAACCTTGTTGTCACGGCTCATTGGACGTTCACCCTGGATGACAACCACTTCCACTCCAGGCTGATTGTCAGAGGCGGTGGAGAAAGTCTGCGCGTGACGCTTCGGAATCGTCGTGTTGCGTGGGATCATCGGAGTGGCGATACCGCCCTCCGTTTCGATGGCCAATGTCAACGGGGTGACGTCCAGAAGGAGCACATCCTTCACATCACCACGGAGCACACCACCCTGGATGGCGGCGCCCACGGCGACAACTTCATCCGGATTCACACCTTTGTGAGGCTCTTTGCCGGCCAATTTACGGGCCGTCTCGATCACCTTTGGCATACGGGTCATACCACCGACGAGAACTAACTCATCAATCTTACTGGCGTCCAATTTCGCAGCGACCAAACACTCGCGAACGGGTTTGATCGTGCGCTCGAAAAGGTCATCGGTGAGCTGCTCCATCTTGGCCCGGGTGAGGGTCTTCATGATGTGCTTCGGACCGGTCGCATCTGCCGTGATGAAGGGCAGGTTAAGATCGTAGCTCTGGCTGGAGCTGAGCGCGATTTTGGCCTTTTCTGCTTCTTCCTTGATGCGTTGCAGAGCATCTGGCTGACCACTGAGGTCGATACCCGAATCAGTCTTGAATTCCGAAATGATCCACTGGATCAGCTTGTTGTCCCAGTCGTCACCACCCAAGTGGGTGTCACCATCCGTGGCAAGCACCTCGAAGACACCGTCGCCGATTTCCAAAACGGAAATATCGAAAGTACCACCGCCCAGGTCATACACAGCGATCTTCTCGTCAGCTTTCTTGTCGAGACCATAGGCCAGCGAAGCTGCGGTTGGTTCATTGATAATGCGGCGGACAGTGAGACCTGCGATTTCACCGGCGGCTTTGGTCGCATTACGCTGCGAGTCATTGAAATAAGCCGGCACCGTGATGACAGCTTCAGTGATCGTTTCACCAATACGCGCTTCCGCGTCTGCCTTCAGCTTCGCCAGGATCATCGCGGAGATTTCCTGTGGGCTATACGATTTCGTTTCGCCACCTACTTCGACTTGGACATGGGCATCGCCATTGGAGGCTTCCACGATCTTATAAGGGAGCTGTTTGTCAGCAGCGGTGAGTTCCGAAAACTTGCGTCCCATGAGACGCTTCACCGAGAAAACGGTATTGCGCGAGTTAGTGACCGCTTGACGCTTGGCGGCCTGCCCTACAACACGCTCGCCGGATTTGGTGAAGGCCACCACGCTAGGAGTCGTACGTGCACCTTCGGAATTCTCCAATACTTGGGGCTCAGTCCCTTCCAGAATCGCCATGCAGGAGTTGGTCGTGCCTAAGTCTATGCCTAAAATTTTACTCATATTGGGTTGGGATTGAGATTACGTGCGTTGCGTTGCCCTACGGCAGACGCGGGCCGTTATATTTGGCATTTCCTGTGCCAGCAGGAGATCTACAGTCTTAACGCGTTCTCAATCAGCAATATGCAGATATTAACTGCTCCATGAACCCCTCATCATAAGGCAGCTTTTAGAGACAGAATTGCACAATCGGACCGAAGCGCAGCGCCACTTTGACCGAGTCAGTGTGCTTTGGCACACACTTCTGCTCATCTCCCCTTTGCGAAAATGCGGGGTACAGCTACGAGTCCCAAGTGAACAGACTTCTGATCGCCACAGGCAACCGCCACAAGACTCAGGAAATCCGCGCGTTGCTGGGACCCGGCTGGCAGGTGGAAGATCTTTCCGCTTACCCTTCCCTCCCCTCTCCCGAGGAGACGGGCAAAACTTTTGCGGCAAATGCCGCGATTAAAGCCCTCGCTGCCAGCGCAGCGCTACCCGGCGTGCAAGTCCTCTCCGATGACTCTGGTATTGAGGTGGACGCGCTCGGTGGAGCGCCAGGAGTTTATTCCGCCCGGTATGCCGGGGAAAACGCGACTGATAAAGACAACCGGGAAAGGCTAAAGAAAGAACTCGGCAATGCTTTGGCTCAGGGCGTGCAGCAGCCTTTTAAGGGCCGCTTTTGCTGCTGCATGGCTCTCGCCCAGGACGGGCAGGTCTTGGCTCTGTTTGAGGGTACCGTGGAAGGCAGTGTCCGTTTGGAAGAAGAAGGTCAGGGCGGTTTTGGCTATGACCCCCTTTTTGTTCCCGAAGGTTATGATCAGACTTTCGGCACACTGCCGAGCGAGGTAAAAAATCAACTCAGCCACCGGGCTCGCGCCCTGCAAAAAGCACTCACATGGTTCGCCGAACATTCTTAATCCGCCCAAGCCTGGCCACCCTTGCCGGACTACTGGCTCTCTTTTCAACACAGGTTGTTTATGCCCAAACTGCGGCAGCCCCTGCAAAATGGCGCGTTGCTTCGCCGGGCAAAAAGCTGGCTCTGGGTCACGGCGCTTATCAAACCAAGAAGGCGCTGGCCGGACCGCACACCGCAGAGTTAAACCTAATCTTTTTCGATTCGGTGAAGTGCTCCCTCAAAGTGCAGGATCAGCCGAGAGCTGGAAAGATCGCGCGTGGCGCAGAAAGCGTGAAAGCAATAGCTGCGTGCAACGGCGGCTACTTCACTCCCGAATTCGAACCCCTGGGTCTCTCCATTTCAAAAGGCCAGCGCGTCGGCAAGATTCAAAAGAGCTCGCTGCTAGGCGGCATGCTGGTGGTGCGCAAAGACCGCCCCTCTCTCATCTGGCGCGATGAGTTCACGGACTCAAAAGACATCACAGATCTCATCCAGGCAGGTCCCCGCCTTGCCAGCGGTGGCAAAGGTATCACTGGTCTGGAAGCGCAACGCCGCCGCGCGCGCACGTTTCTCGTCACGGACAACAAAGGCCGCTGGGCCATGGGCACCTGCAAAAGTGTGACCCTCAAAGAAATGTCCGATCTGCTGGTGACGCCGGGAGTCATCTCTGAATTCACCGTCGCTCGAGCCATCAATCTCGATGGCGGCAGTTCCACCGCTCTCTGGTGGCGCGAAGCCAACGGGACCGAGCACTATGAACCGGAGTATAACCTGGTGCGTAACTACCTGACAGTAGTGCCGCGTTAACAGCCCTCCTCGACATCGCTATCGATCGCCTACCCATTTATTTATACCGAACTTATGCCTAAGCCACTCGACCCAGCTTCAAAGGACTTTCTCCAAAACTACCTGCATGCTGCCAGCCCGACCGGCTTTGAATTCCGTGGCCAGCGCCTGTGGGCGGAGTACCTGCGCGCTTTTGCCGACAGAGTCGAGAGTGACGCCTATGGGACGGCTTGGGGCACTCTGAACGGGACAGCTGAAAAGCCGACTCGGATCATGCTGGAATCTCATGCGGACGAAATTGGCTTCATGGTTAAGATGATCTCCCGCGATGGCTTTCTCTATCTTGATCGCATCGGCGGGTCAGACGTTGCCACGGCGCGTGGCCGACGCCTCGATATTTATGGAGATAAAGGCGTGGTGCGCGGGATCATTGGCAACACCGCCATTCACATTCGCGAACGAGACAATGAAAAGGTGCCCAAGGTTCACGAACTTTATGTCGATATCGGCGCCAGCAGCGACAAGGAAGTGGCGAAGGCCGGCATCCGCGTGGGACATCCCGCGGTGTACTCCTACGGCGCGGAATTCATGGCAGACAAATTCCTATTGGGTCGCGCTTTGGACAACCGCATCGGCGGTTACATCATCGCTCAAGTTCTGAAGCGTCTGAAGACGAAGAAGAAACCCATTGCGAATACCGTCATCGCGGTGAACGCGGTGCAGGAAGAAATCGGCGGCAATGGCGCCAAGATGATCGCGCATCGTCTCATGCCGGATGTAGCCGTTGTTCTGGACGTCACGCATGCCACAGACACGCCTGGTATCGACAAGACAAAACACGGCGACGTAAAGCTCGGCAAAGGCCCCTCCATCACGCACGGCACCTGCAATCACCCCGTGGTCGTAGAGCACCTGCTGAAGGCTGCGGGAAAAGCCAAAGTAAACATCCAGCACGAGTCCTCATCCCGCTACAGCGGCACCGATACCGATAGCATTTTCAATGTGCAGCATGGCATCCCCAGCGGATTGATCAGTCTGCCTCTGCGCTATATGCATTCCGTGGTGGAAATGGCGAGCCTCCAGGATGTCGAAGATGTGATCCAAGTGTTGCTGGCGTTCGTGGAAAACGTCACGCCTGGAGAGGACTTCGCAATCAAGCTTTGACCGCCCGCTTTCCCCAAGGTCGCCGGGGACCTTTCTCCTTTGATCCATGCCTCTGATCATTACTCTGCGAGACGGAGCCCCGGTGCTGCTGCGACCATTTGCGCCAGAAGATCGCGACATCTTGTTGGAGGCATTCAACAACCTCTCACCTGATGCGCATTACTATCGCTTCTGGAATCATGTCAAAGGCGTTCCGGATTCCCTGCTAAACCGCATTCTCAACTCAGAACCTGGGCTGCATGAGTCTTGGGGAGCCCAGGATCCAGCCCGTCCCAACGAACCGGGCTATGGCGGCGCTTCTTATTGGAGAAATACGAACAGTCCGTCTGAGGCCGAGGTGTCCTTCATTGTTGCAGACGAAGCTCAGCATCGTGGCATCGCCACTGCACTGCTTGCCGTCATCTGGCTTCGGGCCAAAGAAATCGGCGTGACGCATTTGTATGGTCATGTCCTGCCGGATAACTACACTGTGCTGGACTGGTTCCGGTCGCTAGGCGCATCATTCCGCTACGCCGCAGGCACTTACACATTTACATTATCGCTGGACGAAGCGCACTTGCGAGACACACCGACGGCCGCACGGTTCAAGACCCTACTCAGCGAACTTAAGACACAACTGGGCAGTCTCTGAGAGGTCAATGATTCAGCTCGGCCTACTGCGTGCCAAAGAAGCCACCCAGTTTCCGGATACGTGTCGGATGACGCAGCTTCCGCAAAGCCTTGGCTTCGATCTGACGGATACGTTCCCGCGTGACGTGGAACTGGCGGCCGACTTCTTCCAGCGTGCGGCCACTGCCGTCCACCAGACCAAAGCGCTGCTCCAGCACTGCCTTCTCACGATCTGTGAGACTTTCCAGCACATCCTTCAGCTTATCCCGCAGCAAGTGCATTGCGGTAAGTTCCATCGGGTTCGCGCTTGTGTTGTCTTCAATGAAATCACCGAATTCGGTATCGCCATCGCTGTCGCCCACTTTGGCTTGCAGGGAGACAGGCTGCTGACTCATCCGCATGATGGCGCGCACACGCTCCACCGGCAGATGGATTTCCTCGGAAATTTCTTCGGGCGTCGGATCGCGGCCCAAGTCCTGCACAAGGCTCTTCTGCACTCGCAGGAGCTTGTTGATCGTGTCGATCATGTGCACCGGAATACGAATCGTGCGCGCCTGATCCGCGATGCTGCGGGTAATTGCCTGACGAATCCACCACGTGGCATAAGTGCTGAACTTATAGCCTCGCTTGTACTCGAATTTTTCCACCGCGCGCATGAGACCCATGTTGCCTTCCTGAATGAGGTCGAGGAAAGACAGGCCGCGGTTGGTGTACTTCTTGGCAATCGAGATGACCAGCCGCAGGTTGGCTTCCACCATCTCGTTGCGAGCCTTGGAGGATTCCTTGCTCCATTGATCAGCTTCCGTCACGAGTTGACGGAATTCGGCGGGCTTCACCCACGACTGCAATTCAAACTCTTCAAGTGCCCGGCGCACATCGGGATTCTCTGGTGAACACGAGGCTTCACTTTCGATCTGATCTATTTCGCACAACCGCTTTTGCAAAAGAGATACGAGCAATTCGTTGGTCTTCTGCTTGAAGTAAAATTTACCGCAGAGCTTGATCAGGGAGGATTTAGTTTGCGCAAACTTCTCGCTGATCGTGCCCTTGTTCCGCGTCCCGGCTCGCAGCAGATCGCTGTATTGCTCATTCGCCTGATGGATCATCTCACGCACTTGCGCGCAGACACCCGTCAGCTTCTTGAAGTAGCTATCCCGATCTTCGATCTTCCGATCCAGCACCAGCTTGTCAAAGCGTTCTGTGCCAGCGAGAAGTGCATCTCCCAGACGAAGATACTCCTCAGAAACAAAACCAATATTTTGCAAAGCGCGATGCAGATTGCCTTCGGCTTTTTCAATGCGCTTGGAGATGTCGATTTCCTGTTCGCGAGTCAGAAGGGGCACGGCGCCCATCTGCTTGAGATACATGCGGACAGGATCGTCCAGCATGTCGAGCTGACCTTCTTCGCGCTCTTCGGCCTCGTCGTCATCGGCAGCAGGCGAGCTGGGTTTGACCACTTTCGCTCGATCCAGTTCCGGAGAGGCGACCACCTCAATGTCCAAACCACGCAGACGCGTGATGATTTCATCCATCAGGTCGGCTGTCACGAAGCCACCGGGCAGAGCTTCATTCACGTCATCGAAACTCAGGAGATCCTGTTCACGAGCCAGCCGGATGAGAAAACGCAGCTTCTCCTGGATCTCAGGAGCGTTAATATCGTCGTAAGTCGGCTGTTCGGGTTCCTGAGGACGAGCGTTCTTGGGCGGACGGCCACGTTTGCGGCCAGGCGCTGCCGCCGCTGTTACTGGAGGCGCGGGATGAGAATGACCGTTAGCCGCGTGGTGTTTGCGCGGACGGCCACGCCGACGCCGCGGCAACTCCTGAGAGGCAGCTTCGGTAATCACAGTCTTACGATTTTCGGGGGGGGCGGAAGACACGTTTAGGAGCCCTGACTAGTGGAAACTTTCTGTAACTGAGTGCGGCGGTCAAGGTAATCTTTGCGCAACGACACGACTTGCTGTTGCAATTCCGCTATGGCCTCGGGACTGAGGCCTGCCTGTTTTAGTTGGGTTTGGGCAAACTGCAACCTGTTTTGCACCCATTGAAACTCCAGGGCCTCCAGCGCATGCTTGGCTTCCTCGATGCCACCTTCTGGCAATGGCGCGGAAAGCAACTGGCTAATGGCCGCAGCCTCAGCTCGTCCCAACTCGGTCAAGAACGATCCCAATTTGAGTGAATCAGACAGATCACTTTCGCTTTTCCAAACGAGTGACAACAAGTCCGCACCCATCAGATCCTTCAGCAGATGATCGAGCGGAACGCTGCGAAGCCAGCGCAATACTTCTGGATTTCCCAATGAATAGCGCGTGAGCAATTGCGCCGTTTTGTGCTGGGGCGGCAAGGGTGCTTCAACAGACTTGTTCGCATCCTGCGATTGTTGGGTCACCGGCTTGGCCGTGCGGGAAACTTGCCGCCGGTAGTCTGCTTCCGGCAGGCCGATGCGTGCCGATATTTTCTGAATAGCTTCATCTCTTGCCAGAGGATTATCCAATAGGCGAATCATACCAGCCATCTCTCCCGCAAAGCGGGTCTTCATCCGTGTCTCATGGAAGCCAGCTTGTGACGAGGCATAGTCGATCATGTGATCAAAGAAATCACGTGAGCGCGTGAGCGTTGCGGCAAAGGCTTCTGTCCCCTGCTTGCGAATCAAGGAGTCCGGATCTTCACCCGCAGGCAAGGGGGCCACCTTTACCAGTATGCCCACAGGCGCCAGAATGTTGAAGGCACGCTCAGCCGCTTTATAACCGGCGGCATCGGAATCAAAACAAAGCACCACTTCCTCCGCATGCCGCTTCAACATGCGCGCATGGAATTCCGTGAAGGCAGTGCCTAATGGAGCCACCACATTCTCAAAGCCGTGCTCATAGGCGGAGATCAGATCCAACTGACCTTCACACACAATGGCACGGCTGGCTTTGATGATGGCTCTCTTTGACTTGTCCAAACCGAAAAGGGTGCGGCTTTTACTGAAGATTGAGGTCTCAGGCGAGTTCAGATATTTGGCCGCCTTTGCGTCCGGATCCAACAAACGTCCGCTAAAAGCGATGACCTCTCCGAAATCATTACGAATCGGAAACATGAGCCGGTGACGAAATCGCGGATAAGCAGCTTCACCCGGCCGGCCACTGTCTTCATCCCGGCGGGCGAGGATGCCGCCGTGCACGAGAAGGTTTTCCGTATACTTGAGCGGCCTGGCCCAATCCCAAAGCGGTGCCGCTGCCGCCGGCGCATAGCCCATTTTCCAATTCTTTGCCGTTTGGGCACTGATGCCACGGGACTTCAGGTAGTCGCGTGCGGCCTCAGCCATGGGATCTTTCATCAGCAGGTGATGATACCAGTCCGCCAGATCCCGATGCAGCTTCAGCAAGGCCTGCCGGACGCGAGTGGCGCGCTCCGCGTTCGCATCCCAAACTTCCTCCTCGAGCCGGATTCCCGCGGTATCGGCCAGCCGCTTGACCGCATCCATAAAGGACAAGCCGTCATGCTCTTGCACGAAGCGGAAGGCATTGCCGCCTGCCCCACAACCGAAACAATGGTAGGTTCCGCGCTGAGGACTGACATTAAATGAGGGATTCTTTTCCTGATGGAAGGGACATAGTCCCACCCAGTTTACCCCAGCCCGGCGCAGCCGCACATAGCGGCCGACCAGATCCACGATGTCCGTGGACGCCAGGATCTGCTGTAGGGTTTCCTCCGGGACACGCGGCATAAGGGGAATTTAAGACAACTAATCTACTACGGGAAAACGATGGGTTTGGGCGCTCGCGACAGAAGATGCTGTTTCAGAGTCGGCTCAGCGCATCCGTCACGGCACTTTGGATCGCCCTTGGCCCATCGCCGCCCATTTTTTCATCTAAAGCATCCAGCCGTTGAATCAAATCCGCGACCGTTTTCCTGGGATACTGCCCACCCGCGGCAGGGCAGAAATGCGTACGGCAGCCGAAAGGCCGGTGCTCATAGATGGCGCATAAACCATCCTTTCCCAGGAGCGGACAGCTTCCGTCGTCCTTAGGCGGAAGCTTTTTCCTTCCGCTGGCTCTCACGCCCGTCGCAGCGTAATGCGCTTCCCCCCGCGTGAGCATGGGCGTCTTTCCGGTCAGCCGAAACTGGCAGCACTGCGTCCGACCCGTGCAATCGCGATCAACCGAACGCTTTGCGAGGTCGGCATAGATTGACACGATGTGCCGCTGGATTTCGGCTTTCTCCATGATAGACAGCAGGTAAGGAAACAAAATCGTTGCTGGACTCCTCCTTCCCGCAGCCGCGAACATCGCGCCTCCGCCGCCGCATGCAACTGTTCCTCATCGATGCCATTGGGCCTTTCTTCCGGGCCCACCCAGGACGTACCATCAATTGGTCCAAAATCCCTTTCCAGCATATCCCGGTTCAAGGGCCGGAGTGCGAGGCACGCTGGGCGCAAATCCGGGCGGACCTGCACACCTTTTGCGCCAAAGCGTCAGAGATGGGTTTCAACGCGGTGACTTTGGATGACGTCACGCACTTGGCGGATCATTCTTTTTACTCTCTCGAGACGCGCGCCACCATTGGCCGTTGGCGTTCCTTCCTTGGCCCATGCCTCGACATCCCCCGGGAATACGGGCTCAAGGTCTTTGTGACCATGGATGTCTTCAGTTCCACGCCTTCTCTGCGGGAGCATCTGGAGCAAACGCGGCTACCGGTGAATACTTTCCTTTCCCACCTTCTGGACTCTTTTTTGGACGATTTCCCCGCAGTCGAGGGCGTCGTGGTTCGCATCGGTGAAAGCGATGCCCGGGACGTAGAAGACGAATTTCGCAGTGAACTCCACGTCCGCACCCCTTTGGACGCGAACCGGCTGCTCCGCGCACTTCTACCCGTCTTTGAGAAACGCCAAAAGCGCCTCATCTTCCGCACCTGGACTGTCGGCGCCTATCGCGTCGGAGACTTGATGTGGTCCCCCGCCACGCTCACTCGCGCCTTGAAAGGCATTGAGGAAAGCCCCTCACTCATTGTCTCCATGAAGCACGGCGAAAGCGACTTCTTCCGCTACCTTCCGCTCAACAAGAACTTCTTCCAGACCAAGGCCGCCAAGCTGGTGGAACTACAGACGCGCCGGGAATACGAAGGCTGCGGCGAATTCCCCAGCTTTGTGGGATGGGAACATGAACGGTTTGCCCGTGAACTGGAACATGCCTCCAACCTCGTCGGCATTTCCGTTTGGTCTCAAACTGGCGGCTGGGTCCCCTTCCGTCGGCTGACCTTTCTGGATAGAAGTGCGGTCTGGACGGATCTGAACACCTTCGTCACCCTGCGCGTCTTCAAAGATAAACAACTCGTGGAGGAGGCCATTCGCGAGTTTGCCCAAAGCCAGAATTGCCCCGACGAAACTGCGCTGCTGGAACTCCTGCGGCTCTCTGATGAGGTCGTTCGCGAATTGCTCTACGTCGAAGATTTCGCCCGTCAGGCCCTCTTTTTCCGCAGGGTCCGGGTGCCTCCCATGCTTCAGGTCTACTGGAACAACATCTTCATCAGCCATAGTGTGAAGAAGGTCCTGAATCACTTTGTGCAGGACAAAGAGGCTTCCCTGCGTGCCGCGCAGCGCGCCCTGGAGAATATCGGACGGATGAGGACTTTGGCCACGGCTGCGGCCATGCCCGAGGAAGACATCGCTTACATGGAGGCCACCTTCAGCCTGCTTACGCTCGCGCGAGAATATTACTTTTCTCCTTTCACCGAGGAGATCGAACAGCGTCTCCGCATCGCGAAGAAAGCTTATAAGGCGCAATTCCCCAAAGAAGGCGGCCGCGCCCGCTACCGGGTGAAGATGAACTTCCAGCCGTTTTGGTTGCGTTACCGGCATCTCCGTTGGGCGCTGGCAGTGCTGATGCGCCGGAAAAGCGGTTACAGGCTGGTGGACCGCATCTTCACGCTGCACGGCATCTCTCTTATCTATCGTGTCATCGCCAAACGCCGCCCTCACTGGATTCCCAGCTTCGCCAAGGACTCCGCCATGGGAGTGGAATCCGTCATGCGCTGACCGTCGGCTCAGCTTGACCCTTGACCATCGCCTTTTACCCGCTGAGTAAAAGGGCCATCCTTCGCCCATCCGACTTCCTTCATGCTGGAGTATTTCAAAATCTGCCGTCCTGACCACTGGCTCAAGAACATCTTCATTGTCTTCGGCCACATGGTGGCGTGGGTCTTGGTGCTGAATTTCGCGTGGGATGGCAGCCTGCTGGTAAAGGCATTGTTGTCACTCATTCCTGCATGCCTCATTGCCTCGGCGAACTACATCCTGAACGAAATTCTGGATGCGCCTTTCGATGCCCTGCATCCCACCAAGCGCCTTCGTGGCATCCCTGCCGGAAAGGTGAAGGTCGTTTATTTATGGTGGCTGAAGGCCGCCCTCATTATCCTCGCTTTCGCTCTGAGTTGGTTGTGGAAGTTCAACTGGGCCTACATGGCAGCGCTGCTCCTCCTCCTCATCAGCGGCTTGGTCTACAATGTGCAACCACTGCGACTCAAGGACCGGGCGTTCATGGATGTCATTGCGGAATCCTTTAATAATCCCATTCGTCTCTGGCTCGGTTATTACGCCTTGGTGGATCCCCATCATGTGCCGCCGCTCAGCATTGTCCTGGCTTGGTGGTTCTTTGGCGCCCTGCTCATGACGGGGAAGCGCTTCGCGGAATTCCGCTTCATCGGTGACCAGACGCTCAGCGGCCGCTACCGGAAATCGTTCAACGTGTACACCGAGAAGTCGCTCATCCTGGCGATGATCACCTACGCGAACTTCTTCTGCTTCTGCACCGGCATCGCCATGGCGGTATATCCCCGCCTGAACAACCTCGTGCTTGTGTTCCCCTTGGTCGTATTGGCCGTGATCGCCTACTTCCAGCACGCCATGAAGGATGAAACCGCCAAACTGGAGCCTGAGCAGTTGCTCCGGAACCCCTGGGTCATCATCTGCACGCTGGTCACTGGCGCAGCCACCATCTGGCTGCTTCTGACTGAGAAAAACTACGCCAAAGACGTGCTGCATTTGCTGGGGCCAGTGGAGTGGTAATTGCTTAAGAGCGGAAAATAATTCCAATTTTATTCAACGCCTCATCCTGCGTCCTGTCAGACCGCGGGATAGTATTTCACTGCACCATGAACGAAACGCTCCCCCCTGCCTTGCCTGTTCAAGATGCGCGCCCAGTCACCACGGGCTCTTCCTGGAAGAAAAAACTGTTGGTGACAGGCTGTGTTCTCCTGGGTGTTGGTGGCCTTACCGCCGCCTCGGCCGGTTTCTGGTACAATCACAATTTCAATGCCTCCAAGTTCGAGCCGGTTCAGCTTTCCCTGGCTGAGCAGGACGCCGTGAAGAGCAAACTCGCAGTACTGGAAGGTGAAGCTTTCCCTGCTTCCGATCCGTCGAAGACCGTCGTGCTGAACGAACGCGAGATAAATGGGTTTCTCGAAAGCCAGGGCCTTGGAGAAACCGTAAAGGTTCACATCAATCGCGATGGCGTAGGCGCCACCCTCCTGGCTCCTGTGGAGCAGGATGTTCCCATCTTCGGTGGTCATACCATTCGCGTGAACGTCGCGTTCAACACCAAGCTCGATGACCAACACCGTTTTGCACTCAGCCTTGCTGAAGTGAAAGTCGGCGGAATCTCCCTGCCGAACTCCTGGCTGGGCGGGATCAAGGGTCTGAATTTACTGGATGAAGCTAAAATGGAAGCTCACGATGCTTCTGCGTTAAAGGCCTTCGCGGCCGGCATCAAATCCCTGCATATGCGCAGTGGTGAGATGCGGTTAGTGCTAAATGACTGATCATGTTCAGTCTCAATAAATGCCAAAATAATCGACACAATTGAGATTTAATTAAGTAAGCTGAAACGAAATGTTATTTTCGGCTTGCGATGAATTCATTGTGGGGTAGGATCGGCGTGCAATCCTAATCAACACACCACTACCCACCATGAAAAAAATCGCATCTCTCCTGATGACACTTGCCCTCGCTGGCGCCGCTTACGCGGGTCCTGTGAGCTACTCCGGCAAGGACTCCAAGGCTGTCGTTCCCCCAGTAGTCGAAACCGGCTGCGCATGCTTTGAGCCCGGCTTCGCCATGGGTATCTTCGGCGCAGGTTTCCTTCCTGACAACGATAGCGTAGAAGACGACGTCCTCGGCGGCGGCGTGCTCCTTGAGTACTTCTTCAACCCATACATCGGCGTGCAAGCAACCTATGGCATCTTCGCCACAGACAGCGAGCACCACGAATATGACGGCGCTTTGGTTCTTCGCTATCCTATCACCTCCATCTGCTTGGCTCCTTACGTTATGGTTGGCGGCGGTGGCAGCACCAACTCCGAGCAAAAAGGCAACTACTTCGCAGGTGCCGGTCTTGAGTATCGCATTGAGTCCGCTAGCTGCTTGGGCATCTTCGCCGACGGCGCCTATCACTGGGATGCTGATGAAGAAGCAGACTACACGATCGTTCGTCTTGGCGTGAAGTTCCCCTTCTAAGTTATTGAGGCAACTCTTTAACAACCAATCCAAGAGGGAGCAGAGCAATCTGCTCCCTCTTTTTTTGTGCCCGAGGCGCCGCGCGCAATTCCGATTTCATTTGCTGCAACAAGGGGACCCACGGGTTCGTTGAGAGCGAGTCATGTTTTCTCGCGCCCTCTTTTGCATATTCATTCTTGGCTTTGCAGCGCTCTCTGCTGCTGAAAGCCGTCCCAATATCCTGTTCTGCATTGCCGATGATTGGGGCTACGGGCACGCCAGCATCTATGGCGATAAGGTGGTGAAGACGCCCACATTCGATAGAATCGCCAAAGAGGGAATGCTCTTCCATCAAGCCAGAAGCGCCTCCCCGAGTTGCACCCCTTCTCGTGCCGCCATTCTCACAGGGCAATATCCTCATCGTCTGGAGGAAGGTGGCCAGTTGCATGGCTTCCTTCCTCACAAGTATCCCAATTATGTTTACCTCTTGGAGGACGCTGGGTATGCAGTCGGACTGACCAGTAAGGGCTGGGGCCCCGGCAAACACGAAGCAGGCGGTTACACCCGCGAACCGGCTGGCCCGCGCTTCAAAGATTTCGCAGCGTTTATGGAAACGGCGCCAGCAGACAAGCCATTTTGCTTCTGGCTTGGCAGTTCGGATCCTCATCGACCCTACGAACCAGGCACAGGCAAACAAGCAGGAATGCAGGCAGCCGATGTAAATGTGCCCGCCTACTGGCCCGACAATGAAGTTACCCGCAATGACATGTTGGACTACTACGTGGAAGTGCAACGTTTTGACACTATGGTCGGTGAGGCCATCAAGCTCCTGGAACAGCGTGGCCTGCTGGAGAACACCTTGATTGTCATCACAGCTGACAACGGCGCCCCTTTCCCTCGCTGCAAAGCCAACCTCTACGATGGCGGCACCAGACAACCGTTTGCCGTTCGCTGGGGATCAAAACTGAAAGCCGGTCAAACGTCGCATGATTTCATTAACTTGATGGATCTGGCTCCTACATTCCTGGAAGCAGCTGGGCTCAAAGCGCCCACGGAAATGACAGGCCGCAGCCTGTTGCCACTCTTTACAGGGGCCGAACCGCTCGACAGCCGCAAGGCCTGCTTTGTCGAGCGGGAGCGGCATGCGAATGTGCGCGCTGGAGATGTGGGATACCCCGCCCGCGCCGTTCGCACCCCGGAATTCCTCTACATTCGCAACTTTCATCCAGACCGGTGGCCCGCAGGTGATCCCGTTGCCCACAAGGATCCGGCACGCGAGTTCGGTGATGTGGACGACAGCCCCACCAAAATTTACATCCTTGAGCATAAGGATGAACCGGCCATCAAACCCTTCTTCGACCTCTGCTTCGCAAAGCGTCCCGCCGAGGAACTTTATGATGTGGCCAATGATCCTGACAACGTGAAAAACCTCGCAGCCGATCCAGCCTACGCTCAAGCCAAGTCTAGATTAAGCGGGCAACTCGACCAATGGATGAAGGATAGCAGTGATCCTCGTGCCACGGGCGACGGGGTATGGGATACCTATCCTTATTTCGGCGGGCAGGGTAAAAATCGCAAAAACGCTGCCAAACCTAAGGCCGAGTGACGACTTAACTCCATTCTACGATTCAGAATTACTTCCGGCGTCCGTCGGCCCGCCTTCAATGACGGCCCAGGCGTTGTGATTGTGAATGCTTTCGTAATTTTCTGCCTCGACCCGGAACCAGGTAATATCGGGGTGAGCCTTCGCTTTGATTGCCACGTTCCGAACAAGGTCCTCTACAAACACAGGATTGTCATAGGCCCGCTCGGTCACCAGCTTTTCATCAGGTCGCTTTAAGAGGCTATAAAGTTCTGAGCTGGCACTCGCTTCGACGAGCTCCACCAGGTCTTCGATCCAGATGGGTTTTTTGAACCGCACGGAAAAGGTTACAGTGCCGCGCTGATTATGCGCGCCCCTCGCCGAGATGGCCTTCGAGCAGGGGCACAGTGTGGTGACTGGAACCATGACCGTGACGATGAAATCAATCTTCTGCGCGTCGGCATCCACCTCAAAGATGACACCATAGTCGAGCAGGCCTTCCGCCTTGGTCACCGGTGCCGCTTTGCAGCGAAAGTAAGGGAACTCCAATTTCACATGGGCTTTCTGCGCGTCCAGCCGCTCCAGCAACTCTTTCGGCATATGAGCGACATCCGCCACCGTCAGCACATTTCCATGTGCGTGGAGTATCTCCACAAAACGGCTCATGTGAGTCCCCTTGAAATGATGGGGAAGATCCACCGCCAGCGACACCATGGCGACCGTGCTTTGTTCCGCCAGATCACGGTCGCGAATCCGCAGCGGAAAACGCAGATTCTTCACTCCCACACGATCAATGGGAAGACCGCGGGGATCTGTTTGGCTTTGTGTGTCCTGCATGAAAAACTCTTATTCTACCCTGAGCTAAAGAAGATAATTCGCCCGGAAGAAACAAAAAGCGCCCCAGAATGCACTGGGACGCTTTCAAATAAACCGCGCTGACTGCCGGTCAACTCAAGGCATCAAATTCAGCGAACGCGCCCGCTTGATCTCGCGAGTGATCGTGCGATGAACAAACGCCGAAGTTCCAGTCACACGACGGGGAAGGATCTTGCCGGTTTCCGTGGTGAACTTTGCAAGGATTTCCGGATGCTTGTAGTTCAGCTTGTCCATCGGGATATCCATCCGGCGGCGAGGCAATTTGCGGTTCGCGCGGCGGAAGTTGGAGAGGCGTTCTCTGGTCTTAGGTTGCATGATCGAATCGGTTGAGCGGTGGGCAGTTCAGCGGAATTACTGCAAATTAGCGGATTTCCCGGTGCACCGTGCGGCGCTTAAGGAAGTGATTGAATTTCACTTTCTCCAGGCGGCCAGGGGTACGGATGCTTTTCTTGTTACGGGTGGTTACGTAACGCGAAGTTGGTTTGCCCTCGGCTTTGGCTTCGGTGCATTCGAGGATGATGATGTCGCGTGGCATAGGAAAAAGGGCTCGGAAAATGCGCTATTCCTTACTGAAGTCAAGCGAGGATTCATTATTCGAGCTGGAACTCGAGCTGCCCTCTTCCTCATCATCGTCGTCCTCCTCGTTCTCATCGTCGAGTCCGAAGACAGAACGAACCACGGGACGGCGGAAGCGGCCACCGATCTGGTCCCTCTCGATTTGCTCCTGCATATCCCGGGTGTAGCGGGTGTAAGGCAGCGCTTCGAGACGCTCCTCAGAGATTTTTTGGCCGGACAATTCGCAGACGCCGTAGACTCCGCCGTCCAGACGCTTCAGCGCTTCGTTGATCTCATAAAGCGCGTCTTGTTCCTTGCTCAGCATGCTGAGGGCAAAATCGCGGTCATAGGCATCGCTACCTGCGTCACCCATGTGCATGCCACCCACAGAGGCGTCGCTGCCCTCAGGGCGGGAGCGAAGCGTTTCTTTTGCGACCCCATCCATGGAATCCAGAAGGGCGCTGCGCAGATCATACAGGCGCTGCTGCTGCTTGCGGACGAACGGAGGAAGTTTGGCAGGGTTGTAAGCCTGCTTGATGACGATCTCCGGGGGAGCATCTGAAATCGTGATTTTCTTGATTCGTGGCAACGGCTCAGGAGCCGGAGCGGGCGCGGAAGCTGGCTTTTTGGATGCCTTGCCGGTAGTCGCCTTTGCCGCGGGTGCTGCCTTCGACTCCGGAGCCTTGGCGGCAGATGCTTTGACAGGAGCAGCGGCTTTCGTGCTCTCAACAGCCTTCGCAGCAGGAGCAGCCGGTTTGGCTGCCGTGGTCTTGGCGGGAGCGGCAGGCTTCTCAGCGGGCGCCTTGCTCTTCGCAGGAGCGGCTGCTTTTGCGTCGGAGGCGGGCTTGGTGGATTTATCAGGCTTGGGAGTGGAATTGGTCGGTTTCGGCACGGATTTTGATTTTACTGGTAAAGATTTTTGCGGGGCCACACTCTTTGGCGTCCCTGACTTCTTGGTGTTTTTCGTCACGGAGTCCTTGGCAGCCTTGGTAGGTGCGAAGGTTTTTCCGCTGCCTTTGACGGGAACTGGGGCTTTGGCTTTGGTTTTTGCCTCCGCCTTGTTCTTGTCCTTGGCTGCCGCAAGCGGCGGCTTCGCCACTGGCTTCAGAGATTTGACTGGCTTCGCGCTTTTCGGCGCTGCCTTGGGTTTCGCAACCTGCTTCGAGCCCTTGGGCTTCGCCGCCAGTTTTTTCACTGTTTTTGCCATAGGAGTATGAGAGGAAAGTGAAGGCGGGGGCTCTCCGCAGCCCATTTTCAATTAAATGGCGCAGGGGAAAAAGGCGGCACGTATTCTAGCGATTGTAATATGGGGCGCAAGGTTAAAAAAGGGGTGCAGGCTCAAACAAGCCCCAACGACACTGGCGCCTCTTGCCAGATTACTTCGCAGCAGGCTTCTCTTCGAATTGCTTGAGCAAATCTCCATAGCCAGCCTCTTTCATTTTGGCCTTGGGAATGAAGCGCAGAGACGCCGAATTAATGCAATAGCGCAGGCCACCTTTTTCCTTCGGGCCGTCGTCAAATACGTGGCCTAGGTGCGTGTCACCTGTCTTGGAGCGCACTTCCTTGCGGATCATACCGTGCGTGAAATCCTGCAATTCTTTGACTTCCTTATCGCTGATTGGCTTGGAAAACGCCGGCCATCCGCAGTCAGAGAAGAATTTATCTTTGGAGGAAAACAGCGCCTCGCCAGACACAATGTCCACGAAGATACCTTCCTCATCATGCTTCCAAAATTCATTTGTGAAGGGGCGTTCCGTCGCATTTTCCCGTGCCACTGCATACTGGATAGGGGTCAGCTTTTTTCGCAGCTCTTCATCGGTGGGAATCGTCTTGGGCTTGGCGGAAGGATCCGCAGCAGTGTCGTCTTTCATGGGGGCGGCTTTGGGAGCAGACTTGGAGGGTTCAGCTTTTTCAGTCTTTTTGTCTTCGGCGTGCAGGACCGCACTTGGGAGCACGGCACAGCAGCCAATGATGCAAAGGCTTTGGAGGAAGGCAGATCTTGGTCGCATATCGGAAGGCTCTGACAATAACGTTTCAAAACTGTTGGCTTCTACGTAAAACTCGACTCACGGAAAAACTTCTTAGCCACCGAGCTGGGACATCTCCGCCTTTAACCTTTGAGTTGAAGCAGATGCGGACGCCGTCCGCAGTTCGCTATACCGGTCATCCCGCTTCCGCCAGAGATCGCTGATCTTCGTCGCCAAGGCTTCATCATCGTTTCCTTCCCTCAGCAGGGATCTCAGGTCATGGCCGGAAGCCGCAAAAAGGCAGGGGAAAAAGCGCCCATCTGCAGAAATCCGCGCCCGGTTGCAGCCCCGGCAGAACGGCTGAGTGACGGAGGCGACGATGCCAATCTCTCCCCCGCCATCCTGCCACCGGAATCTGCGGGCCACTTCGCCCCCCTGACGTGCAGGCAATGCTACCAGCGGCATCTCCTTCTCCAGGATTGCCTGGATTTCCCCCGCAGTCATCACATCACGCATACGCCACCCGTTCGTCGTCCCCACATCCATGTACTCGATGAAACGGAGCACGAAATCCGGTCCGCGGAATCGCCTCGCCATAGGCAGGATCTCATCCTCATTCACCCCACGCTTCACCACCATGTTTATCTTGATGGGGGAAAATCCCGCTTCCAAAGCCGCGTCCAGTCCGCGCAGAACCCGGTGCAGGGGGAAGTCCACATCGTTCATGATCCGGAACTTCTCTTCATCAAGCGCATCCACGCTGACAGTGATCCGATCCAGCCCCGCTTCTCGCAGGGGCTTCGCCAAAGCGAGTAACGCAGAGCCATTGGTAGTCAGCGTGAGTTCCTGCAATCCCTCGATGGCCTTCAATTGCCTGATCAGGACCGGCAGATCGCGGCGCAGCAAGGGCTCCCCTCCCGTCACCCGAATCTTCCTCACGCCCAACCTCACGAACACCTGCGCCAGCAGGGTAAGCTCTTCAAAGGACAAAATCTGCTGACGTGGGAGATAGGCATGCGCCTCCCCGAACACCTCTTTCGGCATGCAATAGCCGCACCGGAAATTGCACCGGTCCGTCACCGACAGCCGCAACTCCTGCAGCGGGCGGCCCAGGGTGTCATGAATACCCCCGGATCTCGTGCCAGCCACAGGCGAAGAAGGAAAGTCCGCTGCAGTGAACATACTTTGCGCATTATATACGAAAGGCGCACGTTGCGCGAAACACCCTTTAATATTTGCCCGTTCTGGCATACAACTTCCCTTCCTACCATGAAAGACAAAGCCCGCTACGTGATGATCGGTGGTTTTTTAGGCGCCGGCAAGACCACTGCCATTGGCAAACTCGCCCGTCAGCTCACAGATCAGGGATTGAAGGTCGGGCTGATCACAAACGATCAGGCTGGGGGCTTGGTGGATACCAAGCTCCTGCGCGGCCAGGGTTTTGCCACGGAAGAAATCGCCGGCGGTTGTTTTTGCTGCCGGTTCAACACACTTGTGGATGCCGCCGCCCGGCTCAATGAAGCCACGCGTCCGGATGTCTTTATCGCGGAGCCAGTCGGCAGTTGCACGGATCTCGTTGCCACCGTCACTTATCCCCTTCGCCGCATGTACGGCGATGACTTCACCATCACTCCCCTGAGCGTGCTGGTAGACCCTGTCCGTGCCCGCCGCGTTTTCGGTCTAGAATCCGGCGGGACGTTTTCCAGCAAAGTGACCTACATTTTCAAAAAGCAGCTCGAGGAAGCGGATGTCATCGTCATCAGCAAGAGCGACCTGCTGGACAAAGCCCAAATGGACAAACTGACAGAGACGCTACGCAAAGAGTATCCGGATGCCGAAGTCATCGCTGCCTCTCCCCGCACTGGCGAAGGCTTGGAGGCCTGGTTCTCTGAAGTGCTCGAATCCACCCAAGGCGTCCGTCATCCCATGGACGTGGATTACGAAACCTATGCGGAAGGCGAAGCCCTCCTGGGCTGGCTCAATGCCACCGTCGTGCTCTCCGCCGACGAAGAGTTCGATGCCAACATCTTCCTCATGACACTGGCCACCGAAGTCCAATCCCGCCTGGAGGGCGCGGAGGTCGCTCATTTCAAGATGACCTTCAGCCCCGATGATGGCGTGGCCGGTGAACTCGCTTCCGTGAACCTGGTCCGCAGTGACTTCACCCCGGAGCTCGGCATGGAACTGGAAGAACCCACCGAAGGCGGTCAACTCATCGTCAACCTTCGCGCCGAAGGCGAACCGGATTTCCTCATCGCAGTGTTGCGGGAGAGCCTCGTAGCAGTCTCCCCTCGCTTCCCCACCCTGTCCGCCGTGTTGGAGCACGAGGAGCATTTCCGCCCTGGAAAGCCAACGCCCACGCATCGTGATCGGACGGCCCCAGCCGCGTAAGCGGTGGCGGATGGCCCATACGCCCACCCAAACCCTTGCGGTTTGGCCGCCTATTCATTGCAGATCTTGGTCCCTTACTCCGCCAACATCCGGTCCACTCGCAACGCCCGAGCCATGGCCAGCGGATTTTCATGACGCATCAGCGTTTCCCCCACCAGCAGTGCATCCGCGCCTGATTCCGCCACACGGTGCGCGTCCTCCACAGACTTAATCCCGCTTTCACTGACGAGGATCACATCATCCGGCACTTCCTCCGCGAGCGCTTCCGTCGTCGCCAAGTCCACGGTGAACGATTTTAGGTTCCGGTTATTGATGCCGAGAATGCGCACATCGGTGGCCAGAGCACGCTCCAGTTCCGGCATGTCATGCACTTCCATCAGGACATCGAGCTGGTAAGTGTGAGCCGTCTCCAAAAGATGCTCCAGCAACGGCTGATCCAGCGCCGCCACAATCAGCAGGATCGCATCAGCGCCTGCTACGACGGCCTCATAGATCTGCACTTCGTGAACAATGAAATCTTTACGGAGCACCGGGATGCCCACCTCCGCGCGGATGTTCGTCATGTAGTCCAACCTGCCTTGGAAATACTTTTCATCCGTGAGGACTGAGAGCGCATTGGCTCCCCCTTTTTCATAGGTGCGAGCGATGGTGAGGTAATCGAAGTCCGGCTGAATCACACCGGCAGACGGCGAGGCCTTTTTCACTTCCGCGATCAATCCCAGACGAGTCTCATCCGCCCGCAACGCGTCAGCCAGGGAACGGAAATCATTGCGCAAAGTCGCGGCCGTCTTCAGCTTTTCGAGCCTTGGCAGAAGTCGCTCCACTTCCGTGTGCTTGTGAGCGATGATCTCATCGAGTTTGTTCATGGGAGGGAAAGCCTAGCAAAGATTTCATCATTTTCGACTTGAAAGCATTCATATTTTCGCCACTGTCACCCTCCGCAAACATTGCGGGTGTAGCTCAGTGGTAGAGCACTTCCTTGCCAAGGAAGATGTCGCGCGTTCGAATCGCGTCACCCGCTCCAGCTCCTGTCAGTCGACAGGAGCTTTTTTGTGGCCGAATGGAGAGGCGGCAAGCGGAATTACAGAATGAGTTAAGCTGACAACAATCCATGACAGCGAGAACTCGGCTCATTCTTGGTATCGCTTTTGTGGTCGGCGGGAATCTGCTGTTTTTTACCAGCGCCTGGATTGCCTGGATGCCTTGGTCAGCTTCGTTCAAGGCTACGCTGTGGGCCATTTTGTTTTTCGCTCCGGAAGTCGGGACGCTGGCGGGCGCGGCCATCATGGGGAAGGAGAACTTCGAGCACTTCAAGGCCATGGCGTTTCGTTTTATAGGTAGAATCAAGCCCGCCGGGAACGTCGGACCGGTGCGTCACATTATCGGTCTCGCCATGCTGCTGTTGCCACTGATCCCCACCTATGTGCAGGCTTACAAGCCGGAGTGGCTTCCCGATAGCTCAGCACTGAGATGGCAGATGAAGCTTGCTGCGGATGCTGTCTTCGTTGCTGGCCTGTTTGTACTCGGCGGGGATTTCTGGGACAAGCTGCAGGCCTTATTTACACGTGAGGCGCGGGTTGCTGAGACGAAGGAAAAAGAGCAGATGAATGAGGTGGAATGACTCCACGCGGATCAATAGATCTTCGTCGTTACCATCTCGATTTTTGTGCAAGAGAGTGCGGCGTTGCACACTATCTTCGCCATGCGCATGAGTTCACGGTCCACTGCCCCAACTGAAAATCTCCATACTTCGATAAATAAACTTCGATGCATGGACGGATGGCTTCTGAAAAGCCTCCTGCTCATCGCTTTGCTTCTCACCGGTTCGTTCGGAATCCAGGCCCAGGATACGAAGCCACCCATCAAGGTGATCATCGCGGGTCTGGTGCATGGCCATGTGAATGGCTTCTTGCGGAGCTCTGCAGGTTCGATCGAGATTGTAGGTATTTGTGAAGCCGATCAGGGAGTCGTGAAACGGTATCGTGATCGCTATAAATTTGATGATGCTCTTTTCGGCACGGACTTGGCGAAGATGGTGGATGAGCTGAAACCGCACGCGATCTGGGCCTTCTCCAATACCTACGATCATTTGGCCATCGTCGAAATTGCAGCGCCGCGCGGCGTTCATGTCATTGTAGAAAAGCCACTCGCGGTCGACAATGCCGCAGCGAAACGAATGGCTGCATTAGCCCGGGAACACAAAACTCATCTACTCACTAATCTCGAAACGACGTGGTATTCCTGTCTCGGGGAAGCATACCGGATTGCCGTGCAGGAAAAGCAACTCGGCGTGCTCACCAAAATCGTGGGGCACTTCGGCCATCCTGGTCCCGATCGAGTGGAACCCGAATTCCTCGCCTGGCTCACGGATCCGAAACTGAATGGTGGCGGTGCTTCTTCAGACTTCGGTTGCTATGGCGGAGACATCATCACCTGGTTCATGGGGAATAAACGCCCGCTGTCTGTCACGGCCGTATTTCAGACCGACCGGCCGGAGGCCTTCACCAAAGTGGATGACAACGCCACGCTCATCCTCGAATACCCACAGGCACAAGGAATTATCCAGGCATCCTGGGATTGGACTTTCCCACGCAAGGACGTGGAAATCTACGGCCGCAAAGGCATCATCCGAACGATCAACCCAACAGACTACGACATCCGATTAGACAAAGCGAAGCGCCCCGAGGAAAAGACCGCAGCGCCTCTTCCCGCGCCCTATGGCACATCGGTCGAATACTTCTCCGCCGTCATTCGCGGTGAAGTCAACCCCAGCGGCAGCATGTCCTCCTTGGAGACCAATCTGATCGCGGTGGAGATTCAGGACGCCGCTCGTGAGTCGGCGAAGACCGGGAAGAAAGTCATACTCCCTTAACGCCTACCCCCTGAGATCTCACTTCCCCGGATAAATCGGTGACTTCCAATCCTTGGGCAGTTTGCCCTGCGGCTTCACGCCAAGCGAGCCCGCTGGAATGGGATGATCCTCCGCTTTAAGCAGTGGCAGATCGTCCGGCAACTTCTGAAACTTGAAATCCTTGTATTGGATTTTCATCGCAGGACCAACATGCACCTGCGTTCCGAACACACCTTCCAGAACCCGGCCTTTCTCATCCAGATCAATGACATCGGCAGTCATATGGCCATCGATCCAATGCTGATGATGATTGCCTTGCACCAGTATCCGGAACTCGTGCCATTCATCCGGCGCAAACACCTTCACCGGCATCGTGCCAACAATCCACGACGCCCCATCTGGCGCGATGATGACCTTCTGACCGGTATAGCAAAGGATGCGACGACCCTTTTCCTCATAGAGCATGCCATTGTATTCCGGTGTCTTGGCGACCACATCGCATTGATAACCCTTCACGATATCAGGCCCCAACTCAGGCATCATCACGCTGCGATATTGCAGGCCGCTGTTACCGCCTGCCGTGACTTTCACCATCACGCGCAGATCGAAGTTCCGGACCTTCCCGCCTTTCCACGTAATAAACCGGTTCATCTTCAGCGTGCCATCCGTCACACCCGTGAGCGCGCCATCCTGAACTGACCAGTATTTCGGATCGCCTTCCCAGCCGCTGAGATCCCTGCCATTGAAGAGCGTCACTATGCCGTCTTGATCAGGCTTGGCGGCTTCTGACGCGGGGGTGCTGGCCTTGGACTCTGCAGGAGGCGCCGAGATGGCGGCAGCCAGAGGAATGGATAGCCAGGCGAAAAGGAAGAGGTATTTCATAAAGGAAAAACAAAATGGATGAAGCTCGCAGAGCTGGCGGGTATATCGCTGACAGAGTCATGCGTCTATCAACTGAAGGTGGAATCTCTTTCGTCCGTCACGCTGGCCGACACTTTTTTCTCCCCAGCTTTATGCAATGGTGACATCATGGATCGACCTTCGCCATGACAGACACGCCGCTCCAATCCCACCTGCCGGCTGACTTCAGGACAACACGCTGGACTCGCGTGTGCCTGGCGAAGACCGAGTCTGAGGATGGCCGCAGGGCGTTGTCGGATTTGTGTGATGCCTATTACGAACCCGTCATGGCCTATCTCCGTACTTCAGTGCGCAACGCGGACGCTGCCAGGGACATGAGCCACGCCTTCTTCGCTGACGTGCTGTCCGGTGGCGCCATTGCCACAGCAGATCCTGCGCGTGGACGATTTCGCTATTACCTCTTGGGAGCCGTGAAGCACTTCCTCGCTCATCATTGGGAAAAGGAGTCGCGGCTGAAGCGAGGCGGCGGGGCAACATTGTTGTCCATCCATGCCGAGTTAGACACCTCTCCGGCCCTGGATATCCCGGCAGATGCCCGCCAGTCGCCTGAAGCGATCTATGACCGGCAATGGGCCATCACACTTCTGGCAAGGGCGATGACCGCTTTGACGGAAGAGTGCACCCTCAATGGGAAGTCGGATCTTTTACTACATCTTCGCCCCACCCTCCTGGGCGAGGCAGAGTACGGCGACTTGGCCGCCTCAGCCGCCGAACTTCAGATGAGTGTCCCCGCACTCAAGGTGGCCGCACATCGCCTCAGACAGCGCTTCCGCCATTGCGTCAAAGCAGAGGTCGCCGGCACCCAGGAAGATCCTTCTACCGTTGAAGACGAAATGCGCGCCCTCTTCGTAGCGCTCGGCGGATGAATAAAATAAGTGTGTAACCCTTTTCCCTGATCACGGCATGGCTCTGTATGACCCTGTCACCTCCGATGGCTACTACGTGTCCCCGCTGCGGTGAAGAACTGCCGGAAGATGCCGTCACTGGCCTCTGCCCGAGATGCCTCATGGTCGGCGCGATGCAGCCCACGCAGGCTGATGGGCCTGGCGTGGCAGAACCGCCCCTGACTCCGGACGAACTGGCCCCGCACCTGCCTCAGTTTGAGATCTTGGAATGCCTGGGTCGCGGCGGTATGGGTGTCGTTTACAAGGCCCGGCAAAAGTCTCTACATCGCTTGGTCGCATTAAAGATCCTCGCACCGGAACGGGCAGACGATCCTCAATTTGCAGGTCGCTTTGAAAAAGAAGCTCGCGCCTTGGCGGCCCTGAACCACCCCCACATTGTGAGCGTGCATGACTTCGGGCAAAGCGGTGGCTTCTACTATCTGGTCATGGAGTTTGTGGATGGCCCAAATCTCCGGCAGGTGCTTCAGAGCCAGCGCCTCACGCCCAATGAAGCCTTGGGCATCGTGCCGCCCATTTGCGAGGCGCTGCAATGCGCCCACGACCACGGCATTGTGCATTGCGACATCAAGCCCGAGAACCTGCTGATGGATAAGCAAGGCACCGTGAAAATCGCTGACTTTGGCATCGCAAAACTTGTCCAGCCATCCCCTGCTCTACCAACCGTATTTGAAAACACTCCTAATGCCGAAGGCACACCAACTTACGCCGCGCCAGAGCAAAGCACAGGCAACGCCGACCGCCGATCGGACATCTATAGCCTCGGGGTCGTGCTCTATGAAATGCTGACGGGCGAAGCCCCACCCAAGGGCAAGATCGAAGCCCCCTCCAAACGGACACCCATGGACCTACGAGTCGATGAGATCGTAATGCGCACGCTCCAGAAAAATCCCGATCTGCGTTTTGCCACGGCAGCGGATCTGCGCACTTCCATCGAAGCCATCCTGCATCAAAAAGACAGCGCACCGGATGGCCCAAATGCTCCCGCCAGTGCGCTGCCATCATTCGCCAAACGTCACAAAGTTGGCGTCCTTATTGGCTCCATCCTCACTTGTCTTTTGGCTGCCACTCTGACGGTCGTTTATTACCTCACCCGAGTCCAACCAGAGCCTCGCAATCCTTTGGCGCAGATGGTTGATTTCGATGCCGGGCAGCTCACGGACAACTTCTCCGAGAATCTGCTCCTCGGCCGCAGCGGCTACGCCATCACGCCATTGGGCTTCGCCAACAGCAATGGCATCGTGCTTTCCGAAAGCCTGAAAAGCGAAGGCACTCTGGTCTATAAGAAGAGCAGCTTCGACCTATCGAGACTCGCCACCCTGCAAGTTTCCTGCTGCTTCAAGCGCCAGGGCATTGGCGGCTCATCCCACGCCCTCGCGATCGGTTTAATGGGAAGCCAGGACGGACAGTTGAGCGGCGTGCCAGGTGCAGCCTTCGCGGCTCTGCGGCTGAAGGTGGAGGACGAAACTCTGAAGTTTCAATTCATGTCTAAATCAGCCAGTGTCGGCCCTCCCCGCTCCTGGATGCCGGCAGGCGAATTCAGCACCGAGGTGGGAAAATGGTACCGTCTTCGTATCACCTTCGTGAAGGTCGATGACTCTACCCTGCGTGTGACCGGTGAAGTGTTGGAAGTGAACAAACGGGGCGGCGATGGAGAGAAGGTCGGATTCTTCCTGACAAGAGACTTCACAGGACATGACTTTCCGATTCCGGAATTGCTGGCTCATCGTGATATGTGGGTGGCAATCCGGGCCGACGGTCCCGGCGGCATCGCGCTGTTGGATAACTTTCAAGTTCTGCCACGGCCACTCCCGAATCACCAGAAGCCCCAGCAAACCGCGTCCCATCCATAAAGACAAAGACCAGCGTCACGGATCTACCCTTAAATCGATTTGTCGGGCTGGAGAGTGCCGAAGACGAATCCTCATTGCTTCGACTCCCTGCGGGTGACCACTATCTCAATCATCTCGGCACCGTCCACGCCAGTGCCCTCCTGGCGCTGGCCGAGGCTTCCAGCGGCCAGTTCCTCCTCCAGCACTTCGGTTCCACTGACGGCATCGTGCCCGTCGTGCGCCGGCTGGAATCGAAATTCCGCAAACCCGCCAACGGAAGCGTAACATCCCAGGCGAGCGCAGATCCTGTCGCGCTAACTCAGCTCAACTCCGACCTGACAAGCAAAGGCCGCGCCCTTATCTCAGTCGCGGTCGAACTTCACGACCACTCCGGCGCCCATGTTCTGAGCGCCTCTGTCGAGTGGTTTATTCAGCGCATTAATTCCTGAAAGGCTCACAAAGGTGACCCACCTCAAATCGGCCCAAACACCTTCTCCCGAATAATCACGACCGCGTCCAGCATGCGCTCCGCCTCACCACGAAGCTGGGCATCCAGACTCGATGTCGCGCGATTGTAGCGCTTGTAAAGCAGAGCCAAACGCTCACGGACTTCCGGCTGAGACATCTGCGCAGTGATGCCGCAAATCTCTTCCGGGGTTTTGGGCTTCTCCACGGCCTTCGAAGGCGCCGGAGGGTTGACAGCTTTTATTTGTTGGGGCTGCTGCACCGGTCGCGGAGGCGAAACGGCCGCAGCGCCGCCAGCAGCGGGCGCCGCAGGTTTGGCGGGTGCAGTCACTGCCGCCATAACTGAAGCTGGCGCACTCTTCGCCGGAGCTTCTGCAACAGGCTTGGCAGCTTCCCTGCCGCCGAAAATGGATTTGATCGCTTTGAACATAGAAGCCTATCTAAATAAAGGTGATTGATCCGAAACAGCCGTGATCACTACTCGATTCGCAACTGCCTCAGCGCGGAGCCGCGCTTGCGCAGCTCTTCTTCGCTCAGGATACCGGCGCCACGATAGGTGACAGCGATCTCTTGAGAGCGGCCGCTTTGCTTGTCCACCACCAGGGCCCGGACACGCTGGCTTTCATCATAGCTATACGTGACCGCCACTTGGCAGCCGGCAGGACGGTTCGGGGGCACTTCCAGAGTGATCTTTCCGATCACGTCCACATAACGCGGGTCACTGTCTTCCCCTTGAGTGATGTCCACTTCGATGAAGCGTTCGTTCGCTTCCGAGGTCACATAGATCTGCGTTTTGGAACAGGGAATCGGCGTGTTCTTTCCAATGACGATGGAATTGCGCACCCCTTCCTCCCCCGTCTTCGTGTTCACGATGTAGGCCAGGGTGCCGTAGCTTTGATTGCACACTTCCTGCACGCGTGAGGACTTCTTGGCGAAAAGAGCCGCACCGAGAGCCACCGCTTCGTCCACGTTTCCGCAGGACTTGGGCGGCTTGCCAAAGACCTTTTCCAAAGCGGACTTCACCTTTGGAATCCGCGTCGATCCGCCCACCAGCACCACATGCTCAATGTCCTTCGGCTGCAATTTCACCCCAGCCAGCGCCTGCTCGACCAGCATGACAGAGCGGGTCAAATACTTGGAAACCAGTTTCTCGAAAATCTCCCGCGTGAGATCGATACGGGCGATGCCATTGGTGTCATTCCCAATCGTGTCATTCACCCGTTGCAGCTTGCTGAGCATCTTCTTGGCGTCTTCCGCGGCATGAAGCACACGGCGGCGCTGCCGCTCGTCATTAAAAAGCTCCGCCTGCACTTGGTTGCGATACTGATCCGCATAGGCATCGAGCAGAAGCTCATCGAAGTTTGAACCGCCCAGATGCCGCGCACCCTCGCTGGTCAGAATGCGGATGCCGTTGTCGTCTACTTCCAGAATGGTGACGTCCAATGTACCACCGCCCATATCGAAAACCAACACGCGGCCTTTCACCCCCTGGGTATGTGCATAATAAACTGCCGCAGCCGTCGGCTCATTCACCAGGCGCCGCACCTTCATACCGGCCATATCAGCAGCAGCAATGGTGCTCTTGCGCGCCAGTTCATTGAAATTCGCAGGCACCGTTATGACCACCTCCTCGATCTCTCCAATAATCCGGGAGCACTCGCGTTTCAGCTTGCTCAGGATCAGCGCAGAGATCTCAGACGGCGTCCATTTCTTCTTGTCGATCTCGACGAAATAGTCAGGATCATCCATGTGGCGCTTGATCTGGAATATCGTCCGTTCCGGATCCCCGCCGTCCCGGGCAGCGCTGCCCACCAGCTTGACCTCCTCGTGTGCGTCAAAATAAACAACGGATGGCGTAAGTCGCTCACCGTCAGCATTTGGCACAATTTCCGGTGATCCGTCCTGCTTCAGATAAGCAAGCCCGGAGAGGGTGGTGCCAAGGTCAATTCCAACGTATTCCGCCATGATGATCAACTGCTCTAGTTGAGAAAGATTTACACTGAAAACTTATTCTGCGGAAGTTTTAACCTCCACTTTCCGCAGGATGACTTCTTTGCCGTTGTCGGGGTTGTAAATAAAACCTGACCGGAAGCTTTCCACGACCTTTGGCTTCTGGGAGCCCGACACATTTTCCACCACCGCAATGCGCTGCCGCAGGCTGGTATCCACCACGGTTCCCTCCTCAATGAGGAACTCGCTGATGCCATGTTGCAACAGTATGTCTTCAAAGGACGCCCGCAGCGTCCGAAGCTGCTGCTCAATGCCGCCGTTGAATCCAGGCTTGGCGTAACGTTGGATCAGGAGATCCAGCAGATCTATGCGCTTGATGAGATCATGCGCAAAGATCATCACCGTCTGGTGCTCCATGTTTCCTGCCAGTTCACGCGACAGAATGTCATGTTTGCGCTGCAACTCGCTGATGCGTTCCTTGACCCTTACCGTGATGGCGGCCTCTTCCAGCCGCAACTCTTCCGCTGCCTTCAGTTTGGCTTCCGACAAATCACGCTCCAATTTATCAAAAGCGTGCTTACGATCGTCCTGAGCATGCTTTGTCTCCTCGCGCAGATTGGTCAGACTGACGCTCTCCTGTTGCAGGCTTCGTTTAAGCTCCTCCAGTTTGCGCTCTAAGGCGGCGCCTTCATCTGAAACTGCGCTCAGTTGCTTCAGCGCTTCATTGTGGCGGGAATCTGCGACCACCAGTGCTTCGGCCATCGAACGCAGTCTGCCGCCATCCTTCAGCAAGTCAGCATGCTGCGCTTCATGCGTTGCGATCTTGCCAAGCAGCGCAGCCAGGGCACCATCCGCTTCCCTCACCTCTCCACGAAGTTGCTCTTGCTGGCTATTAAGGGACTGCACCTCAGCAAGCAACCGCTGGCGATCCTTTTCCAGATCAGAAATAGCAGCCTGTTGTTTTTCGCGCGCGCTCTCCGTGATCTTCAGACTGGACTCGACTTCAGCAAGCCGCACCTCGGCACTGTGCAATTCCTTGGCTCGCTGCTCGGCGATCTCCAGTTTCTTCGTCACGGCGGCCAAGTCCTGCTCCACGCTCCCCAGTGACTGCTGCTTCTCGGTCAACAACTTGCTCGCTGCCTCGAGCTTGGTCTGCGCTTCCTGCACTTTCGATTCATCCTGCGAAAGCTGTGCCTTCACAGTCCGAAGCTGGTCAGCGAGCGTCGCATCTTCTTGCTTCACCTTCTCAATGGCTTGACGCAGATCCATTTGCTCGTCCTTCAGCCGGATCACTTCCTTTTCATCGGCCGCCTTCTCGTCGATCAGTTTCTTCAGCGTGTCCTTCTGCGCGGTGATGGACGCTTCCAGCTCCTTCGCCCGAGCCGCATTCTCCCGCTGCTCCGCCGCCGTTTTTTCTAACTGTGCCAACTCCGCCGTCAGCGTGGCCTGATTCGCGGTGAGTTCCCTTAAGCGATCCTCCACCGCTTTCACTTCTCCGCGCAAAGATTCTAGACTCTGGCTCGCCGACTCCTTCTCTTTGCTGAGATTAGCCATGGTCTGTTGCAGATCAGACTTTTCCTTCGCAAGACGGCCGTACTCGCTCCGCAAGCCTTCCTCCCGCGCCGCGATCTCATCCAGTACCTTCTGCTTGTCGGTCCTTTCTTCTTCCAGCTTCTTCAGTTGAGCTTCTTTTTCCTTCAACAACGTCGACGCCTTCACGGCTTCGTCTTGTTGGGATTTCAGTTCCTTCGCCGCCTGGCCCAGGGACTCGCGTACAGATTTGAGTTCATTCTCCGCTTCAGCCTGACTTTGCTGATGCCCAGCCAGAGAAACAGTGGCAGCTGCCACTGCAGCCAGCAGCGTCTCCTGCTCCGTGCGTTTGCCCGCAGCATCCGCTTCCGCTTGGGTCAATGAAGACTGCGCGGAGGCAAGTTGCTGAGTCACTTCTGCGAGGCGCGCCTCCAGGTCCCCCACCGCTTTCTTCCGGTCGGCTTCTTCGGACTTCAGCGCACCCACCCCTGTCTCCAAATGCTTGCTCTCCGCTTGCAGTGCTTCCACCAGGGTGTGCTGCGCCATGCCTTGTTCGGCCAATGCAGCAATTTCATGCTCTTTCTCTTCCCGTTGCTTGCCCAGGCCTAGAATGAGGGCTTCCACTCGCGACTTCTGTTCGTCGAGTGTCTGCAACGTTTGGGATGCATCCTGAATGCGCGTATCCGTGGCAGCCAGTTCCTCGAGCTTCTTGGCCGCGTCAGTCTCCTGCTGCCGTAGCACCGCCAGTTTGTCTTCCAGGGTGCGCAAGGTGCTCTCTTTATCCGTTGCCGTGCGATCCAGCTCGGCCATGCGTTGGCCGTGAGCCTTCTCCGCTTCCGCGAGATTCGCATGAGCTTCTTCGAGCTTTTGACGTTGTGCAGCGGACTCTTTTTCCAATGATGCAATCGTCGCGCGCAGAGAACTTTCACGATCGCGCGAAGCCTTCAGCGACTCCTCCTGCTTCGACATGCGCGAGGTCAGCTCGGACAAAGCTTTTTCACCATCCGTGCGTTGCGAAGCCAAAGCTTTGACCAAGTCCGAGAGACCTGTTTGTTTGCCCTCTTCTTCCGCGAGGGACTGCCGCACGTTTTCCAGTTTCGATTCCGCGTCCTTGAGCTTGGCGTTCTGTTCGGAAAGCTGCTGGTGTTTCTCGGACAGTTCCTTGGTTTTCGCCTCCAGGTCGGCCAAAACCGCTTTCTTTTCATCCACGTCTTTAGAGAGCGTTTCCTTGAGACTCTTCCCTTCTTCGAAGGCCTTCTTGCCGGCAGCGAGTTCAGTCGTGAGCCTGGCGAATTCTTCCTGCGTGCTCTTCAGAGCAGCTTCTTTACTGGAGAGTTCTTTTTCCAGTTCAGCACTCTTCTTTTCCAGCAGAGCCAGTCTCGCTTCCTCTTCCCGCAACGTCTTTAGCTTTGTCTCTGTCGCCGCCAGTGCACGTTGCTGCTCTTCCAGCGTCTTACCCAACTCCGTGTGCCGCTTGCCGGTGTCTTCAAAAGCCTGCTTGAGAGCGTCCAACTCTGGAGTCGTTTTGGACACCGCCTCCCGAGCCTTGTGCAAGGCCGCTTCTTCATCAGACACGGCATTCGCCAGCGTCTTCCGTTTCTCTTCCAGCTCACCAAACTCTTTGCGCGTGTCCGTCAGCTTGGCCGTCGCTTCAGTCAGTTCGGCGACCACGCCGGAAAGCTTGGTCCTGCTCTCCGTCAGTTCTTGCAGCTTCGCGTCAGCCGCCGTTATCGCGGACTCCTTGTCACTAAGCGACTGTGCGAGATCCGCATGGCGCTTGGCCATCTCGTCATGTTCCTTCTTCAGGGCAGCGATGGTAGGTGAAGCCTTGGCCAGTTCATTGACAGCCTTTGTCAGTTCCGCTTCTTTATCACTGAGGTCCTTTGCGACTTCCACGTGGCGCGTTTCAGCTTCCGCTACCGCCGCGTTCACCTTGGCCAGGATCGCGCGCGCATCATCCAGCCCCGCAACCTCTTGCGTGGCTTTCTCAAACTCTGCGATCCGGCTTTGATGCTCCGCGCGAGCCTTCTCCAGAGCGGCCTCTTGATCCGCAAGAACCTTAGCGGCCTCCTCGCGGCGCTTCTCCACAGCCTCGGTTTCAGCCGTGAGCTTTGCCAAAGCCGCTTCAGCCTGGCCGGTATCGCCTTGCAACTTTCCGAGCAACGATTGCTTCTCAGCCAGATCTTTGGCGACACCTTCCCGCTCTGCCTCTACGGCCGTTAGCTTTTGGCTGGCTGCCTCCAGTTTGGCCGTGGTGTCCTTCAACTCCGTCAGCCCTTTGGAGATATCCGCATGGTCGCTCTGCAATGCCTTCAGTGCCACCTCCGCCGCAGCCACCGCCGTAAGCTTTTCTGCCAGAGTGCTCACCACACTGGCTTGGCGCGCACCGGTCTCTTCAGACTGCTTCTTCAGTTCCGCAAGATCCTGAGTGACCTTGTCGAATTCACCTTTGGCTTTCTGCAGTTGCGCCTCGTGATCCTCCACTTGGCGGTCCACCTCAGACTTGCGCGCCTCCGTAGAAGAAAGGGCCTTCTTCGCCTCTTCGACTTTCGCCAGCACAGCGGTGAGCTCTTCAGTTTCCTTGGTGAGCGCTGACTTCTGTGTTTGCAGCCCCTCCAGTTGCTTGCTGGCTTCCGCCAGAGCACTCTCTTTTTCTCCAAGAGCTTTGGAAAGATTGGTGAGGCGTGCCTGCTCCTCAGCACTCTTCCGTTCGGCCTCTTCTCGCCGCGCAACCGCTGTTTTGGCAGACTCCGCCTGTATTTGCTCCGCTTCCGAAAGTTGTTTCTTCGTCTCCTCCAGCTTCGCCGCCAGCGCTGCAGCCTCAGCCTCACGCTCCTCTTTCTGCTTCAAAAGTCCCTCGACTGTCCCGGTAAGGTCCTTGGCCTTGGCCTCCAACTCACCCAATTCCCCCTGCAACACCTGCACCTTGGTGTTATTTGCCGCAAAAGTTTCAGCCGCCGCACTCCCTGCGGAAAGTTGTTCCTTCAGCCCAGTCAGCTTGGCTTCAGATTCGCGGATCTCCTTGCCCAGACTGGACAAATGTTCCTCGGTCGCCTTTGCCTCGCGCGCCAGACGTTCCCGCGTTTTCTGCTCAGACTGTTTGTGTTCGGCGATCTGGGCTGCCAGGCCCTCAAGTTCGCGTTTGCCGCGATCCAGATCCAGCTTGATCGCCGCATACTCCGTGCGGGCTCTTTCCAACTGCTCGATCTCGATGTGCAGGACCTTGATGTGCCCTTCGGACGCCACCGCTTCCTTGCCGCGATCTTTTGCAGCCGGGGTGGCAGCCGCCACTGCTGCGGCTTCTGCTGTCTCTTTGGCTTTTTCCGCAGCCGCGATCTCCGCGCGAATCGTGGCCAGGCGCGCTTCGGCCCCGGTCAGCTCTTTCTTCATCGCCTCCGTTTCCTCGCGGAGCGCATTCTTCTCCGCCGCCAGATCTTCCTGCACGGCTTTCGCGAGTGTCGGCTTCTGCCCGACTAGCGAAACTTCCTGCGTTGGGACGGCAGTGATCTTTATGGCCGTGGTCGCCACCTTTACCGGCGTTGTTCCCGGTTTCGCGATCATCACGGCCTCCGTCTTCACAGGCACCGCTTTCACGGTCGGCGCAGCGACGGGCGCGACCGGTGGAGGTAGTGGTCCCGCTGGCTTCACCGGTGCCGCAGGCGCTTTAACGGGTAGTGCTGGAGTTTTGCTTGCCGGAGGTGGCGGTCCCAATGGCTTGGCCATTGGCTTGGAAGGCGGCCCGGCGGTCGGTGCCCCCGGTGGCCGGGGAGCCGTAGGACCTTGTGGTTTCGGCGGAGCAGCAATACCAGATGGCCTGGGTGGAGGCGTGACCCCTGCCGGCTTTGGCGGCACAGGCGATGCCGGTTTCACTCCAGATGGCGGCGGAACCGGCGTCACCTTTGGCGCTGCCGGACTTGATGACGGAGCCGGTGCTGGCGCGGATGTCACAGGCACCAAAGGTGCCAGTTTCTGCACTTGGGGCATCGTCTTGATGGCCGGCGCCGGCGCGGCGGATGGAGGCGGCAGCGGTGGCACCACATCGGTGTCCGTACCAGCAGGTGCCAGCGGCACCGCCTCGGTCTTGTCTCCCAGCGGCACATTGATGAGTGCCGTGTCGGACGCCTTTCCTCCCTGAGCTTCGGCTTCGCGCTTCTTGTCTTCCGCGCTGGCGCCGCCTTGCGTAGGCTCCCGGTGCGGACCCGGCAATTTCGTCTCGCGGAAACGGGCTTCGAGCTGCCCAAAAGCCACCTTGTCGCCATGGTGAACTTTGATCCGCTCAATGCGCTTGCCATTGACGAAGGTCCCGTTGGCAGACTTCAGGTCGACCAGCTCAAACACCCCGTCTTCCCCGCGGACGAACTCCGCGTGAAAACCGGAAATATAAGTGTTCTCAATGACGATCTCGTTCCTGGGATTGCGCCCGAGCGAAAGACGGTCCTCCACAAGATCGAAAATGAACTCGTTGCCGTCATTCAGGTTGAATGCCAGATAGGCCATGAAAAGGGGTGATTTACCCCAGTAATAAACTAGGAAACCCTAGGCGAAGCAATTCAATACCGCCATCTATACGAGCAGGGATCACGAAGGTACGCCCGTATTGAACCCACCGGCCTCCACTCCCGCAACAACGTGATGGCACGCCTGAGTATCGCCCCTATTGAACTCTTTGCCTTCCAGAGCTACAACAGGGGCAGCAATCCCTTGCCACAACCTCCTATGAACCGGGTCTTCTCCTCACTCTCGCTTATCGTCTGCGCCACCATCATCCTCGCCGCCGGTTCAGCCTTTTCTCAGAAGCCGCTCAGCCGCGCGGAACTGGACCGCATCGGCAAACGCATCTGGCAGAACGAATGCGCCGGCACCGTAGAGGGACTTACCAGTTGGAACACCGGTGAAAACTTCGCATCTCTGGGCATCGGCCATTTCATCTGGTATCCCGCAGGCGTGGAAGGCCCCTTTGAGGAGAGTTTCCCAAAGCTGGTCGGTTGGTTTCAGTCCCAGCAGGTACCCCTTCCGAAATGGCTTTTGTCCACCCCGGACTGCCCTTGGCCCACGCGCGCCGCATTCCTGCAGGATCAGAATGGCCAGCGGCAAAAGGATCTCCGCGCCCTTCTCGCCGCTACTGTCCCTCTTCAAACCAGTTTCATCATTGGCCGCCTCACGGCCGCGGCTCCCAAATTCCACGCCTCAGCAGGAAAGCTCGCACCCCGCGTGGAATCGAACATGGCTCTCCTCCGTCAGACCTCTGCGGGAAACTTCGCCATGATCGATTACGTGAACTTCAAAGGAGAAGGCCTGAACCCCAAGGAACGGTATCAAGGCGTTGGCTGGGGATTGCTGCAGGTGCTCATGACCATGCAGGCCAGCGACGCCCAGAGCGCGCCGGCCGCCTTTGCCGCTGCTTCAAAAAAGGTGCTGACGGAACGCGTGCGCCTCAGTCCGCCCGAGCGCAAAGAGTCCCGCTGGCTACCCGGCTGGAAAAATCGCTGCGACACCTATGCTAACTGATCCGGGAGGCTTTTGACTCGGGCCGCTTAACCGCCTCAAAATCAAGTCAACTCTGGCGAAAAGCTCAGGAACAGCGGTTGCGCTACACGCCGGACCCGGCTAAGAACCTGTTAGCGCTATACGACAACTCGACACATGCTCATCATGGAAAAGAAAGGCGGGGGTGGACGGCCTCCCAAGTTCGATGAACCCAGCCGTCCCATCACGCTCACACTTCCAGATAGCACTCTGGAGGGCCTGAAGGAAATCAATGCCGACCGCGCTCAGGCCATCGTATCTCTGACGCAGTCCGCTCTTCGCCAGCAAGGTGGCGCCTCGGCGGGGGTGGAAGTTTTGAAAATGGGACCCGATACGGGCCTCCTCGTCGTGGGGCCGAGTGAATACCTGAAGAAGATTCCTTTCCTGCGCCTGGTGGAGGTCGCGCCCGCCCGCTTCATCCTCGCTTTGGACAAAGGCAATGACTTCAAGAACCTGGAGATTGCCTTAAACGACCTGATTGACGACGCCTCAAACACTCACGCCAAAGATCGCGTGCTGCTGGAACAACTCCTCGAACATGTGCGCCGCCTCCGCAAAGCCGAGAAAGTCACCATGGCCGAGATCGTACTCGTGAAGCTCAGTGGTTAGCCTTTTGAGGCCACCTGCACCGCGCAGTGCTTGTAACTCGGCTGCCGGCTGTTTGGATCCACCACGTTGATCGTCAGTTCATTCACCCGCGCATCGTGCATCGGTAGAAACACGCGGCCAATTCCTACCGTGGCCGTCAGCCTCGCCCGGGCCTCAATCGTTGCCCGACGGGAACTCACGTTAATGACATCTCCATCCTTGATGCCGCGCCGCTTCGCATCCTGCGGATGAATCTCCAGCCATAATCCCGCCGGATGCAGTTTCCTCAGGATCGCTGACTTCCCAGTCCGGGTCTGCGTGTGCCATTGCGCAGAGGTCCCTCTTCCCGTCATCAACACTAATGGAAACTTTTCATCCACAGGCTCAGGGGCGGCCTGCGGCGCTTCAAACACAAAGCGCGCCTTTCCATCTGGCGTGAAATACTGACCATCCTCAAACAAACGTCTCTCCGTCTTTAACTCATCGTCCGGACGGAGCGGCCACTGCACCCCTCCAGATTGATCCAGCATGTCATAACCCTCGATGCCCGTGATCTCGCAGGGTTGATCTTTAGTGACCTTTTGCAGTTTTTCAAAAACAGCTTCCGGAGAGGTCCATGTCCTGAAAAGCGACCCACACCCCCAATACTCCGCGATGAGACGGAAGATGTGGAAATCCGCCAGCGCCTGTCCCGGCGCACGGCTCACCTTGCGAGAGACGCCGATACGCCGCTCGGAATTGATGAATGTCCCTTCTTTCTCTCCCCACCCTGCTGCAGGCAGCACCAAATGCGCGAGTTGGGCGCTTTCGGTTGTTGCATACATGTCCTGCACGACGAAGAAGTCCAGCTTCCCCAGCACCTCTTTCACCCTGCGCTGCTGGATCCATGAATGAGCCGCGTTGGTCGCGATCATCCAGAGCCCCTTGATCTTCCCATCTTCTATCCCCTGGATAATCTGGTCATACGCCAGACTGGGCTGATCGGGAATACGCTCCACGGGGATGTCGAGCGCCTGCGCTACTTTGAGCCGATGATGAGAATTCTTGAAATCGTGCCCGCCAATCAGATTTGTCGTATTGGAAAACAGCCGGGACCCCATGGCATTGCATTGCCCCGTGATGGAATTCGCGCCGGTTCCCGGTCGGCCCATGTTCCCCGTCATCAACGCCAGATTGATAATGGCCTGCGCCGTGCGCGTGGCTTCGTGCCCCTGATTAACGCCCATGGTCCACCAAAACGAAACACGTTTCCCCAGCGCGATCGTCTGCACGAAACACTCAAACTGCCCCACGGAGATCCCAATGCTCGCTTCGTGCTGTGAGAACCCATAGTCATTGAGGAAGGCGCTGAACTCCTCAAACCCCGTCGTGTGATCCGCAATGTATTCCGGCTTGATCGCGCCGAGATCCAACAAGCGCTTCGCGGTGCAATACAACAGGGTCAGATCCGCTTTGGGAAGAATCGCCAGATGCTGCGTGGAAGACATCGCCGTTTCCGTTTTCCGGGGATCGATGACAATGATGTCAGGACTATGCGGATTCCTCAGCACTCGCTGCCACATGATGGGATGCGCGATGCAGGGATTCGCACCGATGAACACCAGCACATCACTTTCTTCAAAGTCCGCATAAGTGAAGGGCGGCGCATCAAAGCCGAAGCTCTCTTTGTACGCAGTCACCGCCGTGGCCATGCATTGACGGGTGTTGCCATCACCATGAATCATGCCCATGCCAAACTTCGCGACTGCACCGAGCAGCGCCATCTCTTCGCACATGATCTGGCCCGTGCTCAGATAAGCCACTGACTCAGGCCCATGCTGATCCATGATCGCCTGGAAGCGCCTGCTGAATACTTGCAGCGCCGTGTCCCAATCCACCTCCTTCCCATCCAGTAGTGGTGAAGTGGCACGATCTGCTGCATAAAGCGGCGTAAGCGCCTCCCAACCCTTGGGACAGGCCATACCGAGATTCACCGGATAGTCCGTATTCGGCGTCAAGTTAATCGCCTGCCCGTGTTCATCCAGATGCACATTCAACCCGCATCCAGTCGAGCAGAATCCGCAAATCGCCTTGGCCAAAGCCACCGGCTGACTGTGATGCGGCACCTTCCCCAATCCAAACCGGGCCGGACTCAGTACGAGCTCGCGAGTCATTGGCCCATTGAATGACCGGACGGCTTCTGGAAGGCGCAGACTCATTCGGGTTTAATGATGAGCAGGTGGTGGTGGCACGCCCGGCATGCGTGGAGCGGCACAGGCGACAAAAAACAATCGGCGCTCGATCGCCTGCGAGGCAAACGCAGCAGCCAGCGCGAGCGCGCTGCACCACACTACTATCGCGCTTGGACCAACAAGCACCCCCAACGTGCCGACAACAAACGCGCCAAACAGCCAGAGCCGCGTCCGCAACAAATCCGGGCATAGCTTCACCATCAACAACGCTGATCGATGCCACGACCCTGCTTCATCACCGTAGGATGCGCGCAGCACAGAAGCCTCCCATCCAAGTAACACCGCATGAATCACCAGCGCCGCCATCGCAAAGATCTTTGCCACAACCAATCCACTTGGAAGCCAGGCCGCCAGGGCCCCTCCCGCAGATGCTCCTAACAACAACATTGTTCCAACAAATTTCGGAAACGTCATGCTCCCTCTCCAGAAAGTCCTCCGCGTGTCCACGTAAACCATGGCTGAACAAAGTACCCCCACAACTCCCGCTCCCGCCGCCACCCATGTCAGCATTGGCAGTGTCACCGGGATGTTCACAGGCGAGTGTGTTTGAATCCAGCCCTCCATCCAGGGCCAGACCGCTGCCAGCGCTGCCACTTTGGCAAATCCCCCAAACGCCATGATCTCCCGGCTCAGCCACGACCGGCGCCAACCCAGAAAAGCCCGCCACGCGCGCAGCGGTTGCCCCAGATGCATAACACTGATCAACAAACCGACTGAATGAACCACGAAACCCACCGCATTGAGTAGTGTCATTGCGGCAGTCGAACCAGTTAGCGCCGATGCCACAAACAACCCTCCCGCCATTTGTGTGATCACCAGCATCCAGGCCAGCGGACGATGCGCCTCCTCCAGATGCAAATCACCTGCCGTGGACGAATGCGCCGAAAGTGGCATGTGCTTCTCGGAAACGTACCGCGTGGTCGGCAATGTATAAGAAGACTCAAACGCACCCGGCAAGAGGCTCACGTCGGGCGATTCACTCACCTCCACCGTTTCAGCGACACTTACGATCCGAATGGAAATCGCCTCACTGGGACAGGACTGCACACAAGCCGGCGCTTCTCCCACGGCAAGCCGCTGTTGGCACATGTCGCACTTCCGCACGATGCCTCGCTTGGCATTGTACTTCGGCACATCATACGGACACTTCAGGATGCAATAGGAGCAGCCGATGCATTGATCATCCAGATGTCGCACAATGCCCGTCTCTTCATCCTTGTCATAGGCCAGCACCGGACAGCCACTGGCACAAGCTGGATCCACACAGTGATGGCATGCCGTGGTGACCGTCTGCAGATAGGGTTCTTCCTTGGTGCCTGTCAGTGCCCCGATGTCGCGCCAGCTCTCGTGGTCATCCAGACCGTTTAGCGAATGACACGCGGCCACACACGCTTTGCAGCCCGTGCACTGATCCAGATTTACCTCAAAGGCATATTGCTCGCCTCGCTGCGGTTTGCTCACGGGAATGAGTTTGCTGTAATAGCGGGCCTGCAACGGAGACTCATGTTTCTCATCGTGCCACTCGCTGAACTTCATCACAGCCGTCCCGGGACGCTGTTGCTCAGCGAGCAGTTCGTCCACCAGGGACACGCGGTGTTCCAAGCCAGAAGCCATCAGCAGTTGGTCGCGGCCATCAAACATCAGACCCCCAGTGATTCCGACCAGATCTCTTGAAGCTGGCCAACAGTGTGTCGATTACAGAAGCTGTGAAAGCTCTCCGTCCCTTCACGTTTGGCCAGATAACCATTCAGCATGGCCTCCAACGTGGCATTGAGCGATTCGGCAGGCACCGAGCTGAAAATCTGCCGGCCCACTTTCCGGTTCTCACCAAACCCACCCCCCACAGTGATATGATAGCCCTCGCCGGATTCGCCCTTGGCCTTCGTACCCAGCAACCCGATATCGCCCATGAAGTGCTGCGCGCAGCTGTTGGCGCACCCGGTGAAGTGCACATTCACAGGCTGATCAAGAGGCACCCGCTTTTCTAGATACTTCATGGCTGCGATGGCATGACCCTTCGTGTCACTGGCCGCGAACTTGCAATACCGGTTTCCCGTGCACGCCACGAAGCCGTTGCGTAACGGAGAGTCCGCCGTATCAAAGCCAGCCTTCTTGAGCGCCTTGCTCGCGGTGGCCACATAAGCATCAGAGATATTCGGGATGATGAAGTTCTGCCAGACCGTCAACCGGATCTCCCCTGTCCCATAACTGTCCGCAATATCCGCAATGCGCTCCAGTTGCCGGTCCGTCAATTGCCCCACCGGCACCGTAGCGCCAATGTAGTTCAACCCCTTTTGCTTCTGCGGATACACCCCCACATGGGTATGCCCTTGTTGCGAAAATTTGCGTGGCGCCTGCAGCGGGGAATCCGCCGCCAGCTTGATCAGCTTCCTTCCTAACAACGTTTCGCAGTCTTCCAGAATAGCAGCCAGCCCTCGCTCTTCGATCAAATACTTCAGCCGTGCTTTCTTCCGGTTTGTCCGATCACCATCGCGAATAAAGATCCTCACGATGGCTAGCGTCACTGCCACCAGATCTTCCGGCTTCACAATCACGCCCCAATCGCTGGCAAACGTCTGGTGCCCCGTCACGCCCCCGAGAGCAATACGGAAATACACGCCCGGCTCAATGCCTTGATCATTCTCAACGATCTCCACGGCACTGGCGCCGATGTCATTCGTGTCTTCCACGCTACTGACCAAACCGCCTCCATCAAAAGCGATATTGAACTTCCGGGGCAGATCATAGAACTCCTTGCTGGAGATCACGATCGTCGCCAATTCATTCACAAAGGGCCGCACATCGATGATCTCATAGGGGTCATATCCCGCACAAGGGTTCATCGTGAAGTTGCGCAGGTTGTCAGCACCCGCTCCTTTGGAATGCAAGCCCACGCCCTGGATGCGGCGCAACACTTCGGGACAATCCTTCGGTTGAATAAGCCGGATCTGGAAATTATTTCGCGTCGTGATCTGGATGTATCCTGTCGTTAATTCACGAGCGATTGCCGCCAGTTCCCGAAGTTGGAAGGATTTCACTACACCTCCCGGAATGCGCAGGCGGCACATATAGCCGTCTTTCACGGGATTCAGCCAGAAGAGCCCATTCCACTTGTAGCGGAAAACCATGTCCGGCTCCGGCTTGGCGTTCCATCGTGCATCGATGGTCAGTTGCTCAACCGCATCAAAAGGATGCAGGTCATGTTTGATCCGCTCTTCCTTCGTCAGATCATCGAGGTTCGGACCCGTTGGCACAACCGGAGCTTGTGGCGCAGGAGCCAGATCATCAAAGCTCACTCCACGCGCGGATAGCGCCGCAAAGAAACCCTGCAGGTAGTTCTTTTGTTCGGCGTTAAAATCCGTTCCGGCGATCGGTGGATCAATAAGGGCAGGCATGACAGTTGGGGGTTATGAATTTGCGTAACAACGGCTAGGCAGGATCAATAAACATCCCGCGCATAGCGTTTGGTTTTCTTCATGTCAGCGACATAGTCCACGGCTTCTTCAGCAGTGCGGCCTCCAGCGGTTTCGATGATCTTGTGCAGCGCCGCGTCCACGTCTTTCGCCATGCGGGAGGCATCTCCACATACATAGAAATGCGCCCCTTCCTCCAGCCATTGCCAGAGTTCCGTAGCAGCCTCCAGCATACGGGTCTGCACATAGACCTTCTCCGCCTGGTCGCGTGAGAACGCGAGCGAGAGCTGATTCAGCAAGCCGCCTTCCAGCCAGCCCTCAATCTCGGTCCGGTATAAATAATCCGTGGCGCTCTTCTGGTCTCCAAAGAAGAGCCAGTTCTTTCCCGTTGCGCCAGTGGCATGACGCTCTTGCAGAAACGCCCGGAACGGCGCGATCCCTGTGCCCGGCCCCACCATGATTGCAGGCTTCAGCGGATCCGCTGGCACTCGGAAATGCTTTGCCGTATGCACAAAAACTGCGGCAGTGCTGCCGAGTCCGCAGCGATCCGCCAGGAAAGTTGAAGCCACACCTTTGTGCGCCACACCTTCCAAGTCATAGCGCACCGCGCCCACACATAAATGCACCTCTTCCGGGTGCGCCTTCTGGCTTGAAGCAATCGAATACAACCTCGGCTGCAATTTTCGCAGCGATTCCACAAACTCACTTGCCGTCACGCCCTTGTCAGGCGTCTTCCCCAGAAATGCCCGCACTTCATAATGCTTCAGCAAAGCCTCACGAAGAGGCACTTCTCCGCCACTTGGCACTGGCACAACGACATCGCCTTCAAGTTGATGGGCCGCTAACACCGCATCCACCACTTCAGGGCAGTTCTCCACGAACACGCCTAACGCATCACCAGTTTCATAAACTAAGCCACTACCCGCCAACGAGAATGCAATGTGCCTTGTGTCTTTCGCTGATCCATCCGCATTCAGCGGCACATTGGCAATCAGCGGAGCCGGAAAGGGATTCTTCTTCGAGTACCCGGTAGTCTCGACTTCCGTTACCACTGTTGTGGTGGTCGTCACTTCAGTAACCTGCGTCGTCTGCACTGCCGGGCTCTGGCTTAGCGAAGTAAAGACCCCTTCACTCCACGTCTTGGCCAGATCATCAAAATCCACATCACAATCCACGCGGGGATGAATGCACTCAGCGCCCAACTCTGCCAGGCGCTGGTCGAGATTCCGTCCTGCTAGGCAGAACGTATCACCGTAGTTTTTGTCGCCCAGAGCCAGCACCGAATAGCGCACCCCTTTGAGTTGGGGGGACGATCCATTTTGATTCAAGTTATCCCAGAAGCTGATGGCATTGTCCGGCATGTCTCCCTCGCCCCACGTGCTGGTAATGACCAGGACGTTTTGCTCCTTCGCCAGTTCCGCAGGTGCTAGCGTATCGAGTCCGGCCACCCGTGCGGCAAAGCCCTTCGCATTCGCTTCTTTCCCCAGTTTCTTGGCCAGCGATTCCGCATTGCCGCTCTGGGATCCAAAAGCGATGAGCAGCTTCTGCTTCGATACCGCCGACTCCGATGGCGTCGCCGCGCCCACCTCACCCCGGCTCAGGATTCCCGCGAGGAATCCATTCAGCCAGGCCCGCTGATCTGCGGTGAAAGGGGCTGATTCCGGAATGATAGGGACGGTGGGCATGGCAATGTAATTAACAAGGGGTTTTGATTAAGGATCGTCTTAGAAGTCGAACGTCAGTTGCGCATAGGCGAAGTCCGCATCGTCGCTGGCGCCTGTGGCCTTTAGATAATCACCCGCAAAGAAGTGGCTGTACCCCAGCAGGAAGCTGAACTGCTTGTTGATCTTCCAGGACACGGTTGCATCCAATTCTGTGCCCACAAAGTTGTCCGCCGCTTTGTTGATCGGGCGCACCGCCGTCGTGCCATTCGCGCGATACCAGGCATCTGCCGAATCCACCACCCAGAAGGCATGATAATCGAGCTGCACCTTCACCGTCTTGATCGGCATCATGGAAAAGCTCACCGCGGGGTTATGCAGGTTCTGCCAGGAGAACACATCCATGTAGCCGTAGAACTTGTGGTTCGTGGGGAACAGATTCTGGAACGTGCCTACATCACCATCTGCCGCATTGTCATCGCCCGTGGCGTAGTTGTATTCAAAGAAGAGTCGTGGTTTCCAGGCGGACTTCGTCCACACATAACCCGCACCCCAGTGACCTGCGAAAGCCGCCAGGTCTTTGCCTCTCACTTCGCCCACTTGCGCAGCCATCTCTGTCTCATAGTCAATGCCACCGGTCTTGGTAACATCAGCCTTCACTCGCGTGCCCAGCGTCACGAAATCCGAGTCGCCTGTGGGATACTCTTCGTGCAACTCAAAGGCATACAAATCCGTCGTCTGAATCGGAATCAGGTTCGTGCTGAAATATACCCCACTGAAGACTTGGTTTCGGCCCGTGTCGTTACCGTCAAACAAGTCGCTGAAGTTAAACTCATCACTGTCCGGTACTACCACACTGGAAGCGAAAGCTTCAATGCTCCACGTATCCGTGTTATAATGCAACTTCACCGCATCGAATGTGCGGCCGATGTTGTTCCAGTCGAAGCCACCCACCAGGCGTTCATCGCCATAGCTCAGCAATTGACGACCCACCGTGACATTGAAAGTCTTCGGGCCAATCACGATATAAGCCTGCCGCAGGTCGATCGGATCATCGCCTTCCGCTCCCAGAACACCTGGTTCATTGGGCCGATCAGAATCGATTTCAAACGAACTCTGCCCCTGGACATAGAAGGTGAAGATATCTGAGGGCGTTACCTTCACGCCAAACCGCGCACGCTGGAGCAGCCAACTGTCATCGGTCAGCGAGTTGACCCCGTCATTGAAATCGAAGTTGTTTTCGCGAACTTCGAAGCGAAGCCGCTCTTGAAAATCAAAAGCAAAGATGGACGGCTCTTCTACCGGCAGCGTCACCGCCTTCGGATCAGGCGTTCCCGCAAAGCAAAGGGTTGAAAGCACGGATAAGGTGAGAATGGAGTATCGAATCATGGGAGTAGTCTGACGATTAGGCAGGGAGTATGGGTTGATGCTAAGGATGAGGTGCGTAATTAGCTGGCAGCCATGTTGAGGCCATGCAGTGAAATTTCCGCCGCCATGTCGGGCGATGGCTGAAAGTCTTTCATCCGGCTCGGACGGAGGTGAGAGCGGTCGTTGAGGAAAGTGATCAGGTGCTCCCGCAGCTCATAGTAGAGCGGGTCTTCCATGATGGCTTTCCGATTGCGGGGACGCTCAAAAGGGATCCGAAGGATATCGCCAAGTTCCGCTTCAGGCCCGTCAGTCATCATGACCACGCGATCACTCAGGAAGATGGCTTCATCCACATCATGGGTGACCATGAGGGTTGTGATGCGATTGCGCCGCCACAGTTCGAGCAGCACCTCCTGAAGTTCATAGCGCGTCAGCGAATCCAACATGCCGAAAGGTTCATCCAGCAGCAGCATCTTCGGCTGCAAGGCGAATGCACGGGCAATTCCCACCCGTTGACGCATGCCTTGGGAAAGCTCCGAGGGCCGCTTGTGCATCGCTTCGCTCAGACCCACGATGCTCAGGTAATACTCCGCCATTTGCCGACGCTCAGTTTTGCTGGCTGTGAAATACACCTGATTCACACCCAGCATCACGTTCTCAAGAGCCGTCAGCCAGGGCAGCAGACAAGGAGATTGAAACACCACGCCGCGGTCAGGACCCGCTTCGTTCGTTTCGCGGCCGGCTAGCACAATGCCGCCGTTGCTGGCATCGCTCAAACCGGCCACCATGCTTAGCACGGTCGACTTGCCACAGCCGGAATGACCGATCAGTGTGGCGAACTCACCCTCCACGAGCTTGAGGCTGAACTCTTTCACGATGGTGAGTGGCCCCTTCGGCGTGGGGAAGGTCTTCACGAGCTTGTCCAGCTCGAGCATGTAGTTAGCAGACATATGTGGTTAGGAAATAACTTCGAAATTTTCTTTCGTTTTGTCCGAGCGGCGGCGCGGACCACGGCGCTCCAAGAATTGAAAACTCCTTTTCCGCATCAGGTCCTCCGGCAGGATGTCTGGCAGAGCCAGCTTCTTGGTCGTGTGTGACTTCGACTTGCCCTTCGCCGCGAGCAGCGTGTTGATCAGTTCATTGCGCAGATGCTTGAACTCAGGATCGTGATTCACACCCTTGCGATCGCGTGGCCGCTCCAGATGCACATCGACCGTTTCACCTAAAGTAGCCGGCGCGCTCGGCAGCAGCGGTACCACTTTGTCCGCCAGCAGGATGGCTTCATCCGGATCATTCGTGATCCAGATCACGGTCTTGCGGGAGCGCTGCCAAATGTCACTGATATCATCCTGTAGAGTCGCCCGTGTCAGTGCATCCAGCGCGCTAAGTGGCTCATCCAGCAGCAGCACTTTGGAATCCATCGCCAGCGCGCGTGCCACGGAAACACGTTGCCGCATTCCGCCTGATAGCTCCCTTGGAAAACGCTGCGCCGCGTGCGTCAGCTTCACCATGGCGATGTGCTTTTCCACATGCTGCTTTCTCTGTTCCTTGCTCCATTTTGGGAACACATTATCCACGGCCAGAGCGATGTTCTCCGTCACCGTCAGCCAGGGCAGCAGCGAGTAATTCTGAAACACGATGCTGCGGTCCGGCCCTGGTCCTTCGATCGGCACGCCATCCAGCAGCACCTTGCCAGTATCCGGCTTGGTGAGCCCTGCCAGCATGTTCATCAGCGTCGTCTTGCCAGTGCCGGAGTAGCCGATGATGACAATGAACTCTCCTTCCTCAACCGTGAGGTTGATGTTCTTCAGCACGGCGTGTTCGCCATACGACTTTGAAACGTTTTCCAGTTTGAGCAGGGCCATGGTGCGTCTTCGATGAAATGTTGTTTTACCGTCCCGATCAGGCCGTTTTAAACCGTCCCTCGACCACGCTCATCAGACGATCGAGCGCATAACCAACGCCTCCAATGGTTAGGATGCACAGGATGATGTGAGCATAGCTGTTGGCATTATATTGCTGCCAAAGGAAGCCACCCACACCTGGCATACCCGTGAGCATCTCTACCGCCACGATTACCAACCATGCGATTCCCAGAGAGAGACGGAAGCCCGTGAACATGTAGGGCAGCGTGGCAGGCACCAGCACCTTGAAGAGTGTCTTCATCTTCGACAGCTTCAGCACCTTGGCCACGTTCAGGTAATCCTGCGGCACCGCTCGCACGCCCACCGCCGTATTCATCACCGTTGGCCACATCGCACAGATGGCGATCGTAAAAAGCGCGGCTGCGTCAGACGCCCCAAATGTGGTACGCCCGGAAGCATCCACCATCTTCACACCACTAAAGACCACCATTCCCAAAGGAAGCCACGCCAGCGGTGACACCGGTCGCAGGATCTGAATGAGTGGGTCAAAGGCTGTCGTAAAATTCTTCGACAGTCCGAGACAAAACCCGAGCGGGATGCCTATGACCAGCGCCAGGAAATAACCTTGCGCCACCAGCTTCAGCGAGAGCCACGTGAAACGCAGAATCCCCTGATCCAGTTCGCCGCGCTTCGCCAGAGGTTCTACAATGTAAGGCTTGCTCGCCGCCCACGTTTCCGCTGGCGTCGGCAGATCTGCCGAAAGCCCTGCCCGCTTGGTGACTTTGATGGTGTCACCCCAGTCATCCACTTTCGTGGTGGTGATGGACTTGCCCGCCACCACATACCAGAAGAAACAGCAAACGAGGATTGCCAGAGCAGGCAATAGGATCGCGTTAATATTGAATTTTTTATTCATGTCTTGGATGGGGTGGGCGCTTAGCCTTTGATGCTCTTCACAGCAAAGGATGCGGCATAGGCCTCAGGGTCAGTTTTCGGGTCGAAAGTCACACCGTCGAAGAGGGTCTCAGCGCCCTCGCTCAACCCGCCGTGCGCGTAGCCAATCTCTTTCATGGCCTCCTCATAGATGTCGGTGCGCATCACTTGCTTCGCCACACCGTCATAATCAGGGGCGCCTTCCACGAAGCCCCAGCGGCGCAATTGCGTCAGCCACCACTTGGCGTACTTCGGCTGCGGGTAGTTGCAGTTCCGGCTGCTGAAAATCATGTAGTTCGGATCACGGAACTTGCGCCCATCACCCATGTCATATTTGCCCAGCAGACGATTGAGCAGCACCTCAGGCGGACAGTTGATGTAAGTGGCAGCACTCACAATATTCGCCTGCTCCTCACGGTTGCCCATCTCGTCGAGCCAGACACTTGCTTCATGCAGCGCCTTCAGCACGGCCTTCACCGTCTTCGGATTCTTCGCCGCGAACTCTTCCGTGAACGCGCAGACTTTCTCCGGATGATCCTTCCAGATCCCTTGCGTGTTGATGGAAGTGAAACCGATCTCTTCAGCAATCGCGCGGGCGTTCCAGGGTTCACCCACACAGTAGCCATCCATCTTTCCGACCTTCATGTTCGCTACCATCTGCGGAGGCGGCACCGTGATCAGCGAAATGTCTGCGCCTGCGCCATTGGCATCACCAGGATGAATACCGCCGGCCGCCAGATAGTAACGCATCCACATGGCATGAGTGCCCGGAGGAAACGTCATCGCAAACGTCATCGGCGCTCCCGCCGCCTTAGCTTCATCGACGAAAGGCTTCAGCGCCTTTGGATCATCGGTCACTTTGCCTTTCAACTCTTTCTTGAGCGTGATGGACTGCCCATTCCGGTTCAGCAACCAGGGGATGATCATAGGCTTTTTCGGAGCACCACCCAGTCCCATCGTGGAAGCGATCGGCATGCCTATCAGCATGTGAGTCGCCTGGATATCTCCGTTCGCCAGAGAGTCACGAATAGCCGCCCAACTTGCACCCTTCGAGATCACAGAATTGATCCCGTATTTCTTAAACATCCCCTTCTCATGAGCGATGACGATGGGTGAGCAATCGGTCAGCGCGATCATGCCAAACTTCACTTCCGGCATCTCCGGCGCGTCGTCCGCATAGGCAGTGCCTGTCCAGCCTTGAGGCAGTCCGGCCAGCAATGCTCCGGCGCCGAGTGCGCGGGTGGATTTGCGGATGAGTTCGCGGCGGGTAATGGATGATGATGATGCAGTCATTTGCAAGGGGTGAGCAGTGATTAGGATTGGGTTGTTGCTAGTGCTTTTGACTTGTTTTTGATCTTCGCTGGACTCGCAGCCATGGCAGCCTGGTAAATGTCCGTGCGGTAGCAGGCCAGCGCTTCCTGGTGCGTTTGCTTGGCGTTGGTTGCTAGTCCATGTTGGATAAACTGACTGGCCAGCCATTCGGCTTTATCCGACGTCGGTTCGTTCAGATCAGCTCGGTGAAAAGTGTAGAACCGCTCCACATCGCGACGCTGCTTGGTGCCGTCATCAAACGGCCCGCACAACGACATGCGCAGCACTTCCCGGCTGACGTGTATCTGCCCACTGGCATGCAGGATTTCCACCACCTGTTCGCGGTTGGACTTGTCCTCGCAATAGATACAGGCATTGTGCAGGGCCCGGATGATGCCATGAAGTTCGGTCGGCTTTTCCCTGGCGAAGTCTTCTGTCGTGACCAGCACCTTGTCAGGATGCCCCGGCATGATGTCTTCACTCAGCGCCGGGCACCAGCCCGTGCCTTGCATGACCGAAAGGGAGTTCCAAGGATCACCCGCGCAGAATCCATCAATCAATCCCGCGCTCAGCGTGCCTGCCATCTGTGTCGGCGGCAGTACCACCATGCGCACATCCTGATCCGGATTCACGCCGCCGCTCTTGAGCCATTCTCTGAGCAGAAAATTGTGAGACGATGTCAGCGCCACCACGCCAAACGTTAGCATCCGCTGCGCACTGCTCCGCACCAGCTTCCCTAATGAGGCCGCATCCCGCACGCCGCGTTGCCACAGATCCCGGCTCAGCGTGATCACATTGCCATTCGCACTGAGTACCATCGGGCAGATCGCCGGACAGGTCAGACCATGCAGACCGAGACGCAGGGACAATCCCAGACCAACCACGGAGTGCGTCGCATCTAGTTGGCGGTAGAGCACCTTTTCCCGGATCGTGGCCCAGCCCGCCTCGCGGTGCAGTTCCACATTTACACCCTCGGTTTCAAAATAGCCCAACTCATCCGCCACCAGCAGCGGCGCACAATCTGACAGCGCAATAAACCCAATCCGCACGGGATCGCGATGCCTGGAAGCAGTAGAGGATGCACTTCGAGTGGTCTTGTTCACGGCGGCTTGCTATCGCAGCCCTTGGGCCACCACCCCAGTAAAATTCTAGAAACGATTCGACAACTTTTTCCTGTTTGCTATGAATTAGATTCATAGATGGATTTGGAAATACTCGACTCCCGCCAGCTTCGCGCCTTCGTTGTTCTCGCTCGCGAAGGCAGTTTTACGAAGGCAGGTCGAATCCTGCACCTCACTCAATCCGCCATCAGTCATGCTATCCGTTCCTTGGAGGAGGATCTTGGCTGCCTTCTCTTTCTTCGCCAAGGCCGTCAGGTGCATCTTACCCTTCATGGCCGTGAATTGTTGCGACACGCGGAAGCCATCCATCTGCAGATGGCGCAGGCTCGACGCAGCTTGGGCGCTCTGGACCGCAATCCCCGCGGCCAACTCCGCATTGGCTGCACGCCAGCAGCTTCTCAATTCATCCTCCCCACCGTCCTGCGTGAGTTTAAGGACTCATTTCCCCTCTATGGCATCCTCGTCATGCCAGGGGAAACACCGGATATCATGGAGCGCCTCGACGCTGGATCGCTCGACATGGGCATTAGCTTGAAGCCCCGCGATGAATCACGCGTGGATTTCCAGCCTTTGTTTGAAGACGAGTTGCTCATGATCGCCAGCGCCCGGCACCCTTGGCGGCATGAACCACCAAAGCCCAAACAAATGGCTGAGGAATCCTTCATCGTCTCCAGTCGTAACAGTATGACCTTCGAGCTCATCCGGGAATACTTCCTCAAACTCGGTGTCCGTCCCAAGGCCTATCTCGAGTTGGGCAACATCGAAACCATCAAGGAACTCGCCAAACTCGGCATCGGCGTCGCCCTCAGCGCCACCTGGACTTGCGCCCAGGAAATCAAATCCGGCGAGCTCATCCCCATTCCCCTCCCCCGCACCCGTATCAAACGCCAATGGGTTGTCTCCCATCTCAAAGGCAAACCCATGACCCTCGCCGAACACGCCTTCATGGGCCTCTGCCAGGAAGTCGCCAAAAGCCTCGGCGAAACCGCCGCGTAGAGAGATAAGTCCTCTCAAAGCTTCAGCGGCCCCCCATCGCACATAGGCCACGCGAGAGCATTGACGCAGCCCTGGCTAAACTCAGAAAAACTTCGCGCCTTCGCGGTGGAATCAACTCACCGCCACGCACGCACCTCATTACCTTCCCTCAAAAAGCTTCGCGTCTTCGCGCCTTCGCGCCTTCGCGGTGAAAACCTACTCCTCCATCACTCCCTCCACCCATTACTCCCACTCAATACTCGCCGGCGGCTTCGTCGACACATCATACAGCACCCGGTTCACACCCTTTACCTCATTAAGTATCCGGTTCGACACTGTCCGCAGCACCGTATACGGCAGCTCCACACACTCCGCCGTCATGGCATCCTCGCTCACAACCGCACGCAGAGAAATCGCCTCTTCATAACTGCGCTCATCACCCTTCACACCCACCGTCTTCACGGGCAACAACGCCGCATACGCCTGCCACGTTTGCTCATACCATCCGGACCGTCGCAGCTCCTCAATGAAGATCGCGTCCGCCGCCCGCGCCGTTGCCAGACGCTCCGCCGTGATCGGCCCCGGCACGCGCACCGCCAGTCCCGGTCCTGGGAAAGGATGCCGCCACAACGCCCGATGTGGAATGCCCAACTCCGCACCCAAAGCCCGCACCTCGTCTTTGAAAAGCTCTGCTAGTGGCTCGATGACACGCCCTTCGTCCTTGAGTTCCAGCACCCGGTCCACCCGGTTGTGATGTGTCTTGATCTTGCTCGCAATCGATCCGCTCGTCGCGCTCTCGATCACGTCGGGATACAGCGTCCCCTGCGCCATCAGTTCAATATGGTCCGCCGCACCGAAGAACACATCCAGAAAGAGATTGCCGATGATCACGCGCTTCTTCTCCGGATCGGTCACGCCTTCCAGCGCTTTCAGAAACATCTCGCTCGCATCCACCACTTCGATCGGCACACCAACCTCTTCAAACTGAGCGACGACTTCTTCGCGCTCATTCAGCCGGAGCAATCCGTGATCCACAAACAAACACCGCTGCTTCACACCCGCTTTGTGCAACAGCACCGCTAGCACTGTGGAGTCCACCCCGCCGGATACCCCGCAGAGCACTTCACGACCGCCGACCTCTGTCTTGATCTGCTCCAGCAGCTGATTCTTGAAATCAGTGATGCTGAACTTGGCCAGCGAATCCCCCGCCAGCGCCAGGAAGTTCTTAAGAATCTTCGTGCCTTCATGGGAGTGCGTCACCTCCGGATGGAATTGAATGCCGAAGAACTTCTCACCCCATTGCAAAGCCACCGGCACGTTGTCCAGGTTCGTGGCGATCACCTTCGTGCTTCCTGACAGGAAATCGACCGTATCCGAATGACTCATCCAGATCTGCGATTCCTGATTGACCCCAATGAAGAGACAGGTATCGCCGTCCGCTACCACCAACCGCGCCGGCCCATATTCCCGCGTCACACCCGGCTTCACCGTGCCACCATGTTTGATGTTCAGGAGTTGCATGCCGTAGCACACGCCTAGCACCGGCACGTTCAGTGACTTCAGCTTATCGAAATCCACATCCGGCGCGTTCACCTCGGAAGTGCTGCGTGGCCCCCCGCTCAAAATAACAGCGCCCGGACTCTTCAATTCGCTCAACGCCGTAGGCGGATACAAATGCGAGGCAAACCCCAACTCACGAACCCGGCGCACAATCAACTGACTGTATTGCGAGCCATAGTCCAGCACTGCCACTTCACCTTCGGTCATCATAGGAAAATTTCGGAAGGCGTTAGTCATTCGCGTGGATTTCCCCTGTGTCAAAGGCGGAAAGCCCGCCCGCTGGCCGATTTTAGCGCTGTCCCTCGGCGAACGCTTGCAATAGCCTGCATGCCCGTCGCGTTCCCTCCGCTCTCATCCTCCTCATTCCGTTCCTTCCATGAAGATCACCCTTTGCACGCTCACCGCCGTCCTCCTGGCAGCGCTAGCCACCCAAACCACCGCCGTCGCCGCCGACCGCCCCATCGTTAAACTCTGGCCTCAAGGCGCTCCTGAGAAAGAGGGCTTCAAGATGGAAGCCGAGAAGGAAGTGCCCAAAAAAGGCCCGGACGACGTCATGCGCCTCACAAACGTCACGGACCCCATCCTCACCGTTTATCAGCCCGAGAAACCAAACGGCACCGCCGTTATCGTCTGTCCCGGCGGTGGATACAGCATTCTCGCCTATGAACACGAAGGCAGCCAAACCTGCGAATGGCTAAACTCCCTCGGCATCACCGGCATCCTCCTTAAATACCGTGTCCCCGCCCGCGACCCGAAAAACCCCAGTGTCGAGCCTCTCCAGGATGCTCAGCGCGCCCTCAGCCTCGTGCGTAAACACGCTACCGAGTGGAAGATTGATCCGAAGAAAGTCGGTATCCTCGGCTTCTCTGCTGGTGGAAACCTCTGCGTTCTCTCCGCTCTCCACCCCAACGAGCGCACCTATCCCCAGGATGCCGCCGTGGACGAAGCTGACGCCACGCCGAATTTCGCCCTCGCCATCTATCCCGCCTACCTCTCCGTGAAGGGAAATGACTTCGAACTCACGCCCTCCATCAAAGTCACTGACAAGGCTCCCCCCATCTTCATTGTGCATGCACACGACGACAAACTCAGTGCCAGCGGCAGCGCCCTCCTCTATTTGGAATACAAAAAACTCAATCTCCCTGCCGAACTGCACATCTTCACCAAAGGCGGCCACGGCTATGGCATGAAAAAAGCCGGCAATCCGGTAAACGAATGGCCCGCCCGCGCCGCCGACTGGCTCCGCAGCATGGGCCTCGCTTCCGCTCAGTAAAATCAAACATGCGAGCCCGCTGGCCTCATCGCATTTATACCTTTTGGAGGCGGCCATGTGCCGCCTCCCTTGTTTGGCTCGCTCTCGCCAACGCATCCACCACCGCCGCTCCCGTCTCCTTTACCAAAGACCTCGCCCCCATCCTTTCGGACAAATGCCTCGCCTGCCACAAGGAAGGCAAAGCCAAAGGCAGCTACCGGGTCGACAACTTCGAAATCCTCTTTAAAGCCGGCGACGCGGAAGAACCCCCCATCACCGCCGGCAAACCGGACGCCAGCCTCTTCTGGCAGCGCCTCATCACCGTTGACGAAGACGAGCGCATGCCGCAGAAAGACGATCCTCTGCCCAAAGCCCAGATCGAACTCTTCCAACGCTGGATCCAGGAAGGCGCCAAGTTCGATGGCTCCGACCCGCGCGCCGCGCTGAATTCCTATGCCGCAGGACCGGAAAAATTCACCGCCCCCGCCAAATACGCCCAACCCCTCCCCATCACAGCCATCGCTTGGCTGCCGGATGGCAATAGCCTCGTCACCAGCGGTTACCACGAAGTCCTGCTCTGGGACGTTCCGACCAAAAAACTCACCCGCCGCATCCCCGGCATGCCCGAGCGCGTCCTGGCCCTCAGCCTGCACCCGGATGGCAAGACCCTCGCCGTCGCCGGCGGCATCCCCGGTAAACAGGGCGACGGCTACGTCATCGACATTACCTCAGGAAAAGTCCTCACCACGCTTCCTCGCGTGGGAGACACCATCCTCGCCGCCACCTTTTCCCCGGACGGCACTCTTCTGGCCACCGGCGATGCCGTGAATACCGTCCGCGTTTACCGCACTCAGGACTGGAAGCTCGCTTGGAAGGCCGAAGCCCACGCCGACTGGGTCACGACCTTGGCTTTCTCACCCGACGGAAAACTCCTCGCCAGCGGTAGTCGTGACCGCGCTGCCCGGATCTACGACGCCGCCAACGGTGAGCCTGGCCTGTCTTACACAGGACACACCACCGCCATCACTACCCTTGCCTTTGATAAAGACGGGAAAACGGCCATCAGCGGCAGTTCCCTCGGCGAAATCCGTCGATGGGGCACTCTGGACGATGAAAAAAAATACGAGCGCACCATCAGTGACCGCCGCCGCGAAGTTGCCCGCGTTGCCGTTAATGGTGACCTCCTCTACATCAGTTACGCCGACGGCGGTTTGACCGCCTACGACCTGAAAGCCAACAAAGACGCCCCCAGCCCTAAATTCGAAGCCCTCCCGCAGCGCATCTACGCTCTCGCCCTGGATCCCACTCGAAAGTTCCTCACCGCCGCCGGCGCCCGCGGCCAACTAAGAATCTGGCAACTCGACAACGGCCAACCCACCACCACCTTCACCGCCACCCCGGGCTGGTAATTCCTCACCACCAAGAACCTTCACGCATTCCTCCTGCATAGGGCCGCGCAGCGCGTCTTCGTGGTGACCAAATCCTCTTTCCCCTGACTGCGCCATCGCCTCTTCAAACTTGAAACTTCGCGCCTTCGCACGGCCCGTTCCCTGCGCCCAATCGCGCCCGGCCGCCGCAAATCCTGACAGCCCGCTCGACAAGACGCGGTCTTTTCCTACAATGCGCTGCGCCATCCCACTTGTGCCCACGGCGCAATGGCCTATTTTCCGTCCTACCCACTTCTGACTTTTCGACTTTATGCCAAAGCTCATCAAGATGCCCAAACTCAGTGACACCATGACCGAAGGCACTTTGGTCAAATGGCACGTCAAGGAAGGAGACCAGATTGAGGTGGGCAAAGTCGTTGCCGACGTGGAGACCGACAAGGCCACCATGGAAATGGAAGCCTTTGAGTCCGGCAAAATCCACAAGCTCGTCGTGCCCGCAGGCGGCAAAGTCGTCCTCGGCGGCGCATTGATCGTCCTCCTGGAAGAAGGTGAAGAAGCCCCTGCCGATTTGGACGCATGGATATCGAGCCAGTCCGCTGCGGCGCCTGCTCCGAAAGAAGCCAGCAAAGACAAAGATTCCTCTGGTGGTTCCGACAAGAAGAAAGCCTTCTCCGGCAGTCTCCCTCCCAGAGGTCCTAGTGCGAAACCTCGTACGGTTGCCTCCAACGGCGCTCGTGTAAAGGCTTCCCCCCTGGCTCGAAAGATCGCCGAATCCAAAGGCGTCGACCTCTCCTCCCTCACCGGTACCGGCCCCGGCGGACGCATCATCGCCGCCGATATCGAGTCCGCTCCTGCCGGCGGCATCTCAGGTGGCGGCGCGCCCGCCAAAGCTGTACAGACCATCCGGCCCGTCGCCGGCCCCGATGACGAACGCATCCCGCTCACCGGCATGCGCACCATCATCGCCGAGCGTCTATTCGCCTCGAAGACCCAGATCCCCCACTTTTACCTCAACATGGAAGTGGATGCGGCCCCGCTCATGTCCTTCCGCAAGCACGTCAACGACTCCTCAGAGAAGACCAGCGGCAACAAATACAGCGTTAATGACTTCGTCCTGAAAGCCGTCGTCCGCGCCGCCGCCGCCGTGCCTGCCGTAAATGCCTCTTTCGATGGCGACGCCATCGTCCAGTTCAAGCACGTCAACCTCAGCGTGGCCATCGCCGTGCCCGATGGTCTCGTCACTCCGGTGATCAAAGCCGCCGACAAAAAGACGCTCCTCGATATCAGCCAGGCCGTGAAAGACATGGCGACCCGCGCCAAGAACAAAAAGCTCAGCCCCGATGAATTTGCTGGCGGCACCATCACCGTTAGCAATCTCGGCGCATATGGCATCGACCAGTTCTCCGCCATCATCAATCCTCCTCAGGCCGCTATCATTAGCGTCGGCAGCATCCGCGCCGTCCCCGTCGTTAGTGACAAAGGCCAGATCGTTCCCGGCCAGCGCATGTGGATCGGCATCAGCGCCGATCACCGCGTGGTCGACGGCGCCGTCGCCGCCACCTTCCTCGCCGAAATGCGCCGCCTTCTGGAAAACCCCGCCCTGATGCTGGTCTAAGAGCCAGTTCGAAGCGAAAGCCCCAACAAAGGAGCGCGGCTGCCCCAGCCGTCGCCCTCCGCACCGCCACACCCTCGGCGAAACATCTTCCCTTCAACGCTGGCCACACCAACGTGGTGGCGGGGGTCCCCCACGCCCACACCATCAAGCGGCTTGCCGCCACTTCAAAATGGCCGCACCATAATCCGTCTCCACTGCTCACGGACAAATAACGCCTGCATTCTCACCTGAATCGGCCCCATCATCCGGGCCCACCTCTCCACCCCCTTCGGCAGATGACTCCCTCCGACACTCGCCTCGCCGAACGTTGGGCAGCCCTCTGTTCTCGTCACAACCTCCGCGCAGACGCACCCTCGGCTTGGCAGGACCTATACACCGCCTACCGCGCAGAAGGCCGGGCCTATCACAATCTCGATCACATCGCGGCTTGCCTCGCTTGCTTCGATTCCTTTGCTCATCTCGCCGAGAACAAATCGGCCGTAAAATTCGCCATCTGGTTTCACGACATTGTCTATGATTCCCGATCCTCCGCCCAGAATGAAGAGCGCAGCAGTGAAGTGGCCGCCTCCTTCCTCGCCCCTACCGCCCTCGTGCCTTCTGTCACTGAGATCATTCTCGCCACGAAACACCACACACCTCCCGGCTCCCGCGATGCCGCCTTGATGTGCGATATCGATCTGAGCATCCTGGGTAGCCCCGCATCTGCCTACGACGTTTATGCCAACGCTATTCGGGAGGAATACAACTGGCTCCCCGCTCCGGACTACGCCGCTGGCAGAGCCAAAGTTCTCCACTACTTCCTGGACCAAAAACACATTTACCATCTGGAAGAATTTCGCGCACAATTCGAAGCGCAAGCGCGCAAGAACCTCCAGCGCGAGCTCGATCATCGATAAGCCCTGGAAACAGACCCCCGCACCGTCGCACCGCACCACACCACGCCAGACAATGCGCACTCTTCTTCTCCTTCTTTGTTTCATGCTGCCCATGGCCGCTTACTCTCAGTCCCAGTCAGACTCCCCCGGCCGCTACGCTCCCGTAAATGGCCTGAAGCTCTATTACGAACTTCACGGCGACAGCAATAACATCGGCAACGGCAAGCCTCTCGTCCTCCTCCACGGCGGCGGCTCCACCATCGAGACCACCTATGGCCGCATCTTACCCGCACTCGCAAAATCGCATCACGTCATCGCCATCGAACTCCAAGCTCACGGCCACACCCCAGACATCGACCGGTCTTTGAGCTTCGAACAGGATGCCGACGATGTGGCAGAGCTCATGCGCCAACTGCAGATCACAAAGGCGGACTTCATGGGCTTCAGCAATGGCGGCACCACTTGCCTCCAGATCGCCCTCCGCCATCCGGCGCTTGTTCATAAACTCGTGTTGGCTTCCGCCACCTACCGCAGAGATGGCATGCCCGCCGGTTTCTTCGAAGGCTTCCCGAATGCAAAACTGGAGACCATGCCCGCCCCCTTGCACACCGCTTATCTCAAAGCCAATCCCGACCCCAAAGGTCTCCAGGCCATGTTTGATCGCGACGTCGCCCGCATGATCGCGTTCAAGGACATCGCCGACGAGAAAGTCCAGAGCATCCAGGCTCCCACCCTCGTCCTCAATGGCGACAAAGAAGTCGTCAGCGCCGAGCATGCACTCAAGCTCTCACGTACCCTGCCTCACGGACAACTCTGCATACTCCCCGGCGGACACGGCGACTACATTGGAGAAATTTGCGCCCCTCGAAAAGACAGCCCTATCCCCAACTTGGTCACTACCCTGATCTCAGACTTCCTGACCGAATAGCACCATCTCACAACTTCCGCAGCAAACGCGCCTTCATTCATTGAAACTGGACCCCGTAGGGGTCGTCCATGAATAGCCCGGAGTCGAACGACTCCGGGTACTACATCGTGAAGCACTCGACCCTAGAGGGGTCGTCCTATGCGCGCACAGCTTTGTTAGGCCAACACACTCCATCACTTCCCCCCATTCCGTCGCACCGCCAGACTCTCCCGGACCTGCCGCGCCACAATGGCATCATCAATCTTCCCGGAATTGGAAAGCTCGTTGATATAAGCATCCAGCGCCGACTCATAAATATCCCAAAGCGGCGCCATCTTCTCCTTCTGCTCGGCATCCAGCTTGTTCAATGCCTGACGATACGTGCCTCGTAACGTCTTCAAAGATTGCGGCAAATTCGGGGCATCCGTTTCGGGCACCGACCGACCCTGCTGAATGCGCGTCGTTTCATCTCGCAACGCCGTCAGATCCACAGCCCTGCCATTCTGTTGCGCCGTCGCCATGGCACGACTCAGGGCTCCCAGGTAATTTTGATTCAAGTTCTGGCGCTGCTGCCCAAATGGCTCCGTGATATGCGTCTGGGTCCGCGCATTCATGCTCGACTCCAGTTGTGTCAGCCGTTCATCCGCGACAACCACTTCGGTGGACGGTTCCGTCGAAGCCGGTGCGAAAGAACTGCTTCCTGATTCCCACTCCACCAAAAATCCCGTGGGATACCCTTGCGTCGGCGGAGCCGCAAAACTGATGTCACTCCAGAAAAACTCTCCGTCGCGTTGCAAATAGACCGCATGGAACGGCCAGGCGCCGCCCCGTTTCTCGCCATTTGGAAGCCCCTCGCCCCACCGCTGAATCGTAAAGGGCTCACCTGACATCCATCGCCAGGATTCACCCGGATTCATTTTTGAACCACCCAGCCAAAACGATGCAAATCTTGTTCCCAAGTATCGCCGGAACCAGCTCCGGACAAACGCATCCTCCTCCAGGGTATTGATCGTAGCCAGATGGCCTCCCATCTGCGTCGCTCTGTTCCTGGCTTGATCCCACTTGCAGAGAATCGGGACGTACTGGTAGCGATGACCGTTATAAGTCAGCACCTGACTCGCTGCAGGGATCGGCACGTATATTCTCGGACCAGTCCGCGAAGGATCAGACTTCGGTGGTGGCATGGAAGTGCCCAACGTGGCATTGCTGGGCGCGCCTGCCTTTTCCACCGCACCCCATTCAATCACATAGGAATATGAATTGTCGCCGCGCACGTCATCCCAACATAGCACCGCCTTGTCGCCCATTTGCCGCGACTCAAGGCTGAGCACCTGATTTGGTTCCGTGAGATTGTTTGGCCAGCCTGGCAACCAACCCGTGTACTCAAAAGCCTCTTCCGTCACCCATTCCCATTTCCCGCCAATCACTTGCCTGCGTCCTCCAATCAATATTCGCCCAAAACGCGGCAACCGACTCGCAAACACACTTTTGATCCATGAATCTTCCGCGGCCGAATTGATCGTGGCCAGGTATCCCCCTTTGCTGCTCGCAGCCTGTTTCGCGGCCAGCCAGTCCAGTGGCTTGGCGATCAGTTGATAGCGATGCCCGTTGTAAACAAAAGTCGGTGAATCGTTCAGAACATTGGCGGGAGACCCCGTTGTTGTTGGCTTTGGGACCGAACCCGTTGGTATCGGGGTGACTAGTGTCGGCACCGTAGGCGGATTCGTCGGCAGCGAAACTGGGATCCTAGTGCCGCCCTCGGTCACCACCGGCTCAGGTCCAGGCGCAGGCACCGTCACCCCCTTGTCCTTCCACACCATATAGCCCACCCCGGCCATGGCTAGAACTCCCAGCACCATCACCAAGATACCGGATCCACCCTTGGCTTTGGCCGTCGGTGCAGAATGCGGGGGCATATGCGCGTGAGGGCCATGCTTCGGCCCTCCAAGGCGCTGACGCTCATAGGCCTTCCGCGCCGCCGCCTTCGGAATCGCCGCGCTGCTCATCGCATCACCTTCACGCACAATCGGCGTGGACAGAATATCATCCAGGGCTCGCCGGATTTCATACGCGCTCTGATAGCGATCTTCCCGGTCCGACTCCATTGCCTTGGCAATGATCATGTCAAACCTCGGATCCGTGCCTACTCGTGCGGAAGGCAGCCGGAACATCCCTCGCGGAATGTCCCCCGTGAGCATGTTGTACAACATCACCCCCACCGCATAGAGGTCTGCGCGGTGATCCGGCTCCATGCCAATGGTTAAGGCCTCCGGAGCCAGAAAGTCTGGCGTCCCCAGCGTCATGTTGGGATTCGTCAGCCCTGGCAGCCCCGGCATCTCCCCTCCTTTTGCCAACCCAAAATCCGCCACCTTCACCTGCCCATCCATGTTGATCAGGATGTTCGCGGGCTTGATGTCTCGATGCACCACGCCATTGGCATGCGCATAGGATAGCGCATCGCAAACATGGGCCGTGATCGCCAGCGCATGGTCCGCGGGCAGTCGGCCCTGGCTTACCACCATCTGCGCCACATCAGTGCCGTCCACATACTCCATCACGAAGTACAGCAGCGACCCTGCCGCCTCCCCGAAGTCGAACACGTTGACAATCCCTGGGTGATTCATGCGCCCCATCGTGCGGGCCTCATTCTTGAATCGATCCACGAAATTCTGGTCGGTATCCTCCAGGGCTTCCAAAGGCAATACCTTGATGGCGACCAGACGATCCAGCGACTTCTGCCTAGCCTTATAAACGGCCCCCATCCCCCCTTTGCCCACCAGTCCAATGAACTCGTATTGGGAGAGGAGTCCCTGAAGGAACTCGATGGTCGGCGGCTCCCAATGTCCGGGCTTGGACCCTACCCGACTGGAGATCGGCGCCACGGGTGACACTCGTGCCACATTCTGACTCTCAGATTCCGTCGACCATTCCGATCCCGGCAGCTCTTCAGCACTGGAATCAGAGGTGGAAGCGGAACCATCACGCATCAGACGGTAGACATACCGAATTAAATGCCTCTGAAAAGAAGTAATTGCGCCATGAGATATACAGGCAACGCCCTTGAAAAACGTTCGCCACTCTCATATATTATAATAACCATAATATTCGACACTTCTGTCTCTGCCTCGTTCTCGCGTGAAAATCCATCTGATCACCAACCTTTTTCACCCGGACGAACTGGCGGGCGCAGCTCTTTACACGGATTTCGCCAATCGGTTTAAAGAAGCTGGCCATGACCTGAGAGTTACGGCCGCCTTCTCCTATTACCCCGCTTGGAAACTTCGCCCTGAGGACGTCGGCGTCGCCCATCGCGATGAATCGCACAATGGCATTCCCGTTCGCCGCTGTTCCATGTTCATCCCAGCCAAGCCCCGCGGCCTCACCCGTCTCTACAGCGACTTCAGCTTTCTAGTCTCCCTCGTCCGTCAAGGCCGTATCCGCAATTGGACCCCGGACGTGGTGGTGACCGCCTGCCCCATGTTGTCCCAGTGCCTCGCCCAGCGGTTTCTCTATCGCGGTCAGAACGTCAAACGCCTCCTCATCGTCCAGGACTTCGTGGTCGATGCAGCCTTGGAGTTGGGCATTCTGAAAATGCCCGGCCTTGGCGGAATGCTCCGCAACATGGAACGTTACGCGCTACGCAGTGCGGATGTGCTCACCACTATCAGCCCCGAGATGCTCTCCAAGTTGGAAAAACGCATCGGCGTCGGCAGGCCCCTTCACTACATCCCGAATTGGATCCACAAGGACCTGGAGGACGAAGTGCGCCTCCAGGACGAGACCCAGCCGCTGCCTCGGGAAAACCAGACACTGTTTTACTCCGGTAATATGGGCATTAAACAAGGCTTGCCCGCCTTCCTTACCGACTTCCAGTCAGCAGACACCACATGGAAATTGCGCCTTCAGGGGAATGGACCCGAAGCCGAACGTATCCGGCCGATGACAGGCAACGGCAAGATCACACTCGGCGGTGTGGAAGACAATGCCGCCTACGTCACCCGCCTACGTCAGACCGGAGCCTGCCTCGTGACTCAACAGGCCGGTGTCTCCGCCAATTTCCTTCCCAGCAAGCTTCTCCCCGCCCTCGCCACCGGCACCCCCGTCCTCGCCGTCGCGGAGGCAGACACACCCCTCGCGCGTGAAATCACCTCCGCCGGTTACGGCGCCGTGGTTAATCCGGGCGATGTCGCGGGACTCAAGGCAGCGCTCAAGACCATGGAAGAACCCTCTTCTATCCAGGCCATGTCTGCCAAAGCCCGGGAGCGTGCCGTCTTCTACCAGCGCGAAAAGGTTCTCTCTCAGTTCGATACCCTGCTCCAGGGACTGGTTGCCGCTTAAGACCGAATACACTTGTCATGGCTACCACAAAACGCTTACCCAAAGCCCTGGTTTGCCATCCCTGGATGGAGATGGCTGGCTCGGAATTGGTCGCCGTTTGGACCCTTCAGGCCCTTCTCGGAAAGTATGATGTCCACCTTTGCACGGCGTCTGGATTCGATCCGGATCGCTGGAAAAAAGACGCAGGCACTTCCTTTGACCGCAACGACTTGTCATGGATCGAGGCGCCGCGCCTTCCCGGAGCCAAAAACGCCGCAGCCCTTCCCCACCTGCATCGTGCCCGCTTCGAATGCTTCTGCCGGAAGATCGCCGGTGAGTTCGATGTGGTCATCAGCGCCTATAATCCCATCGCCTTCGGCAGACCCGGCCTCCAGATCATCGGCGACCACCGCTGGCGCGACCTAGCTTTCGGCGGCAAGGACAATTGCGCTGGCGGAGCCGCCTCCCCAGGCTTGAAGAAGCGCCTTCGCGGTGTCTATCAGGCCGCCGTTGATAAGTTCTATTACAACCCCGTCGAAAACGACTTCGGCCCGGACGATTGGTTCCTCTCCAACTCCCATTGGACCCAGGCTCGCTTCCGTCAATGGGTGCCCCAGGCGCATCACGATATCCTTTATCCTCCCGTCCCCGTTCCGGCAGGCGAACCCCTCCCTCATAAATCACCAACCGCACCCTATCGTTTCATCACGTTGGGACGCATCGCCTCGGAGAAGCGTTTGGAAAACGCCATCCGCATCGTTGAAAAAATCCGCTCCAGCGGTCACGACGCAGAGCTCTCCATCGTTGGCAAACTTGGTGACGACGCCTACGCCAATTTCATCCGCAGCGAAGCCGCCGATCGCCCTTGGGTGAAACTCACCGGCCCTGTCTATGGCGAAGCAAAAAACGAACTGCTCCGCAAATCAGCCTTCGGCCTCCAGGCCTGTCCCGATGAACCCTTCGGCATCGCCGCTGCGGAACTCGCCCACGCCGGCTGCCTCACTTGGGTCGCTGCCGGCAGTGGCACCACCGAAATCATTCCCGACCGCGCCTTCCACTTTACCAACTGCGAAGACGCCGCCCAAAAGATCACCGCCGCTCTCCGCCTCCCCGCGGAAACCCTCAACGGCTGGCGCACCACGAATCGCGCATACATCCGCGAACACTTCCTCCCGGACGTCTACATCAAAAACTTCCACGAAGCCCTCACCTCCTTCCTGGCCCACCAAAAAGCCCCCTCCGCCACCCGCGCCGCCGCCTAAGGCTAGCCCAAAGAACTTTCAACGTGCGGGCAGGCATACTCCCCTCCTATAGGACCTATTGGTCCCATAGGTCCTATTCCCCGAGTTGCCCCCCTACGACGTCGTCCGTCGCTCCACATTCAGCTCCATCTTCCGGTAAAGCGTCGCGATACTCACACCGAGCATGCTCGCCGTCTTCTCACGAGACCCGTTGTTATACTTCAGCGTCTCATTGATAAACAGCTTCTCCTGCCCGCGGATAAAGTCATCCAGCGTGCTTCCCACCGGCAGCTTCTGCGAACCTTCTCCGTTCGAAGGATCAAGCGGCGCATCCACCTTTTGTGTCACCTTCGGCGGCAAATCCGACGGCTGAATCGCCGTCCGCTCCGAAAGCGCACACGCCCGTTCCACCGCATTGCGCAGCTCGCTGATATTACCAGGCCAGGAATACTTCTCCAAAAACTCCTGCGCATACGGCTCCAGCTTCTTCATCGGACTTCCTGAACGATGCGCCTGCTCACGCAGGATATGCTCCGTCAAAAGCGGAATGTCTTCGCGACGTTCCCGCAATGGCGGAATCGCGAAAGGCACCACCGAGATCTTGTAATAGAGATCCTCACGGAATTTCCCATCGCGAATGTCATCTTCCAAATGATGCGTCGTCGAAGTGATCAGACGGAAGTTCAATGCCTGTCCTGTTTGACCTCCATTGAGCGTCTGCTCCAGCAGCGCATTCAGCTGCGCCTGCAAGCGCATCGGCAAATAGTGAATCTCGGCCAAATGAATCGTGCCCCCACGCGTCCGGGCAAAGACACTATTTTGAATATTCCCATGGCCGAACAACTCAGCTTCCAGCAGATCCGGAGGCAGTGCACTGCATTGCAGGGATTTGAACGGAGCCGCCACCCGCGAACTCGTTTCATGCAACGCACGGGCGATCAGTTGTTTGCCCACACCGAATTCACCTTCCAGCAGCACAGGGCTGTTGTTATCTGCCACACGTTGGATGATTCCCAGAATCCGCTGCATCGGAGCGCTGTTCCCCACGATCTTCACACCTTGATCAGGCTCTGGAGACTTCGCACCGGTTGTCGCCGCCGTCAGGCGCTTGCCCAAGCCTTGCTCAATCGTCCGCTTTAGGTCGGGAAGCTCAAAAGGCTTGGTGATGTAATCAAAGGCGCCCAGACGCATCGCTTCCACCGCCGTCTCCACCGTCCCGTACCCGGTCACCATCACGATGGCCGTCTGCGGAGAAATTTCCCGGCATTTCTGGATCACGTCCAGCCCATCCATGTCGCCAATACGCAAATCGACGATCGCCAAATCTGGCTTGCTCGCACGAATCGTCGCGAGACCTTCCGCTCCAGTTTGGGTTCCTTGGACCTCGTGCCCCATACTGCGGCACACTTTGGTCATAAGCTCCAAAATTGAAGCTTCGTCATCAATGATTACCACTTTTGCCATAAAAGGTATTGGTTTGAAAGTTTGCTAGCTACTTTACTGACGAAAAGTTAAATTTTAAGAGAATTTAATAAATTTATAACTCCTGTCAATCACGTTTTCTCGATTTTGAGAATTCATCTCGCCAATTCTCTGGATGACGACGCAAGAGGCCCGAGTACGCTGCTCGATGTTTGTTTGGTCAAAACTGTCCACCGTCAAATGGCTCGACGTTTGGGAGGAGCGCTTCGCCAGCGATGCCCGCCTTGTCATCTCACGGCTCGCAGGCAAAACCACCATCCGCGTGGAACTCTACTGCGAAAAGAAGGGCGAGGCCGCTGCCGCTCAGAAGCAGTTTGGTGGTTCCGTCCGGCAACTCAAATCTCAGAATTGGGCCGCATTAGATCGCGAGCTTCCCCCACCCGTGAAGGTTCGGGAAAATCTGCTCATCACGGCTGAAAAATCCGCTCAAGGTTTGGCCGCACTGCAAAAGGATCACCCGCAGCGGAAACTTATCAGCATTCCACCAGACATGGCCTTTGGCACAGGCCATCACGCCACGACCGCCAGCGTCCTCCGTCTCCTCAGCGACTTCGCCGACTCCCGCGCTGGCAAATCCTGGACCATGGCAGATCTCGGCACCGGCAGTGGCGTCCTGGCCATCGCAGCGGAGATCTGTGGCGCCACCGACATTTGGGCCTGCGACTTCGATCCGAAAGCCGTCGAAGTCGCCCGCCATAATCTGAAAAGAAACCGCACTCGTCGCATCACACTGGAGCAGGTTGATGTTCTCAAATGGAAGCCCTCCATTCGTTGGGACTGCGTCGCGGCCAACCTCTTCAGCACCATTCTCGAGAAGACCTTTGGCAAGATCGCCCGCTCGGTAAAGAAGGACGGCATCATCCTTGTTTCAGGCATTCTCAAGACCCAGGCGGAGGACTGTCTCGCCGCTGGAAAGAATGCTGGAATCGAGTTCCACAAAGTCGTCACAAAAGGGAAATGGGTGAGCGCGGCCGGCCGTCTCGCCACGAAATGATCGACTCCCCGTCATCCCTTCATGACAGCGCTTTTGCTTCACTGTCGTTGACAAAGCGGCATTGTTGTCCTTTTTACTCCCCCCCTTTCATATCTTCAACCGCCACCCATCATGGACCTCATTGCTAAACACATCGCCCAGCTTTCGCCTTCCCTGACGCTCTCGATTACCAGCCAGGCCAAAGCTTTGCAAAAACAGGGCGTTGACGTTCTTAACTTTGGCGCCGGCGAGCCTGACTTTAATACCCCGGCGCACATCACCGCTGCAGCGGTGAAGGCCCTTCAGGATGGCAAAACCCGCTACACCGAAAGCGCCGGCCTGCTTGAACTGCGGGAATCCATCGCCACCAAGTTCAGCGTGGACAACAGCCTGTCCTACGAGCCTTCTCAGATCAGCGTGAACTGCGGCGCGAAGCATTCCTGCTACAACGCCATCCTCGCCGTTTGTAATCCTGGCGACGAAGTCATCATCCCCGCCCCTTACTGGACCAGCTACCCTGAAATGGTCCGCATGGTCGGCGCCGTGCCCGTCTTCGTGGAAACCAAGGCCGAGAACGGCTGGAAGATCACCCCGGAAGAATTTGAGGAGGCGATGTCCCCCCTCACCAAGATGATCATCATCAACAGCCCTGGCAACCCCACCGGCGGTGTGTACACCAGGGACGAATTGGAGAAGATCGCCGAAATCGCCGTCGGTGAAGACATCGTCATCCTCTCCGACGAAATCTACGAGAAGCTCGTCTACGGCGACAAGGAACACGTCAGCATCGCATCCCTCGGCAAGGAAGTCAGTGATCTCACTATCACCATCAATGGCTTCTCCAAGGCTTATGCCATGACCGGCTGGCGCCTCGGCTACACAGCGGCTCCCAAAGAAATCGCCAAGGCCATCGACACCATCCAGAGCCACACCACTTCCAATCCCACCACCTTCGCCCAATACGGCGCAATCGCCGCTCTCACTGGCGACCAGCAGGTGGTCGCGGACATGCGTGAAGAATTTAACGTCCGCCGCGAGTTCATGCTTAGCCGTCTCCAGGCTATCAAGAATGTCCGCGTCGTGGAGCCTCAGGGCGCCTTCTACTTCCTGGTGAACATTGAGCCCATCGGCATCAAATCCATCAACTTTGCCGAAAAACTCCTCAGCAAGCAAAAGGTGGCAGTCGTCCCCGGTCTTGCCTTCGGTGAAGACTACACCATCCGCTTCAGCTACGCGACCAGCCTGGACATCATCAACGGCGGCATGGACCGCTTCGAAGAGTTCTGCAACCAGCACTAACCGTCGCAGCGTCCCGTCCTTCAAAATCTTTTGCCGCTCCCAACCCGGAGCGGCATTTTTTTGATACTCAACAGTTCGAAACCTCCTGCAGATAACTCAGGGCTGGACGAAACCACCGAATTGCCTTAAAAAATAATTTCGTCCATGCGCTTTTTTGCCCGGATCCTTTGGATAGCTTTGTTTATCGTAGCCACCTACTCCTGGATGGTGGCTTTCGAGCATGGCTTTGCCTGGAAGGGCTTCAGCGCCGGCTTCCAGAATGAGTGGAAGAATCTCTCTGCCATGCTGACGGGACGCGATACGACTGATACTTCTATTCCCTCCGCCCCAACCCCGAAGAAATGAGCAACATAGCGACTTTTAATACCAAAGCTGAACCTGGCGCGATGAGCGAAGCGGACCTTGCGCCGCAAATCAAAAATCTGTGGCTGAAGGGCGTCAGCTCTTATCAACTCAAGAATTTTGATTACGCGATCAATCTCATCTTGTCAGTCGTCACTCAGGTTCCGGATTTCCTCGAAGGACGGAAACTCCTCCGCCGTGCCGAAGCTGAGAAGGTGCGCGGCCAGAAGAAAGGCCTGTTTGGTGGCGGTTTGGGCCTCGGCGGACTGAAACTCTCCTCCGGTGGTAAGAAGGACCCTTGGGCGGCCATTCTCGAACTCGAGGAGAACGTCTTCCAGAAGGACCCTTACAATATCAATGCCAACCAGTCGCTCTATGACCTGGCCATGCGCTTGGGCAAGAATGACCTTGCTGCGTTTGCCTTGGAAACGATCCGCGAAGGGCACAACAGCAACACGCGCAACATGCACACGCTGGCCCAGCATTACATGGCCTGCGATCAGCCTGAAAAAGCCAGCGAGGTCTTCCGCAACATCCTGAAGGTCGACCCCAAGGACATGGACGCCATCAAGGGCGACAAGGATGCAGCCGCCAAGACATCCATGCTACGCCAGGGCTGGCAGGGCGAAGAAGGCGTTCGCGGCGCCATGAAGAATAAAGACGAGGCAGCCCAGTTGGAAATGGCCGCCAAGCAAGGCATGACGCGGGAGCAGATGGAGAATCTCCTCGCCCAGTACTTCGTCGAGTATGAGCGCGATCAGAACAATGTGAACGTGGTCAAGCGCATTGCCGACTTGTATGACAAGATGGAAGACCACGTCAGCGCGTTGAGCTACTACGAGTGGGCTGCCCAGCTCAACCCCGGTGACGTAACGCTACACGGCCGCGTGGAGCACACCCGGAACAAGGTCGCCGAAATTCAGATCCAGCAGATGGAGGCTGAGATCGAAGCCGATCCTCATGCGCCGGACATTGAAGAAAAGAGAGAGCAGATCCGGGCCATCAAGCTGGAACGCCTCTCCACCCTCATTGCCGAGGCGAAATCGAAGGTCGAGCGCAATCCGACGGACAAGCAATACCGTTTCGACTACGCAACCGTGCTCTTCCAAGCCGAGCAATATCGCGAAGCCATTCCTGAACTCCAGCAGGCCAAGAGCAACCCGCACATCCGCAACAAGGCGCTCCTCATGCTCGGCAAATGCTTCGGCGCGCTGAACATGAGCGATTTGGCGATCAACGCCATGCAGGAAGCGGTGAAGGAAATCTCGATCTTCAACAACGAGAAGAAGGATCTCCTCTACTCTCTCGGCATCATCTACCAAAAGGTTGGCAAGATGGACGAGTACCTGAACTGCATGAAGGAAATCTACAACAACGACTATGGTTACCTCGACGTGGCCAAGCGTGTGGAATCCTCCTACCAGTAAGCCCCGGCTTCATCTCCATCCGTTTTTATCTCTTCAGCCTCACCCACCCCGGGCGGGGCTGTTTTTTTTCCGAGGAACCATCGCAGCAAAAAGCTTAGACGACATCCGCCCCAAAATCCCAGCGCACCGAGCGGCCGCTCCCAAAACTTTCGTGACTGCGCATCTTCGTGGTTAACCCTTCCTCCTTAAAAAACTTCGCGCCTTCGCGGTAAAATTTCCGTTCCCGAAATTTCGACTGATGTCTGAACACACGCATTGACTTTGCTGTCTAGTTTGTGACTTTTCACAAACATTCGATGTCAAAGACAGAAATCCCCCGAAAAACTGTTTACCGCCTCTCGATCTACCAGCGGTGCCTGCAGCGTCTGCGCGACAACAAACTGGACACCGTTTCCTCCGAAGCGCTGGCGAAAGCCGCCGGCGTCAAACCCACCCAGCTCCGAAAGGACCTGACCTACTTCGGTCAATTCGGCACCCGCGGCCTCGGCTACAATGTCAGCGCCCTCAGCGGCGCCATCGCAGAAGTCTTGGGCAGTTCCCGACTGCAGCCCGTCATCCTGATCGGCGTCGGGAATCTCGGCTCCGCCCTCCTCCGCTACGGCGGCTTCCAGCGCGAGGGATTCGAAATCGTCGCCGCCTTCGACGCCCGCCCCAACCCGGCGCGTGCCAAAACCCAGAAAATCCCGGTGCTCGAGGCCGAACTTCTCATCGGTTTTATCCGCGAACACCAGATCAAAATGGCCATCCTGGCAGTCCCTGCCCAGCACGCCCAAGAGGTGGTGAACGGCATGGTGGAAGCCGGCATCCAGGCCATCCTCAACTTCTCTCCCGTCGTCCTCGAAGTCCCTAAAAACGTCATCGTCAACAACGTCGACCTCGCTCTCGAACTCGAGAACCTCAGCTACTTCATCCGCTAACAACACCCTTCATTCCTTCCTCCCTCATGGACCGCCCCGCCGCCATTGCCCAAATCCGCGAAGCCGCCAAAACCATCGCGCTCCAGTTCATGAAAATTCATCCCGCCCTCCCGGGCCTCAACGCCCCCGAGACCATGGGCGAATGCCTCAAGGACCTTCACGAAATGACCGTGAAACTGGAAGCCATCAAAAAGAAAATCGGCAAGCTCGAACGCGAAGACTCCAGCACCGCCCTGTGATTGCCGTCTATTCTTGAGCGAGCAGCTTCCTGGCTCTCGCCAATGACGCCAAGGTCCAGATGATGGGATACATCTCTTCATGGTACCAAAGGCGGGCGAAGTAGAGCCCTACCGGTGCGGCCTCAAAGGCCGTGCCTTCCTGGGTCTTTTCCAAGAGCCAGTTTGTTCCGAGGCGAACGGCGCCTTGAAGCTCTGCCAGATCCTGTTCACGCAAAGCCGCGTATGCGATCAGCGCCTGCAGTGCATTGGCCGTCTCTTCAATCGTCCCCGGAACGCCCTTCTCTGCGCCCCAACAACCGGTCGCTTTGTCCTGACATTCCAGCAAAAACGCCACAGCTTTCCGCAGCATGGCCTTCCCTGCTTCATCCAGCGGTGTGCGTCCCTCGCTCAACCCCATCACCACCATGGACGTCCCATGTACCGGATTCTCCTCGCCTTCGGCATGTTCGTTCCCAAACCACAACGGCACCCAGGAACCATCCGGCTTCTGCTCTCGGGCCAGATAACGCAGTGCGTCCCTCCGTCCCGTATCAATCCGCAGCCGCAAGTCCTCGGGCAAATAACCTTCCCACTTTGACCAGGCCAGCATGGCATGCGCTGTGATCTCCGGTGTGCTCCGGTCAAACGGCAAGGTTCCCCATCCCCGGCAAAATGTCGGAACGCCGCCATCGCGGTTTTGTAAATCCAGCAACCACGTCACAGCTTGCCCGGCCCGGTCAGCCAGCGCCAGGCGTTGCTCATTAGTGGTTAGAAGATGCGACAAAGCGATTAAAGCTCCGCTCGTGTCATCCGCATCGGGCACACCACCGGGCAGATCCGTCCAAGCCCAGGCGCCGGGCGCCGCATTCGTGAAAGGATGAATGACCTGATACTGCTGCCGGATCAGCCAGTCGGTCACTGGCTGCAAATCAAGTGACGAGTTTTCTCCAGCAACCGCCAGTGCCCGCACCGCTCCGGTTGTGACCCAGGTGGCCAGATTCGTATCGATAGGCCAGCTTCCATCGGGCCGTTCCGACGCGATCAAAAACCGTACGGCTTCCGGGACGCAGGGATGATGCTTTTGATCCGCCGAAGCCAGGGCCATGGTGACGAAACTCGTCAACGGCGTGGCTTCCAAGTAACCGCCCGTCGAAGGCTGCAGCGTCCTTAACATGGGCCGGATGCGCGGCCATAACAGACCTCGCAGCCAACGCAGCGGATTCCACCAGGCCGGTGCGCAATGATAAAACCGCGCATAACCAATGGCGATCAAAGCCGGAAGCGCATAACTTACCACTGGTAGACCAACAGCGCCGAACCACTGACGCGGCAAAGCAGCCAACTCAAACGGTAGCGCCAAGACCAGACGCCACGCTTCTCGTTCGGAACCCATCTTCCCGCAGATGGCGCAGAGCATGAGGATCGGGACAGAAAACGTTTTATCCTTGCCGTATCGAGCGATCACGGCCTTTGCGATACGACGCGGCTCCAGTGAACCCGTGCGCTCCAGAATCCAGGCATCCGCCCGCGTCCGCCACACGCCATCCTCCACCTTTGCCAAGTGCAAGGCCGACCACACCAGCAGCGTGGTGGACAGATTGCTCTTGCTGATGGTCGTATCTCCCCAGCCGCCATCGGCATGTTGATTCGTCAGCAACCATGAGGTTCCACGTGCGACACGTTCACGGTGCACTTCTGCATCTACCATCGTCAAAGCGACGATGGCGGTTGCAGTGGAAAGAGCGCTGCTGGAAAGCTCCCCTTCCCAATGGCCAGCCTCATTGCGCAAGGCCAGCAGATGACTGCGGGCATTGGCAATGGCTGAGTCCAGACGGTCCATCGCTTCGCTGATTGAAGCTCTGGACTATTCCAGAGCCTTCAACATTTCAGTGAGCTTCACCACGAGGCTGGCCCAGTTCTGTTCGCGCTGACGATGGTCTTCCAGCACGGCGGCGGGAACCTTGTCGGCAAAGCCCGGGCTGGCGAGCTTCGTCCGGACTTTCTCCAGTTCGCTGTTCGCTTTCGCGATCTCCTTGTTCAGGCGAGTCCGTTCCGCAGCCACATCCAGCAGCCCGGCCAAAGGCAGGAAGAGTTGCCCCAGCGGCGTCAACGCTGTGGGTGTGCCCTTTGTTGGCACATGATCCGCGTCTACCACCTCGAGCGGTTCGGCATTGAGAAAAATGCGCAGCACATTGATCTCATGATCCGGCATGCCTTCGTTCGGCTTCAGGATAAACTTCACCCGCTTGTTGCTCGGGATGTTGAAGTCGTTCTTGAGCCCACGGCCCATGTTGACCGTGGTCTGCTTGTCCTCTGCGAGCTTCTCCGTGAGCGTATCCAGTTGGAAGTAAGCCTTCTCCTCTTCCGTGAAAGCCTGTGGCCACGGAGCATACATAATGGTCTGCCCACCCTGATCGTGCGGCATCTCTTTGGCAAAGCCCATGCCCTGCCAAAGCTCTTCCGTGATGAAAGGCAGGAAGGGATGGAAGAGACGCAGCGTCTGCGCCAGCACGAAGTCCATCACCGCCAGGGTATTGTCGCGGCCCGGATGAGCTTCTTCGCCGGGGTTCACCAGCAATACGGCTTTGCACGCTTCCAGATACCAGTCGCAATACTCCGTCCAGAGGAAGCGATACAGCGTCTGCGTGGCATCACTAAAGCGGTATTCATCCAGTGCCTGGGACACTTCGTCGATGGCCTGACTGAGACGTGACAAGATCCAGCGGTCATCGCTGGTCAGCTTGGCGGGATCAATCTCCGCCTCCGAGCTTTCTCCCTGCATCTGACGGAAGCGCGCGGCGTTCCACAGCTTCGTGCAGAAGTTGCGGCCCAGTTCCACGTTCTTCTCATCATAGGCAATGTCCTGGCCCAGCGGCGCGCTGCGCATGATGCCAAAGCGCAGCGCATCCGCGCTGTATTTGCTGATGAGTTCCAACGGATCCGGGGAGTTCCCCAGAGACTTGCTCATCTTCTTGCCCTGCTTGTCACGGATGATGCCGGTGAAGTACACGTTCTTGAACGGCATCTCACCCTTGTACTCATAGCCGGCCATGATCATGCGGGCCACCCAAAAGAAGATGATGTCCGGCCCGGTCACCAGATCGGTGGTCGGGTAGAAGGTCTTCAGGAATTTGTTGTGATCATCCTGCGCTTCGTTGTTGGCCCAGCCCATGGTCGCGAAAGGCCAGAGCCAGCTGGAGAACCACGTGTCCAGAACGTCCGGATCCTGCTGGAAGCCATGACGCTCCAGATGGATGCCTTCGTCGGAATTGGCCGTGGCCACATAGACGTCGAACACATCCTTGTCGTCCTTCGTTTCGGAGTCACGGAAGCCGTAGTCGGCAGGATCGATCTCCAGATTGTCGCGCACGCGCACCACACGCACCACGCGGCCCGCCTCTTCGTTCTTTTCAAAGCTGTAATCCAGACCGCTCCAGCCAAACACATCCGCGTCGATCTGGTAGTCATTGATAATCACACGCTTGTGCCACACGGGGATGCGGTGACCCCACCACACCTGACGAGAAATGCACCAATCCTGGAGATTGCCCATCCAGTGGTCATACACCTTTGCCCAGCGATCCGGGAAGAAGCGCATGTTGCCATCCGCCACCACGGCGCGGGACTCTTCCTGGCTCGGATACTTCAGGAACCACTGCTCGCTGAGCCGGGGTTCGATGGGCACGCCGCCGCGCTCCGAGTATCCCAGATTGTTTTGATAGGGTTCTTCCTTTTGCAGGGAGCCGGATTCGCGGAGCAATTCCACGGCCTTCTTGCGCGCTTCAAATCGCTCCAGCCCGGCCAGATCGCGACCTGCCAGATCATTCATGACACCATCGGGGTGCATGATGTCGATCGGCTCCAGCTTGTGGCGCTGGCCGATTTCAAAGTCCGCTTTGTCATGAGCCGGGGTCACCTTCAGCACACCGGTGCCGAATTCCGGATCGATGTGCTCATCCGCCACGATGGGGATGTGCGCCTGATTCTCCAGCGGCAGCGGTCGGCGCACGTGCAAGCCCACGAGGTGCTTGTAGCGCTCGTCTTTTGGGCTCACGGCGATGGCCGTATCTCCCGGGATGGTTTCCGGACGTGTCGTGGCAATGGTCAGCCAGGTGCCGGGCTTCTCCACCACTTCCACTTGGAAATGATACATGAAGCCGTTCTGTTGCCGCATCTCTACTTCCTCATCGCTGATGGCGGTGAGGGAGGCAGGGCACCAGTTCACCATGCGTTTGCCACGGTAGATGTGCTTCTTTTTGTAAAGATCCACGAACACTTCCAGCACGGCCTGGGAGTAGTCCTCGTCCATGGTGAAGCGTTCCTTGCTCCAGTCGCAGGAGGCACCGATTTTCTTGAGCTGCTGGATGATGATGCCGCCGTGCTTCACCTTCCATTCCCAGATCTTCTCCACGAGGGCTTCGCGGCCCAGGTCGTTCCGGTGCTTCATGGCGCCCTGCTTTTTGAGGGCTTTTTCCACCACGTTCTGCGTGGCAATGCCGGCATGGTCGGTGCCGGGCAGCCACAGCACTTCCTTGCCCAACATGCGGGCACGGCGTGCCAAGATGTCCTGGATGGTGTTGTTCAGCACATGACCGAGGGTCAGGATGCCCGTCACATTTGGAGGCGGGATGACGATGGAATAAGCAGGCCGCTGGGGTGACACGCGCTCGGCAACGGCGGTGAAACACTTGTGTTCCAGCCAATAATGGTACCAGCGTTCCTCGACTTCGGCTGGCATGTAGTGCTTGCTCAATTCGGACATAAAAAGGGTCGGGAGGATGCACCACCGTGGGCTAATTGCAATGATGAGGCCTTTCTGAGGGAGGGCTGTTCTTGGCCTCGTGAGTGGGATTGCGTGTTTGAACTGGCCCATTTTGGCGCCAAGGGGGCCTCGGGCGTGTAGGAACTCGCGTTTTCCCGTACTACGTAGTCGCCCCTGAAAAACCCACCTTCTCCTAGGGAGGAAGCTGGAATACTGAGGATGAGTGTGCGATAAAAACGACCGGAAAGGACGCGACTGGGCGCAAAAGCCGGTCGATTTCAATTAGCATGAAGCACCGGCAACTTCAGGATCAGCAGAAGAGCTTTTTGATGCAAACCTTGGAGGAGCAGTGCGATCCACGCCATCCGCTGCGCAAGCTGGGAGCAACGCTGCCCTGGAAGGAGATGGAAGCGATGTTTGCGTCCCGTTACAGCAACACGGGACGGCCCGCCAAACCCATCCGGCTGATGATCTCATTGCTGTTGCTCAAGCAGATGCACGACCTCAGTGATCAGGCCGTGGTGCAGCGCTGGGTGGAGAACCCCTATTGGCAGCACTTCTCAGGCATGGAGCACTTTCAGTGGGAACTGCCCTGTGATCCCAGTGATCTGGTTTATTTTCGTCACCGTATCGGTCCAGAAGGTGTCGAGCAGTTGTTAGGCATCAGTGCGAAGCTCCATGGCGAAGCCGCCCAGGAACCCCAACTGGTGATCGACAGCACGGTGCAGGAGAAGAACATCACCCATCCGGTGGACAGCAAGCAGTATGGCAAGATCATCCAGCACTGCTGGAAGCTGGCCGACGATCACGGCATCAAGCTAAGACGGAGCTATGGCAAAGAGTTGAAGCAGTGTGTGAGGATGCAACGCTTCCACCGAGACAAGCAGCAGCGTCAGAAGGCCGATAAGGGCGTCAGACGCATGCAGACCATCGCGGGAACTTTGGTGAGGGAACTGACCCGCAAGCTGCCTGCACAGGTGGCGCACGAGTTGGAGCCACGTTTTGCCCTTTACCAGAGAGTCCTGCAGCAGAAGCGCAGCGACGGGGACAAGATTTACTCGCTGCATGAACCGCATGTTTACTGTGTGGCCAAAGGCAAGACGACTAAGAAGTATGAGTTTGGCACCAAGGCGTCCCTGGCGATGACCAAGACGGGCGGGATCATCGTGGCAGCGGTGGCACATGCCACCAATCAGTATGACGGGCATACCCTGCCTGAAGTGTTGGCCAAAGCGCAACTGGTTCAGCAGAAAGTGCCGAAGGCGGTCATTGTGGACCGGGGATATCGAGGCCAGAAATGGGTGGGGCGCACCGAGGTGTTGGCGCCAGGCCCTCGTGCCAAGGGCCAGTCCAAACGAAGAACTCAGCAGCTACGACAATGCTTCAGAAGAAGAGCAGCCATTGAGCCGGTGATCAGCCACCTCAAAGCGGACTACCGCATGAGCAGGTGTCTGCTTAAAGGCTTTGCTGGTGACCAAATCAACCTGGCAATGGCAGCAGTAGCCTGGAACCTCAACAAGTGGCTGAGGCTTTTTGGGCTCTTTTGGCTCCGGCTCTGCCAAAGCATCTTTTTGCTGCCCAAACCGGCTGCTGCCTGCGGAAACTCAATATCCCTTTTTCAGCACTGACTACGTAGTACGGAATGGAGAACACGAATCGACTTTTGAGTGGTCTTTCCCTGGACCGTTTGAGAAGTTTCCTCTTAGTCGCCGAGAGGAGCAGCATTGCAAAAGCAGCGCCACATGATGAGGCCAAGCAAAGCCAGATTGCCCGGCAAATACGGGAACTGGAGGTGTTCTTTGGGGTAGAACTGACGCGGCCTCGTGGCAACGGTATCAGGATTACGGAGGCAGGCCGGGAACTGGCGGTGCTGGTGCAACAGCATCTGCAAAACCTGGGTGATTTTTTGGGGAGGCAGCGAGGGGGGGTAAAGGTGTTCCGGATCGGGACAAGTGAAAGTGTGCTGCAATGGGTGGTGCTACCCAATGGGGCGGGGATCCGGCAGGCATTGGGCGGGGCGGCGCTGTCGTTCGCTTGTCTGAGGAGCGAGGAGATTGTGGAGAAGGTCAGAGATGGGAGCCTGGATTTCGGCATACTGCCGGAAGATGCCATTCCCTCAGGCCTAGCGCGCAGGAATCTGGGGCAGTTGGTGCTGAAGCTGTGTGTGCCGGAGCCACTAATGCGGCAATGTCAGGCACTGGAGGGAATAAGCGCCAGTGACGCAGCAGCGGTGAGCCAGTTCCCGTTCGCGGTGAGTAGGGGTCAGGGAGAGATAGATCAGGGTGTGCGGGCAGCGCTGGGGAAGGCCTTGGGTGATTTTCAGGCGGCGTATGGGTGTAAGTCGTTGGTGCAGGTGCGGGAGTGTGTGATGGCGGGAAGTGCGGCGGGAGTGTTGCCGTCTTTTGGAACGAACGGTTTGAGGGAGATGGGTGTGGCGGTGGGGCCGTTTGGGGCGGAGTGCGGGAACGATAGTGGCGGCAAGGGGCTCTCTTTGTGCCTGCATTGGAATGAGCGGTTTTTGAGGAGACGTATTGGAGTTGAATCTGAGGTACAGCTGAATGCAGGTGTGGCCATTGACGCCATAACGCGACTGCTTAACGTGGAAAGATAATAAACCGACTCAGTTCTTCATCGGGCTTCATAGCTGGTTGTCGCTGGTGGCTCGCGACTACATGTTGCTCGCTAGAATCTCATCAGATAAATATCTCAAATGAAAGGACGTGACTGACCGCTCGCGACTCAACAAAATCCATGGAAGATTTGATCTTTATCGTTTGGATGATCGGTTTCGTTTCGTGCCTAGGAACATTCGTCTATAGCATCGTGGGCTCCTTCTACATGCTGAGCCGATGGGATGGCCGTCTCAAATCAGGCATGCACGCTGATAAGCTCCTCCCTATAAGGTTGCGCCGCTTCGGCCATCGGTGCATGATGGTGTTCGTCGTGTGTTTTATGCTGATCATTATGTTGCAACTCTTTCGGCGGTCCTGAGTGGTTTTTGCTACGTTTGCCACATCATTGGCTTTAGTTGGAAAACACGTGAAAGCCGGGCTGCCGCCTGAAAGACGATTCCTATTACCAGCGCCCCAACCCTCCCCCGAACTACCACTGCATTTTGCGCAGTTGCCTCGGAGCCCGGGACGGCCTTATCATCATTCCCCTAACCTGTTTTCCACCCATGTTTACGCACATCAATGAACAAGGTGAAGCCACGATGGTGGACATCACCCAAAAGCCGGTCAGCACGCGTGAAGCGGTAGCGACAGGCCGGATCCACCTGGCGCCTGCTACGCTGGAATTGATCAACAATCATCTGATCCAGAAGGGGGACGTGCTGCCGGTGGCGCGCATCGCCGGCATCCAAGCCGCGAAGATGACACAGCATCTCATCCCGTTGTGCCACCAGATCGCGCTGAGCAGTGTGAGTCTGGATTTCGCGGTGACGCCGGATGGCATCACGGCCACGGCCACGGCAAAGACGGTGGCGCAGACAGGGGTGGAGATGGAGGCGCTGTCGGCGGTGTCGGTGGCGCTGCTGACGATTTACGACATGTGCAAGGCGGTGGACAAGGCGATGCGTCTTGACGGGATACATCTGGTGAGCAAGACGAAGTCGTGAGGAGTGGAGTGCGGAATCGGGACAGTGGGGGCGACGGAGAAGGCTTCGATGTTTTGCCCGGATGGTGGGTGCTATCCGGTGTTGGGGGTGAGTATTGATTGGGGGGCCTGCCCAACGAGTTTGGAAACTCGTTCTACGGCGTCAGTGTCCTGGAGCGATATGGGGAGGTTTAGAGAGTGTTCGGCAAGCGAAGTTTTTTTGCAGTGTTTCTTTAAGCCGATATTGTCTCATCCATACGTCTGCATTCATGAACCCAGCTTTTCATAGTCCCCTCACCGCTCACGCTCCTGTGCCTGTCCCTGTTTCCAAGCCCAGCGTGACGATCACGGTGGGTATCATCACAGTGTCGGATCGTGCGAGTCAGGGGGTGTATGTGGATGAGGCGGGGCCGATGTTGAAGCAGGCGGTGGAGGAGCAAGGCTGGCAGGTGCTGGCGGAGGGGGTGGTGCCGGATGAAATTGCTGGGATTCAACAGGCGATCCGGTCTTTCGTGGCGCAGGGCTGCGGGCTGATCTTGACTACCGGAGGCACGGGCATGGCAGAGCGGGATGTGACGCCGGAAGCGATCCGCGAAATCATGCGTGTGGAGTTGCCGGGCTTCGGTGAGGTGATGCGGGCGCGCAGCATGGCATCCACGCCGAATGCGATATTGAGCCGTTGTCTGGCGGCGGCGGTGAAGGGTGCGATTGTGGTGGCGTTACCGGGGAAACCGCAGGGGGCGGTGGAGTGTCTGAGTTATGTGATGGGAGCGATTCCGCATGCGGTGAAACTGGCGCGGCATGAGCCGACGAGTTGTTAGGGAAGTTGAACACGTGAACCCTCCTTCAAATCGACTTCCCCTCCCTCCCCTGTTGGTGCGTTTGATCGCCGAAGCCCGCTGGCGGCAGCCCGAGGATGCCCAACTTTCTGAGCTTGTTCCATTTGTACGGGATCCGCTTGATTTCCTGCTTTCTGAAGAGAGCCTGCGCCGGGAGTCGAGGGGCTCGCTCGCCGACCATCCAGACACATCCAAGTTGTTCCGTTTGTATCGCGGAAACAGTAGTGAGGAACGTCCCCTTCCCTGGCTCGACGCAGATTTGTCCGTGTTCATTGCTATCAACCGTTACGCTGGGGATGATGTTGCCATCGCGTTAGACTATCGCACCAGCTTTGATGACCCTAGGGTAGTAGCTTCGGAGTGGGCCGCGAACAATAGCGGGAACTATTGGAGAGAGGCTTTTCCCTCTTTCTCGGCCTTCGTCGCTGCACTATACCCAACTGCCTAACACGTCACTGCGGATACAGCAATTTTCACTCCTTCCTATAAAGCTCATGTCCGCTTCTGCTTACGTTGAATCGCTTCTTGATCTCCTCACTCCGCTTGGTGGGGTGCATGCGCGGCGGATGTTTGGGGGACATGGGATTTTTAAGGAGGGGCTGATGTTTGCATTGGTGGCGGAGGATCGCTGTTATCTGCGGACGGATGACCTGACGGTGCAGCAGTTCGTAGAGCGCGGGTGTGAGCCGTTTGTTTTTGGGGAGCGCGATGGGAAGACGATTGTGTCCCGGTACTATGAGCCGCCGGAGTCGGCGATGATCAATGAGCAGAAGCTGAAGCCGTGGGCGGTGCTGGCGTGGGAGGCGACGAAGCGGAGTGCGAAGCCGAAGGTGAAGAAGAAAGCTGCTACCAAGAAGGCGGCTGAGGTGAGTACCAAGAAGAATATGGCGCCCAAGATCAAGAAGCCGTTATGAGCCGCACTTTCAGCGCTCTTCCGTTCCTATGTATCACCTGGGGTTACGCTCGTCGTTGCCTCGCTAACCCCAGGCTGGTATGAGACGCGCCTTTGGCGCTCCTGCGGTCGCTACATGGAATCTTTATTTGAGATCACCTCAATTGCGAGTCAGCAGGTGATTCATGCGATCACCTAAAAAACGGGCGAAGAACTGAAGCTGCTGTTGAGGGAGTCAAAAGAAGGTGCTGCGTTTTTGGGTGTGGTTTTGTGCTGTGGCACGGGCGGGACGCTCGCGCTCCTTTGAAGAAATCGCAGGACTGCGGGCGAAGGTTCGCTATGGGTTTGGGCAATTATGTCTGCGCATGCCGATAGCTTTCGTGTTAATACCCGTGGAAAGGGTACTTATGAAATCACCGATCAGGTGCGGCGCATTGTGCAGGCCAGCAATATCACGACGGGGACGGCGACGGTATTTGTGCAGCACACGAGTTGCAGTCTGGTGATTTATGAAAACGCGGACCCGTCGGCGCGGACGGACCTGCATGCGTTCTTTGAGCATCTGGTGCCGGAGAACACGCCGTATTTCGTGCACACGGATGAAGGGCCGGATGACATGCCAAGTCATTTGCGGATGGTGTTGACGAGGACGAGTGAGGTGATCCCGGTGGTGGATGGGCGGATGACGCTGGGGACGTGGCAGGGGATTTATTTGTTTGAGCACCGGCGGGCGGCTCATACGCGAGGGGTCGTGGTGGCGGTGGTTGGGGAGTGAGGGCGGCGCATGATGGAGTGATGGAGTGATGGAGTGATGGAGTGATGGAGTGATGGAGTGATGGAGTGATGGAGTGATGGAGTGATGGAGTGATGGAGTGATGGAGTGATGGAGTGATGGAGTGATGGAGTGATGGAGTGATGGAGTGATGGAGTGATGGAGTGATGGAGTGATGGAGTGATGGAGTGATGGAGTGATGGAGTGATGGAGTGATGGAGTGATGGAGTGATGGAGTGATGGAGTGATGGAGTGATGGAGTGATGGAGTGATGGAGTGATGGTTACGAGGCGTTGTTGCCAAAGCTGTGTCCTGCGAAGCCGCGAAGCGAACCCGCAGCGTTCCAAACGGCTTCGCCTGGGAATAGTTGGGGGCGGAGAGATGTCAGGGGTGGGTCGGCTCCGCACCCCGTCGGAGCAAGCTCCTCCAACCACAAAGCGGCGTCGCGCTTCGCTTGCCGCACGCACTCCAAAAAGCTGCTTCCACGAAGTGATTTCCAGGCAGATCCTTTGTCACACTGCCATCTCAACACTTTGGGATTTTAGAAAGGGATATCCTTGTCGTTCTGGCTGGCTTTCCATTCGCGGGGGCGTTCTTCGCGGAGGGAGGTGCGGCCGCCGTTGCGTTTGCGCATGGGGTCGAAGGCGAAGTCGGAGCCGTCGACTTTCATTTGATAGACGATCTGGAGGAGATGGCCGAGGCGGCCTTTTGGGAAGCCGCCTTTTTTGGCGAACCAGCCAAGGTATTCCACGGGGAGATCGAAGATGGGCACGCCCTGCGGTGGAAAATCTTTAGGACCGAATTTGCCGAAGGGCATGAAGGTCTTTTCAATGGCCTGAAGATCAGCGGCCATTTTTGCGGCGATGTCGTTTTCAATCATAGCAAAGTGGCGGGAGGATTGCCGGGGGGAGGCTGATCGGGAAGCACGCCTGGCTCCATGCCGGAGATGATGCGGATCATGTTGAAGATGGTCTGGAGGGCATTGCCTTCCAAGCGATTGTTGACATAGAGAAAGGTGGGCTTGGGCTTGCCGTGGCGTTTGCTTTCGAGGGACTTCACCATGAGTTCCACGAGGGCTTTGCGGGCTTCTTCGGCGGCTTCCTTGATGCCGTTGTAGGGCGTGAACATCTGCACGGCTTCTTCATAACTGCGGCCTTGTTTGAGGAGGAAGCGGCCAGCGGTGAAGTTTGCGCATTCCTGACTGTGCGGCAGGGCCATCTGTTCGATGGCATTGGGCATGTGGGTCCACTGATTGAAGACATGGGCAACGCCATGATGGCGCAGGCAGTCGAAGTAATCGGGATGAAGCAGGTTCTTGTTCCGGATCTCCACACCGTAACGCCAACCGTGCGGGAGGAGGGATAGGAAATGATGGAGGCCATCCACAAAGTCACGACCGCGGTCGAAGTCGCGAGGGTGGAAGTGGCTGAACTCAAAGATCAATACCCCGACGCGTTCCTTCCACGGATACAGGGGCGTGAGGAAGCCGCGGTGGAAAAGCTCGGCATCGAGGAAATGCGGATTCCGGTGGCCACCTTTTTCCGCATAGCGCGGCAACTTCGGAAAGGTGCGCATGGTGATGTCATCCGTGACCTTGAAGGTGAAGAGATAACCGGGAGGGGTCTGCTCCATGAGCTTCGTGATCCAGTCCGGATCGGGGAAGCGGTAGTAACCCGCATCCACGCACACGGTGCGGAAGAACTCGGCATGTTCGGTGAGGCATTCGCGATCGAACTTTGCTTTGGAGAATCGCCCACGGGTTTCGTAACGCGCCAGTTCGTAAAGCTGGCCGAGCCAGCCTTCGTATTTCCAGGACGAGGTGCCGATGAAGACGTCCCGCTCGGCCAGCCATTGCAGGCCAGCCCGGAGTTCTCCGGTGTGGAGAGGAGAGGTGGCGAAAAGCTCCGCCGTCATGGCCTAAAGATAAGTCTCTTGCGGGCCCCAGGCATCCATCGTTTCCACGCCGCGACGCAGCGCATAGGAGATGTGAGGCGTGTAGAGGGCGGGTTCCAAAAGGAAGGAGTCGTGACCTTTCTCCGAATGCACGGTGATGTGCATGACGGGCACGCCTGCGTCCTCCAGTTCGTCGACGAGATCGGCCTGCTCTTCGGGATAGAAGCAAAAGTCTGAGTCGATGCTGAAGACGAGGAAGTGCTGGCCCGCGACGGCGCAATTTTCGAAGAGCTTCGCGTAGGTGGAGACATTCGCATCTCTCAGCAGATCATAGCGCAGCCACATGTCGCAGATGCGGAGATAAGTGTTCGCATCGAAGCGCTTCACGAACTTCTTCCCCTGATGGAGCATGTAGCTTTCCACATTGTGCCCGACGCGATACCACGCGAGACGATCGGATGACTGGACCACGTCGCCGCGAGCGCGGGTTTCGATGGCATCGAGATGGACGAAGGTCTTGTGGCTGATCATGCGCGCCAAGGCGAGACCGTACTCGGGGCTCTTGGCGCTGTAATAGTGACCTTTATTAAAGTGCGAGTCGTTCTCGATGGCCATGACCTGCTCGAATACTGTCAGGCGGGCGAGCACGGTGGTGCGCAGGCCGCTGGCGATGCAGATGGCGAGACGCGCGCGGTCCGGGAAAAGCGTGCAGAAGCTGAGGAGCATCATGCCGCCGATGGAAGCGCCGATGACGGCATGGAGCTTTTCGATGCCCAAGGTATCGAGCAAGCGTGCCTGGGAGTGGACGACGTCCGCCGTGGTCACCGCCGGAAAATCAGGGCCGTAGGGGCGACCAGTGGTGGGATTGATGGAAGCGGGGCCGGTCGTGCCGTAGCACCCGCCGAGGTAGTTCGCGCAGATGATGAAAAAGTGGCGGGTATCGAGCGCCTTGCCGGGGCCGATAAAAAGCTCCCACCAGCCGTTCTCGCAGTCCTCGGTCCAGCGATCATCGGTGTTCGGCACACTCTTGCAAATGCCAGCGGCATGCTGATGACCCGAGAGAGCGTGGAAGAGCAGGATGGCGTTGCTCTTGTCCTTGTTGAGCGTGCCGTAAGTTTCATACGCCACGGTGATGTCGTCCATCTCCGCGCCGGAGGAAAACCGGAAGGGCGACTTCGGCGTGGCGATACGCGCAAACTGGGTTTGCACTTCACGCACAGGAGCGGTGGCGGCAGCGGACATGGAAAACTAAAGTGGACGGATATGCCCTTTTGAGCAAGCACAACGGCAGTGCTGCCTTTGCCCGGGCTTGGCTCGGCCATGGACAAAGGCCCTGTAGCGGGCTTAATTTAATGCCTAAACGCCAGCGGAGATCTCCCCTCCCCTAACCCCGTGCCAAGTCTTCATTCCCCAAACCCCGATCCCGTGACATCCGACGCGCCGACGGTGCGCTGGAGCCCGGAATTGCTGGCGGGGCTGGACTGGAAACGCTTTGCGGAGATTGTGCGGGCGGTAGCGTCGCACGCGGGATTTGAGCTCAGTGGCACGCAGATCTCGCAGGACGGAGCGGCGGAGTTCATCATGACCAGCGGTCAAAGTCGGACGTTCGTGCGGCTGGCGCCGTGGAATCAGTGGATGGCGACGCTGGAGTGTATTGAGAGTTTTATGGCGAAAGTCGCGCCGATGCCGGTGACGGCGGGTATTTATGTGGCGCCACACGGGGCGACGTCTTCTGCCCGGCATGCGGCCATGGAGCAGGGTATTCAACTGGTGGACGCGGTGACGCTGGCGGCGCGGCTGGAGGAGCTGCCGCCGGAGCACAGTCAGTTTTATTATGACATTGGCACGGGGGGCGATGCGGTGACGCCCACCTGCCCGGTCTGCATGGGGCGGCTTTCGCGTGTGCAGGAGACTCCGCAGGATCCCGTGGATTGCCGCAATCAGCCTGACGTGTCCTACACGACGAGCGATCTGGTGGCGGATAGCGTCTCCGCTCGGCGGATAGAAATCCTGAAGGATTGCGAAGTAAATTTTCTCAAAGAAGTCCATGCGTATGAGATCATTGTGCACGGCACGGCGCGGGGGAACTTTGTATGCCAGGGCAGCCTGCTGCTGAACTCGGGGGCCACGCTTTTTGGTACGGTGGCCGCACGGTCGGTGTTGGTGCGGCCGGGAGCGGAACTGCACGGGGAGACGCGCATCCTTCAAACCGACCCGCAGCCGCTGCAGTCGCCCGCCATGAACTGGGTGTGGCGCTGCCACAATCCCAAGGGGCAGTTCGAATGCCGCTTTGTTTCATTTTTGCCGCATTGAGGCGTGGCCAGTGCGGCAGGGATGTTTTTCGAGGCAGGAAAGAGCTTTGCAAGAGGCCGCTTCCTCGCAAAAATAGTCCATAAATCCGCCTGTCACGCCAGTGGCAGATTTTATTCATTAACAAGCACTGACTCACCCATACCATGCTGCACAACGTTTATTTCTGGCTGAAGAAGGACATCACTCCTGAGCAACGGTCCACGCTCGAAGCTGAGCTATTGAAATTGAAGGAAATCCCCTACCTGGTTCACGGGTTTGTGGGAAAGCCCGCGCCGACCGAAGAACGCTCGGTGACGGACCACTCCTTTGACTACTCGCTGCTCCTGCATTTCAAGGATTTGAAAGATCACGAGCACTACCAGGTGGGTTGCGAGCATCACAAGCGCTTTGTGGACACCTGCAAGACTTTCTGGGAGAAGGTGGTGGTTTACGATACCTCGCCGATTCATTGACGGCGTGAACTGTGGCTCCGTCATTCGGCGGTGCCGGTGGAGCTTTCGTCGTCAGTTATTTGGCATCCCGAACTGCTACGGCGAAGGCTAACAGGCCTTCGTGAGACGTAATTGCAACTAAGGTCTTATTTTACCTTCTTGCGTATCTGGGCTGAATCGCCAAATTTAGGGTGCAGCCCCACCCAGCATCTTCCCGGCAGCGAGTCACCTCACCCATGAACGCCCTGTTCAAGTCCATCGTCACCTTTCTCAACTCATCCATTGGCAAAAAGATTTTTGTGGCCCTGACCGGGCTCGCCCTCGCCGGCTTTGTGTTGGGACACATGGTGGGCAATCTTTTGTTGTTCCTGGGACCTGACGCGATCAACGCGTATGGGCACAAGCTGCAAAGCATGGGAGCGCTCCTATGGGTCGCGCGAATCGGCCTGCTGGTGGCGGTGGTGATTCATATCGTCCTGACCATTCAACTGACGAAAGAAAACCGGGCTTCACGTCCAGAGCAGTACATGAACCGCACAAATATTCAGTCTTCGGGTTCATCCCGGATCATGATCCTGAGCGGGCTGACGATCCTGGCCTTTATCATTTACCATCTGATGCACTTCACCCTGCATACCGGGAATGACTACGGCTCTTACACGACGTCGCTGCATGGGGAGACAGTACACGATGTGTACAGGATGGTCGTTTATGGCTTCTCCTGGTGGCCGGCTTCGCTTTTTTACATCATTGCCATTGCGCTTCTTTGCTCACACTTGAGCCACGGTGTTGGCAGTGTCTTCCAGACGCTGGGCATTTCCACGGCGCGTACGCAACCGATCTTCAAGTCGCTCGGCCTGGCCTTTGCAGCGCTGATCCTGATCGGCAACTGCTCCATCCCGCTGGCGGTTCTCTTCGGCATCGTGAAGTAATTTTTCCTCCCCGCGTTCCATGTCCGACTCACCCATCAACATCCCGGCTGATCCCGCGCTGAATGCTCATTGTCCCACCGGCCCCCTGGCCGAGAAGTGGTCGAAGCACAAGCAGGAGTCCAAGCTGATCAATCCGGCCAACAAGCGGAAATTCTCCATCATCGTCGTGGGCTCAGGCCTCGCGGGAGCTTCCGCCGCCGCAACGCTTTCGGAGTTGGGCTACAAGGTCAAATGTTTCTGCTTCCAGGACAGCCCGCGTCGCGCGCATAGCATTGCAGCCCAGGGGGGCATCAATGCGGCGAAGAACTATCAGAACGACGGTGACAGTGTGCACCGCCTTTTCTACGACACGATCAAGGGCGGCGACTTCCGCGCCCGGGAAGCGAACGTGTATCGCCTGGCTGAGGTCAGCGCGAACATCATCGACCAATGCGTGGCGCAAGGGGTGCCGCTGGCACGTGAGTATGGTGGTCTGCTGGCGAACCGTTCCTTTGGCGGCGCCCAGGTGAGCCGGACGTTTTATGCTCGTGGGCAAACGGGGCAGCAGTTGCTGCTGGGCGCTTATTCGGCGCTTAATAAGGAAATCGCCCGCGGCAATGTGCAGATGTTCAACCGGAGCGAGATGCTGGAACTGGTCGTTGTGGACGGCCATGCCAAAGGCATCGTCGAGCGCAATCTTGTCACCGGCAAAATTACATCGCATGCGGCGGATGCGGTCATCCTGGCAACGGGTGGGTATGGCAACGTGTTTTACCTCAGCACGAACGCCAAGAACTGCAATGTGACGGCGATCTGGCGCGCGCATAAGAAGGGCGCCTTCATGGCGAATCCCTGTTACACGCAGATCCATCCGACTTGCATCCCGGTCGGCGGGGACTATCAGAGCAAGCTGACGCTGATGTCCGAGTCACTGCGGAATGACGGCCGCGTCTGGGTGCCGATCAATGCGGCTGATTGCGAGAAGGATCCGACCTTGATCCCGGAAGACGCGCGCGACTATTACCTGGAGCGGAAGTATCCGAGTTTTGGCAACCTGGCCCCACGCGATATTTCCAGTAGGTCCGCCAAGGAAGCCTGTGATGAAGGCCGCGGTGTGGGTCCCGGCAAGCGGGGAGTTTATCTGGATTTCCACGATGCGATTCTGCGCTACGGGCGGGACAAGTCGGCCGGCAAACAGCTTTCCGATGAAGAGCTTTATAAGCTTGGGCAACCGGTGGTGGCTGAGAAGTATGGCAACCTTTTCGAGATGTATGAACGCATCACGGGTGAGAACGCTTATGAGCGTCCCATGCGTATCTACCCTGCGGTGCACTACACGATGGGTGGCCTTTGGGTAGACTACAATCTGATGTCGAACCTGCCTGGGTTGCATGTGCTGGGTGAAGCGAATTTCTCCGACCACGGAGCCAATCGTCTGGGCGCCAGCGCGCTCATGCAGGGTCTGGCGGATGGCTATTTTGTCATCCCGTATACCATCGCCAATTACCTAGCCACGCAGAAGCCGGGTTCGGTGAAGACCGATCATCCGGCGTTTGCCGCTGCGGAAGAGGAAGTGAATGCGCGGACGCATCGGTTCCTGAGCATTGGCGGGAAGAAGACCGCGGACTCCATCCACCGGGAACTGGGTTTGCTCATGTGGGACAAGTGCGGCATGGCTCGCACCCGTGAAGGCTTGCAAGAGGCCATTGCCAAGCTGCCGCACCTTCGGGAAGAATTCTGGAACAACTTGCACATCCCCGGCAAGGGCGAGGAATTCAATCAGGAGTTGGAGAAGGCAGGACGCCTGGCCGACTTCCTTGAGTTCGGCGAACTGATGTGCATTGACGCGCTGGAGCGTGAAGAGAGCTGCGGCGGGCATTTCCGCACGGAGCATCAATACACGAAGGAAGACGAAGATGCCAAGCGCGGTCAGGCCGGTGAGGCGCTACGGCACGACGAGAAGTTTGCGTATGTGGCGGCGTGGGAGTATACGGGCGATGTGCGGAAACCGCAGTTGCACAAGGAGCCGCTCGAGTATGAGGAAGTGCATCTGGCGGTGCGGAGTTATGTGTAGGTGATGAGGATGGGCGTTTAGGACGGACAGCGTCGTTCGGGTAGACTGCCTCATTTCTTTTCACACGAAGTCACAAAGGCACTAAGGTGGGTTTCGTGTGGCTTCTTGGTGCAATTGGTGAGGCGATGCGGGCTACCTTGCGTCGTTCGGAGGCTTGCGCTTCACTCGGAATATCAAACGGATGACTCCGAATAGGAGGCTGGCCAAGAGGACTCCGATAATGGGATTGAGGAGGAACGCCCCGGGGAAGGGATAATCGATCATCATTCCATCTCGAAGATCCCACATGACATACGGGATGAGCACGCCGGTGCCATGAAATCCCTCCGGCTGGCCCCAAGGGATAAAGCAACCCACGAAGCCAAGAAGGGCACCGAACAGGGCGAAGATGCTTAGCTTCACTTTCGCGGGAGAACCAAAAGCTTCTACCAAACCCGCGCCCAGATCGCTTTCAGATAACGGCTTTCGGGGCAGTGGGACATGACGGGGTGGTCGGGGCCGGCGCCGGTGCGGTCGAGAATTTGAAGTTTGCGGCCGTTGCGGTGGGCGAGGCCGATGACGAGTTCTTCGAACTCCTCGGTGGGCATGAGGCCTGAGCAGGAGAAGGTGACGAAGAGGCCGCCGCGCTCCACGAGGGACATCGCGAGTTTGTTGAGGTCGTGGTATTTGGCTTTGCCTTCCTCGAAGGCCTCACGGGAGTGGATAAGCTTTGGGGGATCGAGGATGACAGCCTGCCAAGTGTCGCCGTTGCGCATCATCTGCCGCATGTAGCTGAAGGCATCCGCGTGAACGAAGTCAATGCGTTGCTGATTGAGATTGGCGTTCCGTTTGGCCAAAGCGATGGCCTTTTCATCGAGATCCACGCCTGTGACTTCGGCAGCTCCGCCGGCTTTGGCGGCGACGGAGAACCCGCCGGTGTAACAGCAGACGTCGAGGACTCTGAGGCCATTGACCCATTTGCCGAACTGGGCGCGATTGTCGCGCTGGTCGCAGAAGAAGCCGGTCTTATGCCCTGCTTCAAAGTCGACGTGGAAGCGGAGGCCGTTCTCCTGGATCTTCACGCCGGTAACGGGCGACTCCAGGCGGGCGATATCTTCCTTGAGCTTGATGGGTGAGAGGGATTCGGCCTGAACGGGGCCGGAGTCGAAATGAATGACCTGTTGGGTGGTGCCGAGGAGTTCGTGCAGAAGGGGCAGCCACTGAGGGAGGCGCTGCATGGCGGCGGCGTTGCTGACTTCGGCGGCGAGGACATCGCCGAATTTGTCCACCATGAGGCCGGGCAGGCAATCGCCATCGGAACCGACAACGCGGAAAGCGTCGGTGGTTTTCGGGAGCTGGAGGACGTCGGTGCGGAGCGTGACGGCGCGGCGGATGACTTTTTCAAAGTGGTCGTCGTTGAGCGGGGAATCGCCATGCCAGAAGACACGCAGGGGCACGCGGGCCTTGGGATTAAAAAAGCCGTGGCCAAAGGGCTCCCCGGATTTGTCGTAGACGGTCACCACGTCCCCCATGCGGGCGTCGGGGGAGGCCGCTGCAATCATGTTGGGGTAAAAGTTCGGGTGGAAGGAGAAATATTTGATCTGCACCCAGGGCTCCGCCCAATTCTCACTGCCCGGAGGGCCGGGTCTGGGACGGGAGGGGCGACGCGAATCGGAATAAGACATGGGACGGAATGTCTTACGCCAGCGGACTGCCAAGGCAACTCGGAAAAAAAGTGCAGAAGTTAGGCTCACCGCCAACGAAATGTGTCCAAAAATCGGGAGAGGGGCAGTTATCCGGTGCTGAAAACATCATGAAGACATCCTCCTCTCCATCCGATTTCCGCAAGATCCCGGGTCTCACCCTTTCTGTGCGGCGTTTGTTACAGGCCTCAGGCGTGAACGGTCTGGTTGATCTGGCCAAGAGCCATCCGTCCAAATTGTGGCGGTGGATGGCCGAAGTGAACGCTGACCAGCGTCTGGTGCGCCGCATGCCGCAAATGGCGGCGGTGGTGACGTGGGTGGAGATGGCGAAGTCCGTGTGTTCGTAGGGCCGGTGTGGGCGGCGTTTGCGGTGCAGGCAATGGACGCGGGTAGACCGTATTGCGTCTGCCGATGCGGAGAGTTCCATTTGGGTCATGGGCAAATGCTGCCCTGATCGCATGAGGCGTTTGATACATGGGGCGATGCCCCAGGCTACGATGGGGCGGGCCGTCGGCCTTTCTGAGGTGGCTGATTAGGGAATCTGTATCCGGCGATATCCATCGCGCATAGGGGTACCCCTTCGGGGTACGACCGTGTGCGATAGGAGTCCAGGGGTTAAAACCCCTGGCTATGCATGGGAGAGCCCCTCCGGGGCTCGAGTTTCATTGGTGTGAGATGACGTAGTCAGGTGGCGTCATACCGCCTCTTTCAGGGCGGCGCGGATGATCGGTTCCATGACATCGGCCTGGCGGACGAAGCCGAGGTCGTTGGGGTGGGAGCCGTCGGTGGCGCCGTCGCCGTCATCGCCGAGGAGGTTGTCGCCGGGGATGTAGAAGATTTTTTTGATGCCTTCGGCTTGGAGCTTGTCGAAGCTCTCCTTCAAGGCGGCGTGGTTGTCGGTGTGATGTTTGTCGCGTTCGGGGTGGATCCAGGAGTTGGTGTTCCGGCGGTCTTCGACGAGAACGATGGGCGTCTCGGGTTTGGCGGCGCGGAGCTGCTTCACCAGCGGGATGCAGCGTTCCCTCACAAGCGGGGCGGACATGTTGGGGAGGCAGTCGATGACGAAGACGGCGGCATCGAGCTTGATGAGGTAGTCGCCGACGGCGGCGTCCATTTTGCCATTGCCGGAGAAGCCCAGGTTCACGACTGGTTTTTCGAGGCGGCGGCCAAGGATGGCGGGATGACACATGCCGGGGCGGGAAGCGCAGGCACCGTGCGTGATGGAAGTGCCATAGAAAACGACGAGGCCTTTTTGCGCAGGAGCGATGCCTTCGAAGTTCGCGCCTTCATTGACGCCGATCTCCAGCTTTTCCATGCCATTGTAGAGAGGAAGGTAGAGCATCCACTCGCGGGGCTCCGCCGTCATTTTCTCACTCATGGGGTAGACCATGTTCTGCTTGTCGATTTTGCAGACGTTGACCCAGCGCCATTTGCCCTTGGAATCGCGTGCATAGAGGTCCACGCCGCTGACGCCTGTCGCGGGCATGTGAGTCTGACCCAGGATGGCATTCATTACGCTGTAGCGAACATGGATGTCCGTGGCGTTGCTCTTAAAACGAACGGTCATGCCTGCGCTATGACGGCTCAGCGCCCAGACAGCAGGGGTCACTTTTCCTTCGGCACCGGCGGGTAGGCGGTCGTAATAACGCTTCCGCTCAAGGTCAGGCCAGCAGCGGCCTTCCACGCCCCATGATTCGGCATTGTGCCAGGTGAGATTAGTCGTCGTACCTTTTTGCCCGCCCATGGCGGGATCGAGTTTGGAGACTTCGGCTGGCTTGGTGGCAGGAGCGGCTGGTTTGGTTTCAGCGTTTACGAAAAGAGGCGAAGCTCCCAGAGAAGTGGCGGTCAGGAGAAGATGGCGGCGATTCATGGCTGCAATGAACGCAGTTACTCCGTGCGACTTTGCAAGGTCTTTGGGGGAGTGCGCATGATTCGTGTTCTTGCTAGCGCACTACCTCTGCGGCAAGAGTGGTGCACTTCGGTCCGACTTCTCTCCTTCTGCGATGCGTATCCTTTGCATTCCCACACTCTTCCTTGTGACTGCCGCCTTCTCTGCCTCCGCCATTGCGCAAAACATCGTCTATCCCGAAACTCATAAAGATCCGGCCACGGATGAATACCATGGCGTCAAAATCCGTGATGACTACCGCTGGCTGGAAGATGACAACGCGGACGTCACGAAGGACTGGGTGAAGCGGCAAAATGCGGTGACGTTTTCCTATCTGGAGAAGATTCCGCAGCGGGCTGAGATCTTCGACCGGCTGAAGAAGCTCTGGAACTTTGAGCGCTACGGCATGCCTTATCAGCGCTCAGGACGATACTTCTACACGCGCAATTCCGGTCTGCAGAATCAGAGTGTGTTGTATAGCGCGGACTCGCTGACGGCGGAGCCGCGAGTGTTGATCGATCCGAATTTGCTCTCGGCGGATGGGACAGTTTCGTTGACGGAATCGAACCCCAGTGAAGATGGCAAGTGGCTGGTGTACGGTGTGTCCCGAGCCGGGAGTGACTGGCAGGAGTTTCGCGTGAAGAATATCGATACGGGTGAAGATCTCCCGGAGATCCTGGAGTGGATCAAATTCGGCGGGGCTTCGTGGGCGAAGGATGGGAGTGGCTTTTATTATGGGCGCTACCCCAAGCCATCCGCCGAAGCGAAGCTGACGGAGAAGAACCTCTTTTATGAGATCTACTTTCACCGGCTGAACACCGCTCAATCGGAAGACAAACTCATTCACGCTCGTCCAGATAAGCCCACCTTGAGCTTTGATGTCGGGGTCTCGGATGATGGCCGATATCTCATCATCAACACCCACGAGGGCACGGAGCCGAAGAATGACGTTTCCTATCAGGATCTGCAGGCGGAGAAACCGGTGACGGTGGAACTGCTGACGAAGTTCGATGCGGCGTATCGGTTCGTCGGCAATGTCGGGACGCTGTTCTATTTCCACACCGATCTAGATGCGCCGCGGTACCGGCTGATTGCCATCGATGTTGCAGATCCAGCGTCTGACAAATGGCGCGAGATCATTCCTCAGACGGAGGATAAGCTGGACAGTGTGTCTTTCACGGGGGGGCAACTGATCTGTGAGTATCTGCATGATGCGCACTCCCAGGTGACTTGCTTTACGCCGGAGGGGAAGCGTGTGCAGGAACTGACGCTTCCGGGTCTGGGTAGTGTGGTGGGGTTCCGTGGGCGGCAGAATCAGGATGAGACGTTCTACGCTTACACGAGCTTCACCACGCCGAGTTCCATTTACCGTTATGAAGTCAGCACGGGAAAAAGCTCGCTCTACCGGCAACCGAAGATTGACTTTGATGGCGAGAGATACCAGACCCAACAAGTCTTTGTGACCAGCAAGGATGGGACGCGTGTCCCGATGTTTCTGGTGCACAAGCGCGGGATCAAGCTGGATGGGACGAATCCGACGCTGCTGTATGGTTATGGCGGGTTCGACATCAGCCTAACACCGGGCTTTTCGGTATCACGGGCGGTATGGCTAGAGCGCGGCGGGGTGTTTGCGCTGGCGAATCTGCGGGGCGGTGGCGAGTATGGTTCCGAGTGGCATCAAGCGGGCACGAAATTGCGGAAGCAGAATGTCTTTGATGACTTCATCGCGTCGGCCGAGTGGCTGATTTCCAACAACTACACGCGACCAGCGAAGCTGGCGATTCAGGGCGGCAGCAATGGAGGGCTGCTGGTGGGGGCGTGCCTGACGCAGCGGCCCGAGCTTTTCGGTGCGGCAATTCCGTCCGTGGGAGTGCTAGACATGCTGCGGTATCAGAACTTCACGATTGGCTGGGCGTGGGCGAGCGACTATGGGACGAGTGCGGATGCTGCGGAGTTCAAGGCGCTGCTGGCGTATTCACCGTTGCATAATCTCAAGCCGGGGGTGCGATATCCGGCGACTCTGGTGACGACGGCGGATCATGACGACCGGGTGGTGCCGGCGCATAGTTTCAAGTTCGCGGCGCGGTTGCAGGAATGTCAGGCGGCGGATGGGCCGCCGGTGTTGATTCGCATTGAGACCAGCGCAGGTCATGGGGCGGGCACGGCGCTGACGAAGGTGATCGCGGAGACGGCGGATGAGTGGGCGTTTCTGGAGAAGGTGCTGGGGATGGAGTGATGACGTCCGGGGGGAATGTCGTCGGGGGTGGGCGGGATTTAAGTTTAACCGCGAAGACGCGAAGACGCGAAGAGGAGGAAGGGTTATGAGCCTCTGGTTTTGAACTTGGGGGAATGGTGGAGACGGGAAATGTGCGAAAAGATTTGCTGTCGGGAGTAGCGCGAGCGTGATGCCAACGAGGACGTTGGCGCTCCCAGCGGCTCCGCAGCCCGGCGGCACTCATTGGCGTTGCCGGGCTCCAAAACTGAGCAGATTTGGGGAGGATTATGCGTATGCAAAGTTCCTGTCACTCACACGCGCTTTCAAGCCCGCTATGTTTTGGCTTCTTACTGCTGGGGCTCGATTTTGAGCTGGTATTTTACGGGGACTAGCTTCTGTTTTACGGCTTCGGCGCGGGCGGCGTGTTTGGCTTCGAGCTTCTTTTTGAGGACTTCCAGGGCGGCGGCGAATTCGGCGTCTTCTTTGATGTCGGCTTCGAAGGCGCGGAACTGGGTGATCATGTTTTTGATCATGACGGTCTCGTGGGACTGTTTGTCAGCGATGAGCCGCATGAGGTCCATGAAGGACTTGTCGAATGGAGTCTGCTCGAACTCGGCGGCAAGGTTGACGCCGGCGGCGAGTTGGTCGGCGGTGAAGGTCTTGGTGGCTGAGCCCCAGGTCACGTTTGCTTTGGGAGCGCCCAGGTTTTTCACGGTCAAAGTGTAGCGATTCATCTCGCGGTTGAAGTTGCAGAAGCGGGTAATGCTGCGGGTGCCGCCGGGGGAGTTTTGGTCGCCGTCGAAACAGAAGGGCCATTTTTTGCTTTCCACTTCGAGGATGGTGGTCCCATTCGGTCCCGACTTGTTTGAAGAGACGAGCTTGTGGCCTTCGCTGACGGTGGCGTCGCCTTTGAGGTCGACCTGGATCTTGGCGATCTCGCCATCGACGCCCATGCCTCTGAGGAAGGCGTAGGCCATGAGGAGTTGACCGTTGGCACCGGGGTGCACGCCGTCTTTGCCGCAGACGTCATAGCCATCGCCCATCGTGGCTTTGGCTTTCACCATGGTTTCGAACATGAGGTCGTGGACGTTCGCAAAGGCGAAGGCGGACTCGGCGGCAAGTTTTTGATCAATGGAGCGGAAGCGTGCGAGGCTGTCGTTGTACACGGCGGCCGGGATGCGGGTGAAATACTTCGTGTCCACGGCGCCGGGGGAGCCGACGATGATGTTCTTCACGCCCATGCCCTGGAGCTTCGCGAGGACGGTGCGCATGTTCTTTTCGTAGGTGGCGCCGATGCTCTCTGTGTGGGCGGTGTAGCCGCCGTCATTCATGCCGTAGCAAAGGGTGGCGACGGTGGGCTTGAAGATGGCGAGGTCGTTCTCACAACGGAGGGCAAATCCGTCGGCGCGCTCGCCACCCCAGCCGTACTGGAAGCAGGAAATGTCATCGCGACCGGCGCAGGCGAGGAGGTAGGTCTCGAGGTATTTCGAGTAGAGCTTTTGCTCGGTGATAGAGTCTCCGATGATGGCGACCCGAGCGTTCTCGGGTAGTTGAGCAGTGAGCTTGCCCTCCCTGGCGACGGCGGTGTTGAGAAGCAGTCCCAGGACAGCGATGGAGGAAAAGAGGAGGCGCATGATGAGGTAGGCGGTACGGGCGGGCGGGTGAAAACTTTCTTGTGGCGGCAATGAAGGCTTGCTTCGAAGGTTTTAGACGGCCTAAAACGCTATTGCAATCCCCAGTCAACCATGCTTTCTGCCCGCCTGTCACTCGAACTTTCTTCTGCGTCATGCCGGCTTTAGTTTTCGACCTGGAAGATGGCCAACAGGTCGTCGTGCCCCTGGCCGAGCGTGTCGCCCTCGGCAGGCAGCCGGATAATGATGTGCTGCTGGACGATCCGTCTGTGTCCGCGCACCATGCCGAGATTTTCCTGCATGAGGACGGTGGCTATTTTGTGCAGGACCTGAACTCAACGACAGGGACTTACATCAATGGCATCAGCGTTGAGTCCCAGCTTCTGCATACAGGCGACATCGTCACCTTCGGTCCTGTGTCCGGACGGTTCGTGCTGAGTGAGACGGATCCGAGCATCAAGCCGCAGGCCTCCCCTGCCCCAGAGTTGGCGCCGGCGCTGTCTGAAAAAGAAGAAGCCCGCCTCAGTGAGGAACTAGAGGCTCTGAGGTCGCAACTGGCGGAAGCCAAGACGGAATTGCGATCCAAAGAGGAACGGCTTTCGAAAATTTCGGGTGAGATTTCTGAGCGGCAACGGGCCTCGACCACGCTGAAGGATGAAGTGGCGGCTGCTGAAGCCAAACGTCTGGATGCGGAGAAGCGGGCTGAGGAGGCAACGGCAAAAGGGCAGGCGGCGGAAACGAGTCACCGGCAACTGCAAGAGGCGCTGAATAATCTGCAGTCGGCGCTAACGCATGCAACTGAGCAGAGCAAGACCCTGGGCGAGAAAGTCACCAGCCTGAGAGATGAAGAGCATCTGCTGACCGGGAAGAACAAGGCTAGTGCAGAGGCGCTGGCGCTGCTGACTTCCCAAAATGCGTCGGCGGAGTCGGAGGCCAATACCATTTCGCAAAAGCTGGCATCGGTGCAGGCGGCTTTTGCGAAAGCGGAGAAGGAACACCAGGAGGCGGTGACCAAGTGGAAGACGGAGGAGCAGTCGCTGCTGGTCGCGGCTGAAGATGCGCGCAAGAAAGCGGATGAGGCGGAGAAGGCGCAGAGTTCTCTAGAAACCGAAACGGCGCAGTTCAAGGAGAAGTCGGTGTCTGAACAGGTGGCGCTGCGGGCTGAGACGAAAGAACTAAATGATGCGCAACAGGCAGCAAGCTTTGCTTTGGCCATTCTGACAGCGGCTCTGGAGAAGACGCGCGCCGAGTCTGCGGCTCAGAGTGAGCATGAGAGTCAACTCACGGCAGCTCTGGCGGAGCTGAGGCAGGAACATGCGAAAGCCGTCTCCGAACTGTCTCAGCACAAACATCAGACGGATGCCCAGAAGCTTCAGCTCGCGGCCACGGAAAAGGAACATCAGGCGCTGCAGAAGAGCTTGTTGCTGATCAGGGCGGAGCATGAGCAGCTCACGGCGGGGCTACTGGAATTGCAGGCGAACCTGAAGCGGCTGCAGGATGCCGTGCGTCGTCAAAGTGCTGAGGAAGCGCGCCTTCAGGCGAGCGCTCAGGACTTGAAGAAGGCGAATGCGATGGCGGAGAGCGATTTCCGTACGGCTGCCGCGAAGTTGAGCGAGCTGCAAGAAGCTGTGCGGAAGGCGGAAGAACAGCGGACGAAGCTTCTGGCCGAGGTGGCTGAGCTTTCCAAGCAACGGGATGAGCTGATCACGGTGCAGAAGTCGGTGAAGGATGAGCATGACAAGGTCGCGCACGACTTGAAGCAAGGGCTGGCGGAGAAAGTCGCGCTGATGGCTGCGATTGGGGAACTGGCAGCTTCTCAGCAATTGGGCGCGGCTGAATTGCAAATGCAGCAGGAGGCTATCGTGCAGGCGAGGTCTGAGGTTGGGAAGCTGGAGAAGGACCGTGGTGCGATCCGTGATGAGATCAGTGGGCTGGAGGCGCAACTGTCGCAGAAGCAAGCGGAGTTCGAAGTTCAGCACACGAAGGCTTCCGAACTCGAAATAGCGCTGCCGAAGCTCGAATCTGAAGTGATACGGTTGAGCGCTGAGGTTGATGCGCTGGAGAAGAAGCAGGCGACCACTGGAGTCGAACTTGATGCGCGGCTGGAGAAGGTCAGCAGGCTCGATGGGCAACTGGCGGATCTGGAGCAGAAGACGGCGGCGAGCGAGTCGGAATTTCAAGCGGCGCAGGTTCGCGGTGCTGAAGCGACGGCTCTGCTGGCACAGGTCAGCGGGAAGATCGCGGCTGCAGAGGAAAAACTTGCGGGGCTTGAGGCTACGAAGAACGAGACGGAGGCACAGGTGGCCACTTTGCGCGATGAGATGGCTCATGCGGAACAGCGGCATCTTGCGCTGAACTCATCCATTAGGGATGAAGAGCAGGTGCTGGCGGGGCTTCAAGAGCAGGTCAAAGGAGCCCAGGATGAAGCTGCTGCCCTGCGCGAAATGGTGGCGCGTCTGCGCGACGTGGAGAAAAATCTGCAGGATGGTGAAGAACGTCTGATCGCCGTCAAGAATGGTCACCAGGATTTGTTGGCCACCCTAACAGCCTTGGGCGATCAACGTGCCGGTGCGGAAAAAGAATTGCAAGGTCTGCAGCATGAAGCGGAGACTCTTCGCCAGCAGCGTGACCATGCCGAACAGGAACTGATTCAAGTTACGGGACAAGTAAAAGCCGCGCAAGACGAGGCGGTTGCGCTTGGTAAGTCGGTGGAAGAGTTGCGCGCTGTCGAGCAGCAACTGAAAAGCAGCGAAGAGCGCCTCCTTACGGTGCAGGGGCAACATCAAGAGCTTCTCCACAACGTAGCAGCTCTCAGTGAGCAACGTGCTGGTGCCGAGAAGGAACTGGAAGGTCTACAGAGCGAATCGATAACCCTGCGGCAACAGCGGGAAACGTCTGAGCGGGAGCTGGCGAAGATCACGGCGCAGGTTAACGCTGCGGAAAAAGAAGCGGCCGCCATTCGCAGGTCCATTGATGCTTTGCGCGAGACAGAGAAGGAATTAAAAGCCATCGATGCGCGCCTTCAGGCGGCTCAAACCGTGCATGAAAAGTTGCTTGGCGATGTGACGGCTCTCGGGGAGAAGCGAGCTGGGGTAGACAAGGAATTGAAAGGTCTGCACCAAGAGAGTGCGACGTTGCAAAAGCAGCGCGATGCGATGCAGCGGGAGCTGGCTCAGCTAACGAGCCAGGCACAGGCAGTTAAAGAAGAGCATGCCGCCGCACTGTCCCGATCCAGGGAGGAACGCAGCGCGTGGAAGCTGGAAGACGAAGCTATTCAACAATCGGTTGCAGCTAAAAGATCGGACCTCAGCCAGGCGGGAGCCGAATTGGAAAAAGCGATTCAGACCAAAGCACAACTGGAGAAGCAGGTCGCAGCACTGGAGAGCAAGACGAGTCACCTGGATACCGTTGTGGAGAACCTGCGTCTAGCGCAATCCCGGCACACCGAACTGGAGCAAAAGCGGAAGAATCTAGAAGCCACTATTGCGCAGCGTGAAGCCAATCTGACTGCCCTGCAGGCAAAGCATGATGCTGAAGCAGCGCGCCGGGATCAGGTCGCGGCGGAAGAACACGAGGCACGCGCCTCGCTGCAGAACTTGCTGGCGGAGCACCGGTCGGTGGAGAGTTACATTGAAGCTCGGCGTCTGGCGCTCAGTGATCTGGAAGCTGCTGCGGAACAGAGGCAGCACGAAGCCGAACTGGCGGTGGAAGCCGCGCGGCTGGAGTTGGAGAAGATCGAAGTGCGCCTTTCCCCGCTCCGGCCCTGGCAGGAAAAGATCGATGCGATTTATAGCCGCATTGCGGAGTTGCCCGAGGGCTCGGCCCAAGCTAAAGCCTTGTGGGAGGAAGCTCAGCGGCAACGGCAGGATATGGATGAGGAGAACGCGACTTCTCCGGGGATCATGGCCCGGCCGATCAGCCGGCCGCAAGTAGTGCCGCGGGCTAAGAGGCCGTGAGATCAGTGTTTTGCGGTACTCTGATTTAACCGCGAAGACGCGAAGACGCGAAGACGCGAAGGATGAAAGGGGTTTTGAGATTGGGGTGGATTGGCGGGTTTGGGGAGTTAATTGGCTTTGCGCGCGATCTTGGTTGCTTCGAGGGTTTCGCCGCGGAGGTTTTTGAGGGCTACGCTGACGGGAGTGGTGTTGTCGGGGATGGTGAGGAGGAGGTAGTTGTCTTCGCTGGCGAGGAATTTGGATTCGGGGTCTTTGTAGACGGTGCCGTCGCCTTTTAGGCAGGTGTTGAAGTAGGGAACGAGGCCGTCAAGCAAGGCGCGTTCGGCGAAGTAGCCGAAGCCGGTGACGACGGCGCTGCTCTTTTTGAATTGTTCCTGCCAGGTGCCTTTGGTTTTACCATAGACCGTGGTGCGTTTTTCGTTCATGAGGGTGAGAATGAAGCTGCTCTTTTCGCGGCTGATTTGTTCGGCATACCACTTGTATTGATCTGAGTCGGCATCCCATGGGTGGCAAGTCTGCCAGGTGGTGCCGTGGTCCTGGATGTGATTCAGATCCAGGGCGAAGATCTTGAGATCGAAGTCTGGCAGACCGAAGGCCCATTTCCATTCATCTCCGGGCAAGGCGAAGAATTCACGATAGGCAGTGGCTTCCACGTCATAGACGGGTTCTGCGGGAGGCTTCCGTCCACGGGGGCGGATCTCGCGATCGTGATTGCCGAGGATGGGCATGAAAGGCACGCTCCGGAAGAGGGCGGCGTTTTGGTCGATGAGAGCGGCAAAGGCTTTCGTGCCTTCGAGGTTTTTTTCGTGCAGACTCGGGACGTTATCGCCGGCAGTGAGAAGGAGATGGACGTCGTCTTTGATCAGAGCGGAGAGGTCTTTGCCTTTGGCGAAGCCCCAGTCACCAACGATGCCGATGCGCAGGCCTTTGGAGGGATAACCTTTGAAGGTGGAGTCTGGGGTGAAGGTCTGGCCATCGCCAACGGAGTAGTGCCATACGACGTTTTTTTCTGGGATGGCGATCTCGACGTGATGGCGGGTGACTGCATCGGCTTGTTTGGTTTGGCGGTCGTAGTTTTCGGTGGTGCCGTATTTGACGATGGAGACCGTGGGTTTGGTGGTTTCCCAGTTGATGACGATGCGGGAGGGGTCTTCGCTTTGATGGGTGAGGTAGACGCGCTCGATCTGGGTGGAGGCGATGGAGGAGCCGATGCCGGAGAGCAGGAGGGTGAGGGTGAGGATGATCGTTGGGAGGTAGAGGGGAAAGCGGTGCATGGGGAAGGATGTGCGAGGAGTGGATACGGGAATACGGAAGAGGAATTAGCGTGGGGGTGGTGGATGTCGTCAGGGGACGTGCCACTCCGCCCCGTCGGAGCAAGCTCCTCCAACCACAAAGCGGAAGCAAGCTTCCGCACTCCAGACCGGACAGGCTGGTTGGGGCTGGGAGTTATAACTTCGTTAGGGGGCTGGAGACGAGGCCGTTGGCCACCTTTTAGCTCCGCAGCTTGTCTTCCTGAAAGCTTAGTTTGGCGAGTTCGGCGTAGTATTCGTTGGAGAGGAGCAGGTCTTGGTGACGGCCGGAACCGAGGACTTGGCCTTGCTTCATGACGTAGATGCGGTCGGCGGCGATGATGGTGCTGAGGCGGTGGGCGATGACGACGCAGGTCCGGTTTTGACGGAGTTGATCAATGGCTTGCTGGATGAATTTTTCGCTCTTGGTGTCGACGGCGCTGGTGGCTTCATCCAGGAGGAGGATGGGGGCGTTTTTCAGGAAGGCCCGCGCGATGGAGATGCGCTGTTTCTCACCGCCGCTGAGACGGGAGCCGCGCTCGCCGACCGTGGCGCTGAGTTGGCCGTCCATGCGCTCGACGAAGTCTTTGGCGCAGGCCATCTCCAGAGCGGTCCAGATTTCTTCATCGGTGGCGCCGGCTTTGCCGAGTTGGAGGTTCTCGCGGATGGTCTGATTGAAGAGATAACTTTCCTGGGTCACGTAACCGAGGGAATCGCGCAGGCTGACTTTGGAGATGTCGCGAATGGGCGTGCCATCCAGCAGGATGTCGCCGTGATTGGGATCATAAAAGCGCGTGAGCAGTTGGAACATGGTGCTCTTGCCAGAACCGGTCGCGCCGACGATGGCCACGGTTTGCTGAGGCAGCACTTCGAAATTCACATCCGTGAGGGTGGGCCGCTCGGCGTCGTAGCTGAAGCTGACATGGTCGAAGCGGATGTGGCCTTCCACTTTCGAGAGCTTTTTGCCGTGGTGGAGTTCCTCGGCGCTGTCGAGTTCCAGAATGTCGAAGACGCGCTTGGCGGAGGCAAGGCCGGTCTGCACGGTTTGATTGATCCCATGGAGACGGCCTATGGGCTCATAAAGCATGCCGATGAAAAGAAGGAACTGCGCGAGCTGACCGATGGTCAATTCGGCCTGGATGCACCAATAGGAGCCGAAACCCATGAGCAGAATGAGGCCGGTGTCGCCGAGAAAACCCATGCCGGGGCCATAGACGGACCATGCCTTCTGAAGGCTCGTTTGCTGGCGGCGGTAGTGTCCGCTGGAGGTGTCGAAGTCCTGCTGCTTTTCGTCCTCCAGGGTGTAGCTTTTGATCTGGCGGATGCCGGCGATATTGTCATGCAGCAGGGCATTCAGTCCGCTGGCGGCTTCGCGGGCCAGAGTCGCGCGGGGCGAGACCCAGCGGGCATAAATGTAACCGCCCGCCATGATGAACGGCACGGGGGACAAGGTTACCAGCGTGAGTTTCGTGTGCAGCCAGAACATGACGCCAGCGGTGATGAGGACCTGTAGCACAGCGGGCGCGCCCTGGTCGATGCCGTCCAGGATGACGCGCTGGGTGGCCGGGACGTCATCCGCCATGCGGGTGAGGATGTCCCCGGTCGTCTGCCGGTCGAACCACTTCAGGGGAAGATGCTGGATTTTCCCGTGCAACTGGCTGCGCAGATCAAAGGTCATGCGCAGCTCAAAGGCATTGTTCGCCAGCGTCCGGAGACTATAAAAAAGCTGTTTCAGCGCCATCGCGCTGAGCGCCAGGAGGGAGATGCCGAGGATGGCCTCGGATTTGCGATTGGGAATGATGTCATCCAAAAACCATTGCGTCAGCGCTGGAAACACGAAGCCGAGCAGCGTGCCTGCGATGGACATGGCCAACCCCGCCGCCACCCGCCAGGGGTAGCGCCCCATGAATCGCAGAATAAGAGCAAAAGGAGATTTCGTTTTGTCCATGGGCCGGGTCTCGCTCCGCGAGGATGATGCGTGGGACGTCCGCCTTTATGACACACCTGCCCTGCCTTTGCTACCAGTAGACCATTCTCTTTGTCTTGATTGAATCTTTTCGCGCCATCTGCGTCAGACGGGTGAATCCAGCAAAATTATCATTTGCTAGGCATGACCGTGGTCACTTATTCTAAGGCCTCCGACGAGGCAATCCACTACTCCCCTCCCCCTACTTCTCCCGTATGAAAGCCAGCATGGTAAAGGTCTCCGCCGCCACGATTTGTCTTGCCTTCCTCGGCAGTTGCGCAAACATCCAGGACGATGGGACCCGCACGCGGACGGAAGGCACACTAACCGGGGCTGTCCTGGGGGGTGTCGCCGGCGCGATCATTGGGAATCAAAGCAATCGTGCGTGGCAAGGCGCCGCCATTGGTGCAGCGGCTGGCGGACTGGCAGGCCTGGCGGTCGGTGACCATGTGGCGCGGAAGAAGGCCGGTTACGCCTCCACCGAAGACTGGCTGGATGCCTGTATCGCCCAGGCGGAGGAAACGAACCAGCAAGCGGTGGCTTACAACAACTCTCTGACGAATCGTATCGCAAGCCTGCAACGCCAGATCGATGCCGCCAAGGCGCTGAGTGATGCCAATGAACTGCGCCGCATCAAGCAGTCGGTCGTGGCTCTGCAAAAGGAAGCCAGTGAAAAGGTCACTGTGGTGAACACCGAGATCACGGAGCAGGACAAGGTTATTGGCCAGACCGGCAATTCCAACCTACAGAATCGCGTGAGCGAATTGAAGAGCACGCGCTCCTCGCTGCAGTCGAATCAAGAGCGGTTGGCAGATTTGGGGAATCAGATCGACGTTTGAGTTTGTCTGCCTTGCCCAAAAAGCTTTTGGTCACGGTTCCGGATTATTCTACATACAGGAAGCGCTCCCCTTTTTTTATGAAACGCCTTTCATCAAGCTTCCTGCTTTTTTTGGCAGCGGGTCTTCTGCTCAGTTCCTGTGGTGTCCAGACCGGTGACCCCCGTCAGGGTGGTCTCTATGGCTGGTCGGAAGGCATGGCCGTGGACCGCCAGATCCAGAAGCGAAATGAACTCGCCAGCATCGAGGAAGACACGGCTTATCAGGAGGAGCGTGCTCAGGAGTTGGAAGCGCGGGCGGCGCAGAAGCAACGGCAGTTGAATTCGCAGTAGGGTGGTCAGTTCGTGGTTGGGAGCCTCCGGCGCCCGAACGGATAGACCGTTGCACGCTCAAAAGCATGGGAGGTCGACTGAGTTTCCCTGAGGGCGTGCGGGACGCCCGCCACCACGACAATAACCTGCGTCACCGGACTGCTCAAAACTCTCGTTGCGCCGTTGTGCCATCCGGCGCACTAGATTCGCATGGGCATTCTTCGGCGAAGTTTGATTGGGGGCATCATTGCCACTATTCTTATTTCGCTGGTGCGCGCCGACGAGGCCGGTGATCCCAAGGTGGTGGCAGCGCTGCTGCGCGAAGCGGTGGGTGAGATTCACACGAAAGCGTTTCGCACCGAATCCAAAGCGAAGATTTACACTCGAGCCTTGCTCGGGCTGGTTTTGGAAATGGGCCCGTCCGCGCAGGACGAAGTGCAGGATCTCGGCGGGATGTCCGATGCGGCTGCTGAATCCGCCTTTCTGAAAACACTTCAGGCTCTGGCGGAAAAGCCGGGGCAACGCCGCACTCTGCGCGAGCTGGCCGAGAGCGCCCTGCAACTTTATTGCCGCCAACACGATCCCTACACCCGCTACATCAAGGCGGATGAGTACAAGATTGTGCAACTCATGAACAAGGCCGGTGGCAGTGGCATTGGCATGTCCATCAATGAGAAGAAGGGCGACTTTCTCTGCTTTCCCATGCCGGGCTCCCCTGCCCTGCTGGGAGGTATCAAACCGGGCGACAAGCTGCTGTCTGTGGATGGCAAACCGGTGTTGGGGAAGCCGCTGGAGTACATCGCCGGACTTATCAAAGGGGCAGCCGGCACGGAGGTGAGCCTGCGGGTGGAGCATGACTTTGGCCGTATGGAGACACTGAAGGTGACGCGGGAGACGCTGACCGCGCCGTCGCTTGTGGTGGAGAAAAAGGTGTCGGGGATGATCCTGCGGATTCGGCGGTTCAATGCGGAGTTGATCAAGGAAACCCGTGCGGCTCTGGCAAATCTGTCCGCGGGCAGCACGATTACGCTGGACTTGAGAGGCTGTCCTGGAGGGGAATTGGCGGCGGCCGTTGAATTCGTTTCTTTGTTCCTGAACAAGGGAGAACCCATTGTGATCGTGCGGCCTCGCGGTACTCCGGAGGAAGTGAATGTCGCAGAAGGCGAGCGTGAGTTTAAACCCGCAGCCATCATTTTGGTACAAGATGAGGGAACCGCCAGTGCGGCCGAGCTTACGATAGCCGCGTTGATTCACAGCAAAACGGCGCGTGCCGCCAGTCAGGGGAAAAAGACGTATGGCAAGGGCGTGACGCAGAGCCGGATTGAACTGCGCAGCGGTGGGGTGCTCTATCTGACGACAGCGGAGTTGGTGGCGCCGCAGGGGAAGTCCTGGGATGGTATTGGGTTACTGCCGTCGTTGGAGAATGAGGGGCGGGTGTTTGGGGAGTGAATCAATTACTGTTAATTCACTCTACACATCCCAAACCAAACGAAACCCGAACCCCTTCAAAAACGAATCGATTTCGATAGCTAAATCCCGCCGAATCTCAGTATCTACAAAGAGTTTTGAAACTTTCAACCCATCGAGATTTTTTGGTGTCTTCCATCGTTCAAAAGTGAAGTGTCGATTCATAACACGACCTTTTTTTGGCCTTGGTTGCACATATCGCTGATAATACCGCCGGAGAACCAAATCAGCACCCGCAGACAACCCTAGCGGCCGCACAGGCGCAGAGAAAACGATCGGAGGGAATTTGACCCCATCTAATTTAGATTCGTCTAGCCTTGATGCCGGTCGATCAAACGGAACGTTTTCACTGTGCTCGGACTCCTTCCAAAGAAGCTCCGGGCGCATGGTTTCTAGAAATTCAGAAGGCTGACCTTCGTACGTCATCACAACTTGGTCTCTGCCTCTTGTCATTGCTACGTAAAATCGCAAAGCATCGCGCCATTGCTCCTCCGAGGGCAACTGAGGACTTGGAATTACCTTCGAGGAACATCCCACCAAAACTATAAGACTGAACTCCAATCCTTTCACATCCGATAATGTGCCAACACTTACAATCTCTCTTTGCTCAAGGTAGTCCCCTGTGAGGACTGCTGGCTTGAGCATCTCGGGGCACCTCTGCAAAATATCTAAAACCGAAATTTCATCAGCATTTGCTGTAACTAGACATACCGACCATGGCGGAGTTTCGCCATCCACTATCCAGTGCCGAGCCGTTTCCCAAGCTGCCTCGATCATTCGGTTGGACTTCAACGCTATCGGCATTGCAGTTTCACGTACTGCCAACTCAGGCTCTAAACGCTCAACCGTATCATCAGATTTCGAAGCCAAAATGGAGTATTTAGTTATCAAAAGATCGGCAGCCCTTAGAATCTGACGACTGTTTCTATAGTTCTTCTTGATAGTCCTCGTGCTGACGTAATTGCGATCAAGCAATGCATTTCCCAAATTAAAGTCTTTTACGAAGACTTTTTGAAGTGTATCTCCGGCCAAAAAAAGCCCATTTTCGGATTTCGTTGGGATCTGTTTAAGCAAACGTAATTCCAACGTTGAAAAATCTTGAAATTCGTCAATCAACAAGCAGCGTCTTGCCAGCGACGGCGGCAATGTCAAAAATTCTTTTATAGATGGAAACAAAGCCTGGGCCAATCCAGTCTCATCCAACATGGCGCCCGCAAACATATACTCTTCGTAGCGGAGCAATAGTCGCAACACGAGACTTCTCGACTTCTCTTGAAAATCGATGGATCTCCCCTTACGCTGCATTGAGTAATATCCTTTCCCAGTTCTATCAGATCTATCTGAATATGGAAAAGCACTTCTAACAAGAGTAAACTCATCTCTTATATAGGCTTCTTGATCAAATCCTCCCCCTATTGAATCGATCAGTGTTTTTTTGAGTCTTGCGGCATCAATATCTTTATCGATCTCGTCTCGCCAATACTCTCTCCAAGTATCATCGAGTGTCTCACGACTTCGTACTGCAAATTCGTTAGCAAGATTTTTATGATAAGTCATTGCGACATCCAACGTGGCGATCATTGGATGCCCCTTAGGCAACGATTCTACAAACTGTTTGAGGTATTTTTCCGATCCTAAAAAACAAAGTATCTCTTGGAAATAATCGTAGTAAGCTTGAACCTTAATTCGCTTGTCCTCTCCATTCAAACATAGACGATCTATTAATCGCCTCAGCAAAGTAGCCAGAGTTCGGTTTAATGTAACAATACCGATTAACTCGTTGGGATACATCTGCGCCAATCGCCGTGCGCGGTGAAGTAACACGACAGTTTTTCCGCTGCCAGACACTCCCTTAAGGATAGCGGGGAAATCAAAATCTTCATCCACTACCCGCTTTTGTTCTGGATGCAAGAAAAGCATCCAATTCTCAAACTTATCATGATCAAGAAGACGTGCTAATTCCTCCGGTGGCAGCTCCGTAAAATTAATAATAGTGTCCGAATTTGACTCAGATTCCAGCGCCTTCTCAATCAAATCGGAATCCGTTCCAACTTCCACGGATTGGCCCCGAAATAACTCTAGGCGACTAATCGCCTCGTCGATATGCCCACCGCTTATTGCCACAAGAAGATCGAATATTAAGTTACGAACAAGTTCATCAGATATCAGTTCAACTGTTTCCAGAATAATTTCAGGATCAGTCTCTTCACGGATTTCCATCAAATCCCGCCTCAACTTCGCTTGAGGCACGAGTTCAAAAAATTCGCTAAACTCAAGCCTTTTCAGGAAAGGCAGATTCTCATCGGTTATCTCACAACCAATTTTCGATGCAGAATCGTCCGTCTGCGGGATAGCAACACGAGTCTGGCCGACGCGTAAATTTGCTTTATTAACAGTTGCTGTCCACCCCCGATGATTTTCCAACCACCGATCGGCATCTTCATGATCTCCGACATATAGGAGCCATATCACCCCATCGTGCTGCACCGTAACCAAGCGGCAAGCTCCCGGGAGATCATACTTTATGCAATGTGCAATCCTACTCTCTCCATGATTGGTCAGTTTGCAAAGATCGTCAAAATCTCCCTCCATTCCGCCCATGATTTGCATGACTCTATCCGCGGCTTTCTGGCGCGCTCCGCCAGACTGCCTAAGACGGCGCAAAGACTCCATGAAGTCCACTTTGTTGTGAAAGTCTTTTCTTTGCGCGACAAATTTCCGTCTCACATCCCTCATATCGATAAAAGTTTTTCTATGTTTCAATCGCAAGTCAAGCTTAGCTTGCGCATTACAGAATCTTATTATCGTTTAATACGATGAAGCCCCGGTCCGCGTGGGCGGGACCGGGGCTCGTTGTTTTGGTTTGGAGTGAGGGACGGAGTGCGAAGTCCGGCCCACAGGTTTCATGTGGCGCAGCTTTCGCCGCGCATGATTGTTATGTATTATCTCCTTGAACGCACGAGATGGCGAATCCTTAGCTTCGCTTGTTGGATCAGATCGTCACGGTCACGCCAGGAATGGCGATCGGGTAGTTGCCATCTTCGCCGGGCTTCGAGGGAGGTTCGGTTTCCCAGGTCACCTTGGCAGGCATGAGTTGGATGTTGCTCTTGATGGCGTCTTCCCACTTGATTTCCTTGCCGCAGTAAGTGGCCATACGACCGAAGATGGTGGTCATGGTGCTGTCCGCCACATAGTACGCGTCGTTCTTCGGCTTGTTGTTCATGATCGCGTCCTGGAGTTCGTTGTGCTCGACTTGATATGGATCGGGATCCTTGCGGTCTGCGCCGGTCGGACGGTATTTCCAGATGGTGTTGCCCTTGTGGTCGTTCGCGTAGCAGCGGCCGCCGTTGTCGAGATAGAGGATGCCCTTGGTGCCGGTGAATTCTTCACGGACAGGATTGAAGCAGCCCTTTTGGTGACGACTCTGGCTGTTGATACGCACGCCATTGGCGTAGGTGTATTCGACGTAGTGGTGATCGTAGATCTCACCGAACTTCCCGGGGGCGTCGCCCTTCTTTTCCTTACGGACTTCACGGCCGCCCATGCCTTGCGCGGAGATCGGGGTCGAGCCGATGAACCAGTTCGCGACATCCACATTGTGGATGTGCTGCTCGTTAATGTGGTCACCGCAGAGCCAGTTGAAGTAGTACCAGTTCAGAAGTTGATACTGCAATTCGGTTTGACCGGGGAGACGATCCTTGACCCAGACACCGGCGCTGTTCCAGTAGACCTGGCCATTGACGATATCGCCGATGATGTTGTTTTCCTTCACCTGCTTGAGCGCTTCGCGGTAGCAGTTCTGGTAACGGCGTTGCAAACCAGCGGCGACTTTGAGGCCTTTTTGATCGGCGATCTTCGCCACTTCGAGCACCTTGCGCACGCCTGGGGCGTCGACGGCCACGGGCTTTTCCATGAACACGTGCTTGCCGGCATTGATGGCGGCTTCGAAGTGATAAGGACGGAAGCCGGGAGGTGTCGCCAGGATCACCATATCGCACTGGGCGAGCACTTTTTCATAAGCGTCCAGGCCGGTGAATTTCCGGTCGTCGCTCACCTTGAACTGGTCCGGGCTCTTGTTGGCCAGGTTGCTCGCGGCGCTGTCCAGACGATCCTGGTGCGCATCGCCCATGGCCCAAAGCACCACGTTCTTGTTTCCCGAGCTGAGGGCCTGACCGGCAGCGCCTGATCCACGGCCACCGCAGCCGATGAGGCCGATCTTGATCTCGTCACTGCCAGCGGCGTGCGCGTGCGAGGCGGCGCCGGCAAGGGCCAGGCCGGCTCCCGCGCCGATGCTACGGCTGAGGAAGTCGCGGCGGGACACCGCTTTCGGCACATAGAGGCCGTGATTGTTAGGTTCGAATGTCGTCATGTTGACTTTGGTTTGGTATTTGGTGGTGCTTTGAAACTGTGCGCCGATGGCGAGAGTGGACTAACTTTTTTCGTCCAGAGTGCTGCGAATGAGCTGATAACCTTCGGTATAGACTTCTTCGGGGGAAGAAAAGAAATCCCGCCAGACGCGCGTGGCAGCGGCGAGGTCCGGGAGGGAACCGCCGAAGGCTTCAATGGTAAGCCAGCCGTCATAGCCGAGGGACTTGGCCTTCCGAATGGCTTCGCGGCAGGGAGCGTGGCCACGGCCGGGAGTGCCACGGTCGTTCTCGGAAATGTGTATGTGATTCAGGCCACCGGAGGCGTGCACGGTTTCAATGCAGCCGATGGGATCCTTCTCCTCGATGTTCGCGTGGAAGGTGTCATACATCGTGCCGAAGTTCGGATGATTCACCCGCTTCACGTAGCTGGCGGCCTGCTCCATGGTATTGAGCAGGTGGGACTCGAAGCGGTTCAGGGCTTCGATGGCGCATTTCACACCGGCTTCCTGGGCGATGGGGGCGATGGCGCGATGCACCTCGGCGGCGCGATTCAGCTCGTCTTCGGAAGGGAAGCGTCCGCTGAACTGGCCGAGCACCTGATAGTAGGGTCCGCAGAGGGTCTGCACGCTGGCGGCATGGGCGCATTCGATGACGGTCTTGAGATGGTCGATGGCGCCCTGGCGATTCGCGGCGTCTGCGCTGATGGCGTTGTGGGCTTCGTCCGGCAGCACGGTGACGGCAGTGCACTCCAGGCCGTTGTCCTTCAGCACCTGGCCGATCTTGGCGAAATGTGCGGGATCACTCGTGTCGAAAATGGGAATTTCTACACCATCATACCCCACCGACTTCAATTTGGGGAACAGCGAAAAGTTATCTTCGGTCACGTGACCGGTCCAGAGGAGCAAATTAAATCCGATTTTCATGGGAGAGCCAGACTAGGGAATGTCCCCAGCGCGCGCAACCGTCGCGGTGACGAAATTCTTGTCCGGAAAAGCCGCTAAACGCGGGGAGACACAGAACGTAGGGCGCCCCAGCGGGCTTTCGCCAGAATGCGGAGAGGCAAAAAAAGCTTTGATCTATTAACAAAGGTTAATAATCTAGCGCGCATCCTGCTCCGACCATTCATCTGCCTGCTATGAAACATCTGTCCCTCCCTCGTTGTCTCTACTGGCTTTCCGGCGCCTTGCTTCTCAGCTTCGCCGGGACCTCCTGCAAAAGCACCAAGGCTGAGAACACGGAGTACCCCGAATACGCGGCTCCGACGGACAGCGGCTATAATCCGTACCAGGAATATTCCCCCTCTTCTTCGGGGTCCACCGCTGCGTCTTCGACGTCGTCGCCTTCCTATGCTGCGCCGCAATACGCGACCTACACGCCACCAAAGCAAAGCTACACGCCACCCGCTGACTCCACTCCTGCGGAGTACAAGCCTGAGCCGGAGTATACTCCGCCACCAAAGAAAAAGACTGCCTCCACGTCTACGGCTAAAAAGAAATCCACCCCGGCCAAGAAAAAATCCAGCGGCGGCTATACCGTGAAGCAGGGCGATACGCTGTATAGCATCGCCCGGCGCAACAATACCACGGTAGCGAAGATCAAGGCTCGCAGCGGCATCTCTTCGGATCTCATTCGTCCTGGTCAAAAGCTTTCGATTCCCTGATTGGTCTCAGGAATTTTCCTTTTTCTTTTTCTACACAACAACACCTACTCCCTCCCAAAGGTTGGGCATTCCTGAAAAGGGATGCCCTTTCTTTTTGGTGGAGGCAGTTCCGTGCCGCTTCGGGGATTTGCTCCTCAAGCAGTTATCCAGGCGGCTTTGCCGCGCAGGATTGAGTCGGCGTCTGAGGACATCCGCCACCATGGCGGCAGCTCAGGTTGCCGCTCCAGTTTCTTTGATTCAACTGCATCGACCTTATGAATTAACGTTGCCTTTTTAACGTCAATCAAGGCATCATTAATTAACTGGCACGGGCGCTGCTTTGAGCAAGGCCCGTATCAAATAATACTCTTATGATGCGGTTCCCCCGGACAGGTTGCTGGTATCGTTTCACTGCCGCAGATTGGCAGTTCATCATGGACTCTCTGGCTCTGCCGGACCAAAGCCGCGAAGGCCTCGCTGCGCTTTGTCTGGATGAAGACGAGGTCAAAAATATCCTGGATCACCCCAAGCTTTTCGAAGCGCTCACCTGGGGGAACCGCAGTGCAATGGTTTCGCTGGAGCTGTTCTTCTTTGTGGTGGTGCGCCATGCGCTGAAGAGGGTCGGGGTGAAAGACCTCGCCGTGGCGGATTACATTGCGGTGGTCTGTGCGGACCATGGTCTGCCGCAGCAGGTCGGGCCTTCCGGTTCACCGCGCCATGCGGAGAAGCTCTATAGTCTGGATTACCTGCACGAACTGGACAACGCGCGGGGGTCCGAGCGCTTCTTTGTGCACGTGCAATGCGCGAATCAGTTCCTGGTGCTGACCTGTCTCTTCCCTACCTTTCTACAGCACCGCGCCCAGAGACGGGGCGCGCCGGATGTGACGTATTATGAGCGTTTCGTTGCCGCGCATTTGGAAGCCGCAGGGCGTCATGCTCTGGCGGATGAGTTCGCTCTGGCGGAAGTGCTGCTGCGTCTCTCGAATGATTTTCCGCCCGTGCGCCGGGCGATGAATCATCTGCTGCAGGAGTATCTCAGCTTGGGGTAAAGCTCTACGGAGTGCAGCACCATTAGCACCAGTGAGCACCTTGGGTGTTCACGTAGATGCTGTAGAGTGACTGACCAGCGGTAATGAAGAGGCGGTTTCGTTTGGGGCCGCCAAAGCAAAGATTGCTACCTGTCTCGGGAAGCTTGATCAGTCCCATGCGCTGACCTTCCGGGGTGAAGACATGCACACCATCGAAGCCATCGCCCACCCAGCCTGCACTGGCCCAGACATTGCCATCGACATCGCAACGCACACCGTCTGATCCGCCTTTGCTTTTCTTGTCAGTGAGGACGCCGTTCATGCCGGCGAACTTCTTTCCTTCACCGAGGGTCTTGCCGTCCTTCACGTCGTAAACGTTGATGCACTTGCCTTTGCCGGTATCGACTACATAAAGCTTTTTGTAGTCGGCGGAGAAACAGAGACCATTGGGCCGGTCTTCGAGGTCGGTCACTTTTTCAATCTTTCCGCCTGGATCAATGCGATACACGGCGGGCTTCAGCTCGGCTTCGGCTTTGTTGCCTTCATAGTTCCCCATGATGCCGTAGCCGGGATCGGTGAACCACACGCCGCCATCGGGATGCACCACCACGTCGTTGGGCGCGTTTAATGGTTTGCCATCAAACTTGTCGGCCAGCACAGTGATATCGCCAGTGGCCTCATAGCGGGCCACGCGGCGGGCGCCATGCTCGGCGCTGATCTGACGGCCTTGGCTATCGAAGGTGTTGCCGTTGCTGTTATTCGAATTGCTGCGCAGCACGCTCACATGACCGTCCTCGGGAAGGTAGCGCATCTGGGCATTGTTCGGGATGTCGCTCCAGACAAGATACTTGCCGGTGCCATTCCAGGCGGGGCCTTCCGCCCAGAGGCAGCCGGTGTGAAGGCGGCGCAGAGGCGAGTTCCCCTGGATGTATTTTCCGAAGCCTTCTTCCAGGGCGATCACGTCCGGATCCGGGTAACGCTCGGGCTGGGCATTCGGTCCGAAGTCGCGGGCCAACGCGGTGCCGGCAGCCAGGGTGGAAAGGGACGTGAGGAAGGTGCGTCGTGAAGTCATAGGATGAAACCTTGCGAAGGGAGCGAGCATGAAAGAGTCGCTTCAGGATGTCTAGTGTCGTTTTTGCATGATGTGTACGCGGTGGGTTGTGAATGGAGATTTACCGCGAAGACTCAAAGGGCGCGAAGGATGAGGAAATAAAGAACGAGCGTCCGTTCGTCTAATCGCCAGCTTTTGGCGAAAACGCACGGTATCCATGTGGGTTCCATTTTCCCTTTTAGGTCCACGATGGATTTGCCCTCCCGTGTCCATTCCGGCTTGTTGCGGCGACTTGTCTCTGGTAACGATCTCCCTAGTCCATGATTCTTCACCGCACCCAAACTGGCCCCGTCCTGGCGCATGATGGCGCTTTCTACGCGATCAAGCCCGACGACTGGGACTGGCTGATCAACCATGAAAATCTGGCTGCGTGGCTACAGACGCAGATCCTTCCCAGCAACCAAACTGCTGCGCCGGATGCGTGGCTGGCGCCGATTGGCTCGCAGGAAGTCTGGGCGGCGGGCGTGACTTATTTCCGAAGCCGCACCGCGCGCATGGAGGAATCTCAGGATGCGGGTGGAGCGGACTTTTATGAGCGGGTTTATGACGCAGTCCGGCCCGAGATCTTTTTCAAAGCCACGCCGAGTCGTGTGGTGGCGCCGGGGGGTATTTTGCATAGGCGGAAAGACTCGTCGTGGATCGTGCCGGAGCCGGAACTCACCTTGGTGATCAATCACCGAGGAGTGATCGTTGGATACACGTGCGGTAATGACCTTAGCTGCCGTGATATCGAAGGCGAGAATCCGCTCTATTTGCCGCAGGCGAAAGTCTTCCGGAATTGCGCCAGCGTCGGGCCGGGCATCCTCATTGCCGAGGCTCCGCTTACGAAAGACTGCGGCATTCATTGTGAAATCTGGCGGCACAGCCAGGCTGTCTTCACGGGCAGCACTACCCTGGCTCAAATGCGCCGCACACCGGAGGAACTGGTCTCTTGGCTCTATAAGGAAGAGGCGTTTCCGAACGGTGCTTATCTCATGACCGGGACAGGCTTGGTTCCGCCTGATAACTTTTGCCTTCAGACTTCGGATGAGGTCCGCATCACTATTGACGGTATCGGCACTCTGGTGAACACGATGGACTAAGCTGGCAATCCGATTTTCAAGCTCCTGCAAGCACGCACTCTTTTTCTTCAAATCTGTTATGACACTTCACGGACAATCCTTCATTGCTGGCCAGATCACTCCCTGCGCGGGCGATACTTTTTTCGCGGCTAATGCCACTACTGGCGACAAGCTTCAGCCGGACTTTGAGGAAGCTAATGCGGTGCTGGCAGATGCAGCACTACAGGCGGCGAACGATGCCTTTGATGAGTTCCGGGCGGCCCCGGTTGAGCAGCGCGCCAAGCTGCTGGAAGCCATCGCCCAGAATATCGAGGCGTATGGCGACGAGCTTTTGAATCGCGCTCATGAGGAGACCGCGCTGCCGATGGCTCGGCTCACCGGGGAACGGGCGCGCACGACTGGACAGGCACGGCTTTTTGCAAAACTCATTCTGGATGGCACCTGGGCGGAAGCGCGGATCGATCGCGCTCAGCCGGATCGTCAGCCGATGCCGAAACCGGATGTGCGCCGGGTGATGGTCCCGGTCGGCCCGGTGGTCGTCTTTGGCGCGAGCAATTTCCCTTTCGCCATCTCTGTCGCAGGCACTGACACGATTGCCGCGCTGGCAGCGGGATGTCCTGTGGTGGTAAAAGGGCATCCTGGTCATCCGGGCACATCCGAGATGATCGCGGCAGCCATCACGAAGGCCTTGTTGGACACCGGCCTCCCTGCAGGTGCGTTCTCCATGGTGCAGGGCAAGGGCACGGAGATCGGTGTTTCGCTGGTGACTCATCCACTGACAGCGGCGGTAGCATTCACCGGTTCGCTGAAGGGCGGGCGTGCTTTGTTTGATGCCGCGGTGGGCCGGAAAAATCCCATTCCTTTCTATGGGGAACTTGGCAGCGTGAACCCTGTGTTCCTCCTGCCAGGCGCGCTGAAAGAGCGTGGGGAACAAGTGGCGGAAGCCTTTGTCACCTCACTAACCATGGGTGTTGGTCAATTCTGCACGAACCCGGGGGTTGTGTTTGGCGTGAAGGGGCCTGATCTGGAAAAGTTCATGACGAAGACATCGTCGCTGGTGGAAGCCTGGCCTCCGGCTGCCATGCTGCATGCGGGAATCGCGAAGTCTTATGTGAGCGGTGTGGAGCGTCTCGCTTCCAACTCCGGAGTGCAGCAGGTGGCGCAATCCTCGGCAGTGACCAGCGAAGGGCCTCGTGCGGCTGCTGCCGTTTTCAGCACGGACGTGGCTTCTTTCGAATCCGACGAGAGCCTACGTGAGGAAGTCTTTGGTCCGGCCAGTCTGGTCACACATTGCGGAAACCAAGCGGACCTTGAGCGCGTGGCAGAAAGCATGGAGGGTCAGCTGACCGCCAGCATTCACGGCACGCCTGAGGATTTGAAAACGCATGCTCGGCTGGTGCGGATCCTGGAGCGGAAGGTGGGGCGCATCATCTTCAATGGCTTTGGCACCGGGATCGAGGTCTGCCCGTCGATGCATCACGGCGGGCCTTACCCCTCCACGACGCATAGTTTTTTCACGAGCATCGGCACGGCGGCGATTTACCGGTTTGTCCGGCCGGTGTGTTACCAAGGTTTTCCGGATGAGTGTCTGCCGGAATCGATCCAGAATAAGAATCCCGGGAAGGGATGGCGCATGGTGGATGGCGATATGACCCAGGCGGATGCGTGAGGACGGGCGGCGGTTCGGCTGCGTAGCCGCGAAGCGAAACCGCCGCTCCTTGGATCTCACACTAGCGGCATCAGCTTGGAGAGGAGCATCGTCATAACGATGCCCACGATCGAAATGATGGTCAGGAGGACTGTCCAGGTCTTGAGGGTCTCGCGCTCGGTGAAGCCGGTCAGGCGGCTCACAACCCAGAAGCCGCTATCGTTCATCCATGAGTAGCCCGTCGCGCCGAAGCCGATGGCGAGGAAAAGATACAAAGGGTGACAGGGGAGGTTGGGCAGAAGGGCGATGAACATGGCCGAGGTGGTCTGCATGGCCACGGTGGCGGAGCCTTGGGCGATACGAAACACGACCGACACCAGGTAGCCCAGCAGCACCAAGTTGAACGTATTCTGACCCTTGGCCCAAGTGGCCAAGCTGTCGCCGACGCCGGACTGGCTCAGCATGTAACCAAAGGCTCCCCCGGCTGAGGTGATCAAGATAATAACACCGGCGGTTTCCAGCGGCGGGCCAGTCATGTTGCTGATCTGCGCCAGGTTGAGCTTTTTTTGCCGCTTCAGCAGCATGAGGGACATGAACGCGCCGATGATGAGCGCAACGTTTTTGTTCCCGATGAAGTCCACCCAAGTTTTCACGTGCATGAAGGTCTCCTTGCCTCCCACTGCCGCGATGGTGGAGGTGGCCCAACTTGAAGGCGCCGCACCCGCAATCTGTGCTGCCGCCGCAACAGCTTTGGTGTCCGTTTGTTTAATCACCTCAAAAACAGACGCAATGCTGATGAGCATGATCGGCACAATGATCGGCGCCAAAGACGCCATCAGGGATGGAAGACCGGACTCCGGCCTGTCCATCATGGCGCGGGCATCGGCCAGTGGCAGACTGGCGGTTTCCCGCGGTGTGATCGGCACTTTTTTGGAGAGCCACATGGAGGCGCCCCAGCCTGCCAGCATCGGCAGAGCTCCGGCGGCGATGCCGACCCAGATTGATAGTCCCACGTCGATGCCGAGATTCTCCGCCATATAAATGGGGCCTGGATGAGGAATGGTCAGCGCGTGGGTGATGACGCCGCCGCCGCAGATGGCCAGCACATAAAGCGTGAAATCCCTCCCCGTACGCAACGCCATCGCCACCGCGATGGGCGCCATCAGCATAAACATACTATCGAAGAAGATGGGTATGCTGAGGATGTAGGTGCTGAGTACGATGGCAAAAGACACGCCGGGAGGCTTCGAGCCGCAGACGGCCAGGAAGCGCCGCACGACCTTGTCAGCCGCGCCGCTTTCCATCAGGCACATGCCGATGATCGTCGCCATGCCGATGACGATGGCGATGCCACCGGCGGTTTTGCCAAAGCCTTCAGCGGTCAGTTCCACAGCCCGGACCATCTGGCCCTTTTCGGGCGCCTTGGGATCCGCCGGGAGCTGTTGCGCCAAAATGCCGGCGAGGAGCGCGGCGAAAATCAGTGCGAGGAAGGGGTGCAAACGAAAGACCGAAATACCTGCGATGACTGCTCCGACACTGATGAGGAGGACGACAAATGGCCAAGTGTTGATATCAGCAGCGGCGAGGAAGGTCGGAAGCATGGCTAGTTTCTAGGGAAACCGAATACGTAAGGCAACGAAAAATCCTGCTGGCCGTGCTCGCGGGATTTCACTTAGTATGGCCCGAGTGAGGGCCTCCGGTTGCATCCCGCAGCCTTTTCTCTAAAGTTTGTGCCTCTCGAAATCCGCATCAACCGTCTCCCATGTCACTCGAAACCACCCTCACGCAGGCCGCCGCTGACAAGCACCTCCTGGACTCCAGCCTTAAGAACATCCAGACACTGCTGCAGTCCGGCACAAATCCCGTTTACCGCGCCAGCATTGAGGAACTCGCCGGCAATGCCCAGTGGACAGAACTGAACGACCGCTTTTTTACCACGCTGAAATTTGGCACAGGCGGCCTTCGTGGCCGCACCGTCGGAAAAATTGTCACCAAGGCCGAACGGGGCAAAGCCGCCCCGGACGCCCGTCCGGAATCTGCCTGCGTCGGCACGAACTCGATGAACGAGTACAATGTGTCCCGCGCCACGCAGGGCCTTGTCGCCTACTGCATCAAGTACCGCAAAAAGGACGGATTGGATGGTAAACCAAAGATCGTTTTCGCGCACGACACCCGGCATTTCTCGTCTGACTTCGCCGCCCAGTGTGCCCGCATTGCCGTGGACCTCGGTTGCGACGTTTATCTTTTCGACGGGCCGCGCGCCACGCCGGAAATGTCTTTCACCGTCCGCCAACTCCGTGCGGATGCCGGTGTCATGCTGACAGCGTCCCACAATCCCGCTCATGACAATGGGTACAAGGTGAACTTCGCGGACGGGGCCGGCATCATCGAGCCACATGCCACGGGCATCATCACGGAAGTGAATGCCGTGAAGAGCGAAAGCTACACTCCCCTACCCGCCGACCAACAAGGCAAAGTGACCACTCTGGGAGAAGAGATGGATCAGATCTATCTCAAGCGCGTGGAAACCCTCATGCTGCAGCCTGACCTGCTGGAGAAAGCGCGCAGTCTGAAAATCGTCTATACGGCGCTACATGGTGCGGGCGGTGTTCTGGTGCCGCGCATCTTGCGGAAACTGGGCTTCAATCTCCTCACCGTACCCGAACAGGACATCTTCGACGGCCGCTTCCCAACCGTGGCTTCGCCCAATCCTGAGAACGCCCCTGCCCTCGCCATGGCGGTGGCACTGGCGGACAAGGAAAACGCGGACATTGTCATTGGCACGGATCCGGACTGCGACCGCATGGGCGTCGGTGTCCGTGGCTCAGATGGCAAGATGCAGTTGCTCACCGGAAACCAGATTGGTTCCCTGATCGGCTGGTATCGTATCAAGACCTTGTTTGATCTCGGGGTCCTGAATGACGCCAACAAGAAGAACGCCGTCTTCGTCAAGACGCTGGTCACCACCGATCTGCAAACCACCATTGCTCAGGCTTTTGGTCTCAGCGTGGTGAACACGCTGACAGGTTTCAAATACATCAGCGCCAAGCTGAAGAAGTATGAAGAAGCGTTGCCCGCGGATATCCAGGCCAAGTACCGCGATATGAGCGAAGTGGACACGCGTACGGCGCGCCTGGCTCACAGCAAGTTCTTCGTGTTTGGCGGTGAAGAAAGTTATGGCTACCTCGGCACCGATGTCACCCGTGACAAGGACGGTAATGGCGCGGTGGTGATGTTTGCGGAAGTGGCTGCTTATGCCGCTTCGCAGGGCAAGACGATGATCGATCTGCTGGATGAGATCTACGCGACTTACGGCTACTTCCTGGAAAGCAACCAGAGCAAGACTTTTGAAGGTGCGGAAGGCGCTGCCAAGATTCAGAAGCTGGCAGATTCCTATGTGAACAGTCCGCCTACGGAATTCGACGGCAGCAAAGTCACTTCCCTGAAGGATTACAGCAAGCCCGGTCACCTCGACGAAGAAGGTGATCCGATCCCGTTGGAAAAGATGCTTTGGGTCTTCCTTGCTGACGGCCGCGCGTTTGCGGTGCGCCCAAGCGGTACGGAACCGAAGATCAAATATTACCTCTACGGCAGGCAGATCCCGCAGACGGGTGATCCCTTCACCGCCGAGGAGCTGTCCGCGACCAAGTCACGTGTGACGGAAAGCCTGAAGACGCTGTGGTCAGCCATTGAGAAGGACATTGATGCGCGGTTGGCGAAGTAGCCAAACGGTCCGGCATCACCAGCGGTCCCTCGGGCGATATTGGTAAGTTTAAAAGGATGCCCCGGTGCGCCGAAAGGTGACCGGGGTGTTTTTTTTGAAGAGTATGGGCGGGCGACGCCGAGGTGGAGAAGGAGACCGTGGACCTAACAATGTCCTGCGCGCATAGGGGAGCCACACTGTGGTTCAGGAAGATTAGCGGCGGTTACCACGGGTTAAAACCCGTGGCTAAGCATGGGAGAACCACTCCGTGGTTCATCAATAGATCTGAGCGTGAACCCAATTGACGCAAATGCGTGGATCGGGCGTGAACCGATTTACGAGCATGTTTGGATGGGACGCGGTCTCAATTTCAAACCTTCCCGCGAAGGATCGTCGAATGTTTTTATGCGCAGCCTCCTCAGGGCACGGCGGCGTGTTTCTTGGCTTCCGCCCACCGGATGGCATGCCTCGTTACGGCAGCGCCGTCTTCGAGCCCCAGCTTGGTTTTGATATTCATACGATGCACGTCCACCGTCTTCGGGCTGATGTGCAGCATATCTGCGATTTGGTGCGTGCTGTGTCCCTCACCCATGAGGTGATAGACCTCAAACTCGCGGTCGGTCAATGAATGCAAGACATTGTCAGATTCCGGGCTGGCGCCGGAGGTGAAGGCTTTGAGAATCTGCTCCGACATCGAGGGGCTGACCGCCAACTGCCCGGCCGCCACCCTGCGCAGCGCATCTTCCAGTGTGGAATGAGGCGCATTCTTCATGAGATATCCTTTGGCTCCCGCACGGATCGCCCGCTGTACATAGAGGTCTTCCTCATGCATGGAGAGCACCAGGATTTCTACCTTTGGATGGGAGCTTTTTAAATCCTTGATCAACTCCAGCCCATTGCGGTCTGGCAACGTGATGTCCACAATCAAGACGTCAGGCGTCTCGGTTTCCAATTTTGCCACCGCTTCCTGTGCGGTGCCGGCCTGCCAGACGCATTCAAAGCCATCCTGGCTATCCACGAAAAAGCGCATCCCCTCCCGCATCAGGGTATGATCCTCAACAATGCCGACACGCACGTTTTTTTCGGTTTGGGACTTCAATTTCATGTAGCTAGATTACCTCCAATCACTGATTCGTTACTCATCGGTCGTGTGCGCGTCTAAAGGTACCGTGCACACCGCCAAAGTTCCTGGCTTGCCATCACGCCGGGGGAGATACTTGAGAACCCCCTGAATGGCCCGGACGCGTTGCAGGACGAGGTGCATCCCCAAGCCCTTGCTGTTTTTAACCAGTCCATCGAAGGCAATGCCGTCATTTTCGACCTCACCTTTGAGAACGCCATCGACGGCGGTGACCCTGATGTCGATCCGGCTCGCTCCCGCATGTTTGGCTGCGTTCGTGGCCAGTTCCTGCAGGATACGATAGAGGTGAGTGGTAACCGTGGGACCAATTTTCTGGCTGCCTAAAGTGCAGTCATACTTGCAGGTCACTTTGAAGGCGTGGGAAAGGTATTCCGTCATGCCCTGCAAAGCGATCTCCAAGCCATCGCTGTCCAACGTCACAGGAGCGAGCCCTCGCGCATACGCACGTGCCACATTCACGGCGGTGCTGAGGTCATCAGCCACTTCCACAGCAAGCGCGCTGCTTTCCGCCTTCTCTTTTGCAAGCCGCTTGCCTAAGACGCCTGCTTTCAATTGCGCTGCCGCAATGCGCTGACACACGTCATCGTGGAGATCCATGCCGATGCGCCGCTGCTCCCTTTCGCCAGCTTCCAGCAGACGCATTTCCGTCAGGTGAAGATTTTTCACGGCATCCGCAAACCCTTGGCCCACCGCGCCGATTTCGTCCAATCCCTCCACGACCATTCCCGGCATCTGACCAGCACCCACCTCTGTGGCGAACCTCAAGATGCTCACGACCCTCCGGGTCACCATGGCATCGAGCACCAGCCAGAGTAACAGACAGCCGGCCAGCAGACCCAGACTTTGACTGCACGATTCATTGAAAGCCTTGCGGCGTGCTTCATCCAGAGGCCACGTCATGTCATAGGCCAGCAGCACAACGGCCTTTGAACGGGAGTCACGCTCGAAGAAAGGGATCACCGCCAGGAGATGTTTGCCTGACTGATCCATTTCCACGGACCCAGTCATGTTTTTCCAGACCCGCTCAATGATCGGTTTTGTTTCGGCCAACTGAGTGACACTCAAGTTCATGCCACGCCATTGCAACTGCGTGGAATGCCGAATGATATAGGAGCCGTCGCAAATAAAGCCCAAGGCGAGTTCAGGCGTGAGTGAGGCATAACTCATCTCCAAATCCGTCGTGTTGGGCAGATTTTTCCGCGAAAGGTGCTGCGCGATCCCGGAGAGACGCGTGCCTTCCGTGAAGGCCTGGAGGCGAAGGGACTCAACGCGGCGGCCAACACGTTGCGCTTCATTGCGCATATAGCTGGTGATGATGAGTACCAGCCCCACGAAGAAGACCAGCGCGGGCACCTGAAAGTGCAATGTCCGGAACCATTTCATGGCAGTGCTTCCTCCAGGATGGATGAGTCAATCCACTCATAGTCAGACGGCATCTCAGCGAGCAATTTTCGTTTCACCATGAAGCTCGCGACCTCCTTCGCCACCTCTATCAAGACGGGAGCCTCGCCCCGCATCCACAGCAGATTATCCTCCTTCGACAATGGTTTCATGGCTGCAAAGGCTTTTTCAAACATGGGCTCGTCGAGGCCCTCCCGGCGATAGACCGATTGCATGTCCACGGGATCCGTTCCTGGCCGGAGTAAATGCTGGCAGGCAAAGTGAGCGGATGCGAGTTGGATGTAAGCGGCTTTTCTTGCTTCCAATGAATCGCGGCGCGCCACCAAAACGTGACACACATCGCGGCCAGTCTTAGAACTGTCGAAAAGCACCACGGCGCCGCCTTGTCGCGCCCTGCTTAAGTAAGGCTCGGCCGTGACCACGGCATCCAATTCTCCAGCAGCCAGAGCCTGTTCGCTTTCCGCCAGATTGATGGGAACAACATTCAAATCGCTTTGCTGAAGGCCTGCTTCATCGAGGGCTTTTTCCAGCAGGTACATTCCCGCTGCAGGAAGTTCTACTCCCACGGTTTTTCCTTTCAATCCTGCCAGATCTCCGACAGGCGGCCGCCCCACCAAGGCATCCGCGCCGGTGGAGATGTCAAAGACCCATAAGACCGCAATGTCCTGCCCATCCTCACGCAGCCGCAGCACTTCATCGAGCGACAGAACGGCGGCATCGATGACGCGGTTCGCCATGGCTCTCATGGCAGAGGAGGGCCAGGTCATTTCCACAATGCGGATCTGTTCCGTGGACAGAAGATTCCTTTCACGGGCAAGTGTCAGCGTCTCCGAACTCGGCCAGACGCCAACCGCTACCTTCAATGGAGAACGTGTGTCAGGCATCTGCCATAAGAAAGCACCGGCCCAGAGAGCCATATCCAGCACCAGGGCGACGAGGAGCCATTTCCGGAAGGGTTGCCACCGGAGATATTTCGACTGCTGGTTTTGCCCATCCTGCATCGGGGCATCCTGTGTGAAATAACCCGCTGCCGCAAGGATCATCCGCTTCATGGCGACGGACATGCTTATGAAACGGTATGATGAACAGTTGTCCTGTGCAAGATGGCGATCAAAGCCAGCGGCGGCGGCGGACGCCAGCCAGCCAGAGGAAGGCCACCATCAGCAGCATGGCCTTGCCCGGTTCCGGGACCAGACCAACGAAGACGATGCCGTGACTTTGGAACAAGGATGTGTCCCACGCGAGGGTCGCGTTGTTCAGCTCAGGAAGGTAGAGGTCGCCCAACTGGCCACTACCCCGGACGGCGCCACCCGAGTTGAAGCTTCCCCCCATGCCGCCACCGACAGCCACGGACCAGTCAATGAGATTGAAGGCATCTCCCAACGCGAAGTCAAAGTTGCTGTCATTAACGAAGGCAACCCAGCCACCGTTCGCGATCAGAGAGCCCTCAATTTCCAAGTGATCGTGCAAACCAGATGCAATGACACCGTCATCATAGTTGGCGATCATGTAGGCCAACATGGCATTGTAGGCCGTGGAACCGTAGGTGAAGTCACCTGCAGTGGCGCCTGTATCCGTAGCGTAGTTGGCCGTTGCCCCTGTGCCCGTCTGAAAGGTAGTCAAGGAGCCGGAGACCAACGTGACGGTACCGGTGAAGCCAAGTGTTCCCACTGCCGCGCCTCCTTCATCACCGGGGCGGATATCACCCTGGATCGTGTGTACCGTCGCTACGGTGGAACCTGCTCCGCCAACCATACCGGTGCCCGAGATAACCCCGCCTGTGAGGACCAGAGTGCCGCCGCTCCCCGTCGTGCCTGTGGCCCACGCGGTTTCATCAACGCCTGCATACCCGACTTGCAAACGGCCGTCTGCAGCGACGGTGGTCAGCCCGGTGTAGGTATTGGCCGCGGCCATCGTCACGGTGCCACCACCGCTCACCCGCACGCTGAGTTGTGTATTGGCAGCCTGACCGATCTGGCCAGCGATGATCGTTCCGGTTTCGCCAGAGATGGCCGAATCATTCGATGCCGAGGTTAATGTCAATTCACGCACATTGTCGATGAAGCCAGGCACTACCGTCTGCTCCTGCAGAGTAATGTTTCCAGAGAGCGTGGAAGTGCCGCTCGTGAAGCTGCCGCCCACAATGCTGGCACCGGCGCCGTTTGTGTCATTGATGTCAATGTGGTTGGCCACCGTGCGGTTGGCACTGCTGACAAGCAGCGCTACGTCCGCATCAGCCACGTCTTCTTCCCAATGCACAGGGTCGGTGCCATTGCCATTCACGATGGCAATATTGGCAGAAGCCATGAAGTAACGGTCGCCAGCCTGAGTACCACTCAGCACCGCGACGCTGGCGCCGTAAACCATCTCGGTCGTCTGGTCGAAGTCCTGCACCCGAGTCAGATTCATGCGCCCTGTCGCTGCGTCGACGCTCACCACTTCATAAACGCCATTCCGCTCGGGGTCGCTGAGTTCATCCTTGACCAGGATCCGCATACCAACATTCGCCGACGTCAGGGTGACGCCATCCACGATATTCGTTACATTCATGAAGGCGCCTGTGCCGAGGCCACCCGAGCCGTCACCGGTGGAGAGGAATTCCGCTTCCGGGCAGTCTACGAGCAATGATGATGTCGTCGCAAGATTTGCGGCGGTGAGCTGAGTCACCCGATCCCCGAGTTCCACCACGGAGGTGGAAAGTGCAGTGTTCGCGGCGACAGCGATTGTGCCGTGACGCACCACCATGCCCCCATTGATCGCACTGCCCTGCGTGGCACCGGCGCCAAAGGAGTTCGGTCCCGAAAACGCCACCGTGCCCGTGCCAATCTTGGTGATAGGACCCGTGGTGGGATTGAACCCAGCCGAGACCACGCCGCTGAAAGTGACAGTCGAGTCTCCGCCAGCCACCGCGAACCAGTCTCTGACCACATCCACATAGCCGCTGAAACCGTAAGCGCCGGTCAATTCCCGCGTGCCGATGATCGAGATGCCTTCGACGTTACTGGATCCGGAGCCATCTATGGTCAGCATTTGCGCAATGTTGTTCGCGCTGCCAGCCAGCAACAATTCAGCACGGGCGTCAATGACACCACCTTCGAAGCTCCCTGCGCGGTTGCCGAGGTAGACCATGTTGTTGATGTTGCCCAGAGCGGCATTGTTAGCCACCACCAGTCTTCCCTGCCGCACCACTGCTTCACCGGTGAAGGTGCTGACCCCAGAAAGGGTTTGAGTGCCCGTGCCGACTTTCCCAACACTTCCGTTGCCCGTGATCGAGCCTGCGAAGTCGGCGTCGATGGAGTTATCAGCGCCCATGTTGACACCGGAACCATTGCCCAAGCTAAGAGTTGATCCGGTGACACCGACCAGCGAGCCGATCGTATTGAGGAAACCGGTGCCGTCATTGTGACCGCGCAACGTGGCGCCGCTGCTGAGGATAAACCTTGAGTTCGGCGAGTACACATAATTGGCGGCAGCCGAGAGGGTGCCCGCCTCGATCGTCGTGGTGCCGGTGTAGCTGCTGAAATCACCCGCAACCAGACCTGTCCAGCCCGTTCCGAATACGGTGTTGCCGGTGCCGGTCTTCCGCACATTCAAGGCCGACTGGCCGCCGCCGTAGATGGTCGGAGCAACGCCGTCCTGCATACCCACATCCACCCGTTGCGAAGACGCGCCGGTATTTGTGGTGCTGAAAGTAATGGTCGCTTCTGTGTCCGACGCATTTTCAATCTTCGCGGTGGCGCGCTGATTGGAACCACCAATATAGGTATAGTTCACCGAGGACGTGATGTCCGTTCCAGCCAATTGCAGGCTGGAGTTGTTGCGGAAGGAGACAGCGTTGTTCGCACCCAAGGCTAAAGTATTGGAGAGACGCACAATCTGGAAGTCGTCCGTGTCCAAGGTAGTGCTGGCGTCTGCACCGATGGCCAGCGTCCCGGTCCAGCCGCTGTTGTCACCAGCGAGTTCATAGATTGTCGTGATGTCATAGGGCGTGTCATTCGCAGCCCCGCCTTCGTTGGTGTCGACGATCAGATTACCCTGGCCGCTGATGTTCCCGGAGAAGAGCATGATGATCTCCTGCTGCGTTCCATACACGTCAGGGTTCAGACCTTCGGTATCTTCATAATAGAGCCGCACAGTCGGAATAGCTCCCGGCCCACCATCGCCTAACTGAATGTCACCGGAGTATTCGATGGTGCCATTCAGCGCGTAGTAACCGGCTGCGATGCGAACATCCTGTGAGGTATTCCTCACGATGATGTCGCGGTCAAAAAGGACATCCGTGGCGCTGCTGTCAAAAGCGAGATTCACATTGTTGTTGCCGTTCTCCGCCAGCATTATCAACCGCACCTGACCTGTCTCACCATTGAGACCGATCATGATGGGAGTGGTGCTTGAGCCGAGCCCGTCACTCTGGCTATAAACGCTCAGGAAACCATCCTGGAGATCAATGGTGCCAGTGAAGTTGGGCATGCTGCTGCGGAACTGCACCGTGCCTTCGCCATTGATGATGATGTTGCCATCACCGTAAAGGCCGCCTTCGTTCAGGCCGAAGTAAATGGTGGCCGCACCCGTGCCGCCTGCATCAGCGTAAGCACCACTCTCCGCCCTGATGAGTAGATCCCCCACCACATTCACCATCCCATCGAAGGCGATTTCACGCTGCGTGCCTGCCACCAAAGTCACCTGATCGCCAGCCTGTTCACCGAACTGAATCCACTCTCTCAGACGGATCTGATTATCCCGGCTGGCGTCACCGCGCTTCGGAGAAATCTCAAGGGTGGCATTGTTGGTGATGATCGTGCCATCAACCCAGCCATCGGTGGTGCCGAACGGAGTGTATTGCGCGTTGTCATTGCCTTGGCCCTGGACGTCCACGGTGATGGCATTGACACCGTCCCCAATCACCGTGATGCCGGTGTAAGTGTTGCTCACACCTGCGAGGTCTTGAGTGGCGGTGGTCGCCGAACGGTCTCCGAACTGCATGCGGCCTTCGCCGGTTATGAAGAGGCCGCCATTGGAAGGATTGGTGGTGTAGGTGCTGATGACGTTGCCCGTTTCAGAGGCGATGATTCCCTTGTGGATCAAGGTGCCGGAAGCGACATCGAAACCACCGTCACCGCCGCCCAGGGTGATGTTCCGCGTGTCAATGGTGCTCGCGCCCGAACCAGTATAACGAAGGGTGCCGTTATTGAGATACAGTTGGTCAGCGCTCGTAGCGGCGTTCCCCATCCGTGCCCAATTGTCCACGGCCACCGTAGCTCCGCCGGTGATATAGGTCTTGCCGGTGTAGGTGTTCGTGCCCGTGAGTTCCGTGACGCCAGTGCCATTGAACTGCACCAACTGCCCGCCTGTGATATCGCCCGCAATATTCACTTTGCCCGTTGCATAGTTATGCACCACCAGCGCCACCGCGCTGCTCGAAGTGGTAACCCCTGTGCCTGCGGCAATCGCAGTGCCGCCGGTGTGATTGCTGGTGAAAAGAATGCCGCCGTCTTCGAGCGTGAGATTGCCGGAAGCGATGGAGCCAGCGGCGTCATTGAACCGCACGGATGCTGTGGTACCTGCGGCCTGCCCAGCACTCACCACATCCGTATGGGATCCAGAGGCAAACGAATCTGCTGCGTAACCCGTAAAGGCCACCACCTGCCCGCTGGAATTTGTCGCGGCCCAGTCGGTGGCAGTAAAGTCTGTGCCAGTAGAAGCGCCATAAGTCGCCCATGAACCCAGGCGCGAAGTGTTTGCCATGCCTGACAAGGTAATGACACCACCTGCCTGCGACTGGAAGTGCAGCGCACTGCCGGCGTCCTGAGTGAAGGCAGAATCTGCGATCACCAGGTTGCCAGCATTACCAGCGCCATTGCCGCGGGCGGTTAAAGTGGAACCTCCACGCAGCAGCGTTGTGTCGCTGAAGTTTTCGGTGAAGGAAGCTTCACTGCCATCCATGATCAGAGAGCCGCCGCCGAGATAGAGGGTAGCACCATTGCCCACGCGGCGATTCAGATTCGTACCGTAGCCTTCAAGGCTCAGCACGCCACCGAGCACGTTCACACGCTCAACCGTGCTGGCGCCAGCGGTGGAGCCGCGCAGATTAACCTGACCGGAACCAATCTTTGTAATGGAGGAATTCACCAAGTTTCCGCCGTCCACGAGGTTAGTGCTGAACGTGACTTCGCCGCCCTTGGTTGCATAGAGACGCAAATCGCGATTATACGCGGCGGTCAGATTGGTGGTTTGGGTGAAGGTGATTGAGCCGGTGCCCGTTCCGAAGGTGACTTCACCGGCCCGGTTTTCACCGCCGATCATGGTGTTACCTGTGGTGTTGCCCAGGCCGTAGTTGCCAGTGCCATAGATATTATCCTTATCGGTCGTATCCACGCCCACTTCCCAACTGGAAAGATTGAAAACGGATCCGGCATTCACCAGTGTGAAGGCCATGTTGTCGCCATCAATCCCTTCATCGGTTTCCACCAGAGAACGAGCGCCCATCTGAAATCCCGTCATTTCATTGGCGGGATTGATCGCTGCTGCGGCCGCGTCGGTGTAGAAGTTTCCTGTGCCCGCATAACGCAGCTTGCTATTCACTAGCACGATGCGGCCTGCAGCGTCATATTGCTGCCACAACTGCACGGTGTTTTCATCCGCGCCGATGCCATTCCCCGCCACTTCCATGCGCAGCACATCATTCTGATTTGCGGTGGTTACAGGAGAAGATAGGGCTCCTGTCGCCGTGTCACGCACGGTTCCCCGCAGATCGAGAAGGCCGCCCACGCCGCTGTTGCTCAGCGTACTGAAAATACGCGATTGGGTCGCTAATGCACCACCAATGGCGGTGGAGTTCGCATCAAAGGCGCCGCCATAGATATCGCCGCCCACAGTGAAGATGGTGGAGTTGATATTGGCGATGCGGCCGATGCCGGTGCGTTGCACACCACCAGCGATGCCGGCAGCATCCACATTGTCGATGATAACATTGCCACCGAAGTAGCTGCCATCACTTTCACCGGACAGAACGAAGCGATTGGAAGTGAGTTGCCCAATATACAGATCCGCACCCTCAATTCGCGCACCCAGACCGATGACGAATTGTCCGTCACCAACGACATTGATCCGCGTGCTTTGACCCAGAGCTTCATTATGCCGCACATACAATGTGCCATCCACGATGGACGTATCACCCGTGTAGGAGTTCGCGCCATCGAGATAGATGCTTCCTGCGCCGGCTTTGAGTAATCCATTGCCGCCTGTGTTCGTGATATTGGAGGTAATGCGCGCATGGGTGTTGTCACCGTCTTCCTGACGATAAGCATTGATGTCATCGCTGGTGTTGTAGAACACCCACCGCGACTGATTATACAGGATGGCTTGCTGGCCATCCATATCCAGCGTTCCCCCTTGAACATAGCTTCTCAAGTCCAAATTGCGATTTGCATCCAACGCAGCACCCTGCAGGTCCTGATAGCCCAGTCCCGTGAAGGCAATCATGCCTGACGTGATCTTCAGCGTATCTGTCGGATTGAGATAAAGCGTCAGAGTCTCGCCGCTGCCATTCACGCCATTCCCATAGACCGACTGGCCGAAGGACAAGGTGTTCACGGTCATATTGCCACCGATGTCGAGGCCACAGGCGTCCGTGGTGGTCAGAGTAATGATCTGATCATTGCGGCCAGAGATTTCATTGGTGAAGGAATCCCCTGCCAAGCCTGTTAGCCGCAGATTCTGGTCAGCCGCAACGGTAGTCGTTTCCAGTTGCGTCCCATAAGTCGCCGCCGCGACCGTGCTGCCACCGCTTACTTTCAGGTAGTCCGTGGATCCATCTGCATCAGACAAAGGCCGCACATAAAAGACCGTATCACCCGTCTTGGGATCAATGCCTTGTTCTGCCGTCATGAAATGCCGCGCTGAATACGGATCGCTCATGCGTTGATCCGTGGTGTCGCTGATCCAGGCTTCTTTCACACCGCCAAAAAACCCGGCGATGGTCGAGGTATTTCCATTAGTCCCATCGCCACCCGTCATATTTGGAGCAACATCCACCTGAACCACCATTCGGTTCGTGATATCCGCCGTTGCTCCAGAGCTAAAGCTGCTATCCGCAAAGGCAGTTCCCGCGTCCGTAGAACGGAATTGAACCACGCCCATGTTATCACGCACGATCTCCGTAAACCGGAACCCCGCATAATCATCCGTCAGCCGTGGGGCTGCACTCACAATGTCTGCGCCGATATCCACTTCAATGGCCAGGGTGCCAGTTTGCGACGTAATTTTACCTGCCTTTTCAATCCCGGAGTACGCGCCACCAGTCGCCTCCATGCGCAGACGGGTCGTGCCGTTGGAATAAATCTCCACATTGTCATTCAGACGGCTGTCGAAGTTGTCTACGGTAGTACCACCGTTGCCGATGCCCAAGTATGTATTTCGCGAGAGTTGGATCTCAGTTACCCCAAGGATCTTGCCATCGTTATAAATACGGTTCGTGCCTCCACCGAGCACGAGGTCTCCCGTCCAATCCGGGGAGTTCGTGTAGATACGGAATTCACCACTGACACCGCCACGGATGATGTCGCCGGTGCCATACATGGTGCCCCCCGTGGATTCGCCGAGATAGATGTTGGAGCCGTTCTTCATATTGAAGAAGGTGTCTCCATTTATGAAGAGTTGGCCGGTGAAGTCGTAGGATCGTGCCGTACCAATAGTGCGCACCGTACCTCCGCCGAGATAGCCAGTGCCCTCAAAGGTGAACCACTCATACATGTCGCCATCACTGGAAGCATTCAGTTCCAGTGTGCCATTCGCGGCGATGATGGTGCTATCTGTAAATGACCTGTTGGTGCCGAACCATTCATTGGCTGCGCTGCCTGCCATGCTCACGCGCAGCGTGCCTTCATTGATATAGATGATCCCGCCGATGTTCGTGCCGAGATAAGCGGCAGGCGTGGAAGTCATGCTGTTGTTGGGCGTGCCTGTAAGCTTCACAGTGCCGCCGCCCTGAATGATCAGGTCGCCAATGTCAGGGTTGCGATCCGTGTAGCGCTGGGTGTCGCCACCGATTTGATTGGCGGTGTAGCCATTGCTGCTGCTCACATCACTCGCGGCCGCACTGATCAATCCGTTAATTGTGAGAATGCTGCCTGCCGACACATCAAACGTGCCGCCATTGGCGCCCAGGAAGATCGTGCGCCCACCGTTCAACTCCACGTCCTGAGTGATTTTCAGGGTACCGCCGTCCATGTGGAGATTACCCGAATCCATGATAGCCCAAATGCCGCCATTGGTCCCGGAGCCCGCCACGGCCTGTACATACACACCATCCGTGTAGCCACTCCCACCGCCTGTGAGAGCAATGGCGCTTACCTGTGCGCTGCCATTGGTATTAAAGGTCCCCGTGGCGGCTGTGGTCGGCGCAGTCGAGGTGATAAAGTTCAGCGCCACATTGCTTTGGTTGGTCGTGTAGCCAGAACCCACGCCAATGTAAAGAATGCGGGCCACCGAAGCATTCATCTCGCCCAGGCTGCCATCCGAAGAGATATAGAGCACGCCGCCATTCAGATAAGTGTCGCCCGTGTAGGTGTTCGCTGCCGAGAGAACCGTCGTCCCTGTCCCGCTGTGCACCAAATTTACTTTGTTCGAACCGTTGTCGGTGATGGTCGCAGCAATCGTCGTCTCACCCGTTCCATAGTTGTGAAGAATGAGGTCATTGCTGCCCGCCACGCCACCACTGGTCAGAGTACCATTTTCGATCTGCACTGGACCCGAAACCGTGCTGGGCACGAGGATGCCCCCTTCGGTCACGGTCAGCGAACTGCCTGCCCCGCCGATGTCCACCGTAGCCGCCGCATCGAAGCGCACTGTTGCGGTCGAGGTTGCTCCGGAGAGAGCCGCATTGGCGGTAACATTGGTGTGGGCACCTGCCGCGAATGTATCATTCGTGTAGCCGGTAAAAGCCCTGACGCCGGTCGTGCCATCACGTGCAGCCCAGTCCGTTACATTGTTCAAGCTGGTGCCGTATGTGGCCCAACTTGCAAAACGTTCGCCCGCAGTAGTCGTCAAGCCGGTGGCACTGATGTTGATCGCGCCATTGCCCGATTCGGTGAAGGCCAACGTCGAACCGGCCCGGCGCGTCAATGTGGCTGCCGCAGCCCCCAACGTTAAAGCATTATTATTCTGCGCTTCAATGGCCGATCCCCCTGAGAGGAAATAGATATTGCCAGTAAGAGCCTGGGTGCGGGCAGTAGCATCGGCCATCAGTGTTAGTGAGCCACCACCAAAGGAAGTGATCGCCGTGCTCAATGCGTAGCGGTTGTTGCCCAGGGAATCCTCCCAGACAGCGGAGCCGCCCAGGAAATTCCACCTCTCCACATCGGAGATTCCGCTCGCGTTGCCATGGTAAACTACCGTCCCAGGTCCCATAACACTGATGGAAGAATTTACGCTGGTCCCTTCGTCATCCAGACGGCCATTCCACACCATAGTACCACCCCTCAGTTGCAGGAACCGAACTTCACGGTCGCCGCCCTGATTGGCGATTTGCATGCTAAAGTTCACATCATTGTTTTCACTGCCGTAATAGACCGTGCCACTGCGATTTTCCCCGCCGATGGTCGCCGTGCCGTTGCTGTTGTCATTGTAGACATACAGATAGGGATAATTAAAAACCTGCCCATCCTGCGTTAGCGCCACATGGTTGTGATAGGTGCCGGCGGCGGTTCCACTGGTCCCAAGCTGGAACCGCGTGAAGCTGTCATTCGCCAGAATCATGTTCCGCGCATTGTCCGTCAGGAACCCATTGCCGGTCGAAGGGTCATACTGGATACGCAGATACCCCTGGCGCACCTCCAGCGTTCCGGTCGCATCCCATTGTTGGAACGCATTGACGGTCATCTCGTCATTACCGGTCACCTGGAACCGGAGAGAATGATTACGATCGATCGTGGTGGCCGTGTCTCCACGGGGTCCAACTGGCAGCGTCAAAGATCCGCTCGCCGTGTCCTTTACCTGGCCCCGGAAATTCAGCACGCCAGAGCCGCCGCCATCCGTGGAGAAGTAGTAGGGATCATCCAGTGAGTCTGAATCCGTGGCGTCGTCATTATTGTCCGTGTAAATATCGCCATACAGCGTGAGGGTCGCATTGTTCAAGGCGGTGACGCGTTGCTTTTGGAATTCCTTTGATCCTGCGGAATCAACGGTATCAAAGATGATATCCCCCGCGAATGTGTTGTGATGGTCTTCTGAACGAAGCACCACACGGTCACCATCCATTTGGGTGACGCGGATATCCACACCTTCGACATTCACCCCGCCTTGCAGCAGGAAATTGCCCGCGCCTGAGAGCACGACTTCGTTTGCCCCCGACAGGGCATTGGAATGCCGCACCACAAGGCTGGCTTCGTCCGAAGAATAAATCGTGCTGCCCGCTATAAACTGATTCCAAGTATCCAGATAGAGATTATTGCGGCCTGTTTTCAACAATCCATTCGCGTTGACAATGTTTGATCGGATATAGGCGTTATTGCCGACCAGATAGTTGTAATAGTTGGCGTCATTGATATCCAGATCCTGCCGGAAATTGCCTGAGTTGATGATGGCCAACTGCCCGGCCATATCGATCGTGCCTCCCCTAATGGAAGCTTCGGAGTTGGAAGCATTAGCCGAGTTGTAGTTGGCAAAGTTGATAATGCCGGAGTTGATCGTCAGCGTGGCGCCATTGGCGATGTAAAGGTAATCCATCCCGACGTTGTCCGTGGAGGGATCCGCGATGGTCAGTGAATTGATCGTCAGATCAGTTGCCACGTTTGGCAGCGTCGCCTTGTTGCCCACCGTTCCCAGAGGATCGATGACCTTCCAGTTGGAATTCGTGGAGCCAGTGGCGCTGGTGTCATACTCGGAATCCAGCAAAGGCCGCAGGTAAGTCACGCCACCCACCGTTTCCGTCGTCATCAACGTGGAATTGATGCCGGAGCGAGCCTGCGCATTGAGCAGCGCATCTTCCGGGCGTGTCACTGTGGCGCCAGCCGCTCCCGGGCTAATGGAGCCGAAGACTCCACGGACCACCGCGCGGTCGATGGTGCCCGTGGCGTTACCGGAAAGCACCAGGCCACTCGCATCAGTGATGGCCACCCGGACATCAGAGCCGGCTCCCACACCCCAGGTATCGGTATCATCCACCACATTGATGCGGAACGTGCCCCCATCGGCTACGACCAGACTGTTGAGCGTGATGTCTGCAGCGCCTCCTGCCCGCGTATCGATGAAGAGTTTATTGGTGGCGAGTGCAGATTGGATGTTTCCGAAATTCTCGGTGTTGGTTGCCGCCGCATTGGTGGTTAGGAGCAGATTTCCCCCATTCATGAGGGCAGTGCCACTATCGTTGAGCCGGTTGTTCTGATTGGCGTCGGTATTGTCCAACCAGAGGGAACCCTGCCGCGCCAGTTCGACAGTGGAAGCGGAAATCAGTCCGCCGTCTGCTCCGCTGAGTCTGACGCCAGCCCACCGCGTTTCCATCACACCATTGGTGGTCTGATACCCTGTCGGCAGATAGCGGCCTGCGCTACCCTTGATAAAAGCCGTGCCTTCAAAGTTCGCATTGGCATTCTCCAACACCAGTTCGCGGCTGCTTCTCACCGTAAACCCGCTGTTGGCATCGCTGACCAACTGCCCCTGAATCACCATCGTCGCGGGATGGTCGTAGGCCAGAGTCGTGGAGTTATATCCCGTGGCGCCACCCGAGCTCAGACTGAAAAAATTGTTCTCAAACGAGGTCAGGAAATTAAAGGTGCTCGTCACGTCGAACGTGGTCACAAAACTTTGGGTTCCCGCGGTGGTCGGCCCCGAAAGTTCAATCATCCCGCGAGTCATATTGAAGGTCACGCCCGTGTGAGTAACATTCTGAAAGTAGAACTCGATTCGCGCTTCCAGCAGGGAATTCCCCGTAGTGTCACCAACACTGTTGATGCCGCTATAGAGATCATTGCTCGTGCGCGTGCCGTTTGCTGGATCGGAACCATCATGGGCATTGGGATTATACGCCAGATTGATGGTCAGGCCGTCTGCCAGCGTGGCCATTCCAGTTATGCCGGCATTGTATTCAAACCTCACCTCACCTTCGTAAATGTTCAGCGTTCCGGGATTGGTAATGGTCGTGTTCATGAGCACGAAGTCACCTGCCCCAAGCTTGCTCAGAGCGAAGCCCCCCATGTCCAGGACTGCTTCAGTGGTGCCAGCCGCGCGCATATCCAGACGGGTGCTGCTGCCGGAGTACACACCCGAATCCCCCTCCAGCCGGATCTGATTCACAATGGCCGTGCCCGTGCGGTTCACCAGGGATCCAAGGTTATTATAACCCAGGCCATTCAGCACAAAAATCTCCCCGTTGTTCCCCGAGGTCATGTTCAGACCATTGAGATCCACGCGTCCACTGCCGGTTATGATAGTCTCATTCCCCACGCCAAAGGCGCCGGCGGGCGTGCTCGACTCGTAGCGGAGCGCCCCGGAATCAATCAGCAACTGGCCTGTATAGGTGTTCGCGCCAGTCATGACCACTTCGTTCCATTTAACTCCCGCCCCTGTTTGTACGGAAGTCGGATTGGTGATGTAAAGGGCCACTGTTCCCGGAGCGGTCCCTCCCGTGATGGCCCCGGAAAAGGTCAGCGTTGAGCGGTGATCCGTGTCGTTCAACGTGATGTCCAGGCGGTCGTTCAGGACGATTCCGGCGGAGATGGTATTGCTACCCCCATTAGCCGTACCGTTGCCGATCACCATGCTCGCGTTCCCAGAGGTGACATCGAACGTCAACGTATTCGCACCGGTGCCTGCGATGTTGAAGGCAGATGAGCCATTGGCATCATAGATCGATAGGTAGCCCAGCGTGACGGGCACATTGAGCGTCACGGTCCGCGTAGTCGAAATATCAAAAAAGATGTTCGCCGTGTCATTGATGCCATTGGGAATGACATCGCCCGCCCACGGGATGCCACCAGCTGATGGCGTCCACTCATCGCTGTTATTGACGTTCCATTTTCCGGTCACCTGAGCGCTGGCAAAGGAAGCAAAAGCACCAAGAGCAAAAAATGGCAGGGTGGCTCTCTTTAAGCGAAGGGAGAGCGTGGAAAGAAGAGCTGACTTCGCGATGGCAAAACCGTAGAAGTATGGGATCATGTCGAGGAGCTTGGGGATGAGTCTCGATTCGCGGGGATAATCCGGAATTCGTGCAAGTGGCTCATTTTAAACAGCGGCCGACGCTCTCTCCCATCGGAACGCGGCTTGTGTATCGGGCAGCGTTTTCTTTGCCTTGTCCAAAAGAACGGCAGGAGTCTCTTAAAGGATTGGCTTAATTCCGTCGGCTCCCCTCTCGTTTACTGCGAGTAAGATTTCTGCACGAAGCCCGTATTTAGAACGGGATTATGTTCATTCGATATATATACGCCATCTTGGCATTGCCGGCACTGCCATTGGGAGCCGCTACGCCGGTCGCGCCTTTGACGTTCGAAAAGCACATCCGTCCCATCCTGAAAGCGCAGTGCTTTCAATGTCATGGCGAAGAGGAAAAGCTGAAGGGAGACCTCGATGTTCGCCTCACTCGTCTCCTCATTAAAGGTGGGGAATCTGGCGCTGCCATTATCCCGGGTAACCCTAAATCCAGCCATCTTTTGGACCTGATCAAATCGGGCGAGATGCCTGACGGCGCCGCACGGCTCCCGGATAAAGATATTGCTCTGATCGAAGCATGGATCGCCCAAGGCGCGAAGACCGCCCGACCCGAGCCGGAGTCCATTGGTCGTGGGCATGTCTTTACCGAAGAAGAGCGCCAGTGGTGGTCACTCCAGCCAATTCAATCTCCGAAGGTGCCTGTGGTGGCGAAGGGAAATGCGACCAATGCAATCGATGCCTTCCTGCTCGAAAAGATGAAGGGACAAGGCCTCGGATTCTCTCCGGCGGCGAGCCCCATCAGTCTGATCCGCCGGATGCACTTTGATCTCACCGGCCTGCCCCCGGCGCCGGAGGAAGTGAAACAATTCACTCTCCAGTATGCTGCGGATCCTTCGACTGCTGTGCGGGCTGCCGCGGACCGCCTCCTGGCGAGTCCGGCGTATGGTGAGCGATGGGGCAGGCATTGGCTGGACATCGCAGGCTATGCTGACAGTGACGGGTATTCCGAAAAGGACACCGAGCGTCCTTATGCCTACAAATTCCGCGATTATGTGGTGCGCTCCTTCAATCAGAACAAGCCATTCGATGCCTTCGTCAAAGAACAACTCGCCGGGGACGAAATGGTGCCCCTGCCCCATAAAAATCTGAGCGAAGACGCCATCGAGAAGCTTACCGCCACTGGCTTCCTGCGGATGGCGCCGGACGGCACTGGCTTCATGAATGACAAGGTCGCACAGAACGCCACCATCTCGGATACCATCAAGATCGTCAGCGGCGCTTTCTACGGCCTGACCATCGGGTGCGCCCAATGCCACGATCACCGTTATGATCCCATCACGCATGCGGACTACTACCGGCTCCGTGCCGTCTTTGAGCCTGGGTTTGACCCACCCGCCTGGCGCACGCCGCCACAAAGATTGGTGTCTCTTTACACCGATACCCAGCGGGCGGAAGCCGCCAAGATCGAAGTGAAGGCCAAGGAACTCGATGCCGCACGGATCAAGCAACAGGAAGCCTTCATCAACGAAGTCCTCGAAAAGGAAATCGCCAAGGCCGATGAAGCAGACCGCGACAAGCTCCGGGTGGCCTATCGCTGTGATGTTGCCAAACGGACGGCGGAACAGAAGGAACTTCTGAAAGCGCACCCACGTGTGGAAAAGCTCAGCTCAGGATCGCTTTACCTTTACGACACCACATATAAGACAACGCACGCCAAGACGCTGGCGGCGATGCAGGAAGAAGCGGCCAAGGTGCGAGCCACGAAGCCAAAGGAAGAATTCGTCCAGGCCTTCATCGAGTCCGTGAAACCAGCGGGCAAGGTTCCTACCACGCACGTGTTCCATCGCGGTGACTTCGCCCAGCCGAAGGAGGCCGTGACGCCGGGTGACCTCTCGATCCTTGGTTCCTGGCACAGCGCAGAAATCCCTGAGAAGGCCCCCAAGACTGCGACCACGGGCCGCCGTCTCGCCTTCGCGGAATCTCTGACTGATGGCAAACATCCCCTCCTCGCTCGAGTCTTCATGAACCAAGTGTGGAAGCGCCACTTCGGGAAGGGCATCGTTAATACTCCGGACGATTTCGGAGCTCTTGGTGAAGCGCCGAGTCATCCCGAACTGCTGGACTGGCTGGCTCATGACTTCATGAGTCATGGATGGGATCTGAAGCGCATGCATCGCCTCATCCTGACATCCGCCGCGTACCAACAAAGCTCCCGGCGCGATGCCAAACGCGATCAAGTCGATCCAGACAATCGCCTCCTCAGCCGCATGAATGTGCAACGGCTCGAAGCGGAATCCCTCCGCGATACTTTACTGGCGATCGCAGGCAAGCTGGACACCAGCGTCGGCGGTCCCGCCGTGCCAGTGACCTATAACGAACAAGGACAGATCATCATCGGCATCGATACACGGGACACCGCAGGCCGGCAGACCGGCAAGGTAGTTTCCCTGGACGGTCGCGAGTACCGCCGCAGTCTTTACATCCAAGCCCGCCGCTCCATGCCGCTGGAGATCTTTGCCGCCTTTGATGCGCCCGCCATGACCGACGCCAGTTGCGCTTCCCGGCCCGTCACGACCGTGAGCCCGCAGAGCCTGCTACTCATGAACAATCTCTACATGCGGGAGTATGCGCAGGACTGCGCGCAAAGGATCCTCAATGAAGCGGGAGCGGATGTAGGCAATCAGGTGCAGCTCGCCTGGAGTCTCTGCTTCGGCCGGGAAGCCGCACTCGAAGAGTGCGAAGCAGCCAAGGGCTTTATCGCAGCGCAGACGGCCCATTACCAAACCCATCCAGCCAAGTTGGAACGCATCAGCGGTCCGGCCCCTGCCACGAATGCTCCTCCTGCGCTGCTCGGCCTGACGGCCTTCTGTCACGCGCTCATGAGTTCGAACGAATTCCTATATGTTGACTGAGTCCCCCTATTCCCGCCGCCAGTTCCTCACAGGAGCCTACGGTCTGGGCGCGATCGCACTTACCACGTTGCTGCAGGAACAAGGCTTGTTCGCCAACCCGGCACTGGCAGGCGCAGGCCCGGGACACTTTGATCTTCAGCCGAAGCTCCCCAACAGCTTTGGACAGGCCAAGGCCATGATCTCCCTCTTTATGCAGGGCGGGCCGAGCCATATCGACATGTTCGATCCGAAGCCAGAGCTGATGAAGCTCGATGGCAAAAACTTCCCCGGCGAGGTAAAATACGATGACGCGGCCGGAGCCAGCCGCGAGGTGATGGCGCCCCCCTGGAAGTTCAAGAAGCATGGCCAAAGTGGCATTGAGATGAGCGATCTCGTGCCCTGCATGGGAAGCATCGCGGATGAGATGACGCTGATCCGCTCCATGCATACGGGCGTGAACAATCACGGGCAGTCCATCTATGCGCTGCTCAATGGGCGCAGCACCGCTGGACGTCCGACTTTGGGCAGTTGGCTCACCTATGGGCTTGGCTCGGAAAATCAAAATCTCCCTGCCTATGTGGCACTGACGGATCCGCGCGGTCTTCCCGTGTTGGGCGTGGACAACTTCTCCAACGGCTGGCTGCCATCGCTTTTCCAGGGCACCGTGATCCGGCCTAAGGAACCGCGCATTCTGAATCTGGATCCGCCCATGTCCCTGCAAGGCGAAGCCCAGCAGCGCTATCTAGATTTTGTGCAGAAGATGAACCGCGAGCACGCTGCGGAGCGTCCCGGCGAGTCCGACCTCGAAGCCCGCATTCAAAGCTTTGAACTGGCAGCCCGCATGCAGACCAATGCCAAGGAAGCGCTCGACTTGACCCAGGAATCCCCTGCCACGTTGAAACTTTACGGCATCGATCAGAAGGCGACGGAAGAATTCGGCAAGCGGTGTCTTATCGCACGGCGCCTGATTGAGCGCGGCGTGCGTTTCGTCTCGGTATTCACGGGCAATCAAACCTGGGATCACCACAGCAATATCTTGCAGAGCTTGCCGACGGCCTGTCTTCAGGTAGATCGTCCCGCCGCCGCGCTGGTCATGGATTTAAAACAACGTGGCCTGCTGGACAGCACAGTGGTGCATTGGGGCGGTGAGATGGGTCGTCTGCCCGTCATTCAGAATCGCGCAGGCGCCAAAGGCCGTGCTGGCGTGGGCCGCGACCACAACACCTACGGCTTCAGCATGTGGGTGGCTGGTGGCGGTTTCAAAGCTGGCCACGTTCACGGAGCCACCGATGAATTCGGCCATCACGCGGTCGAAGGCGTGGTAAATCATTACGACTACCACGCCACGCTGCTCCACCTTTTCGGGCTGGATCAAAAGAAGCTGGCCTTCAAACGCAATGGCGTGGCCCAGACCCTCGTGGAGAATCCAGACGCACGGGTGGTGAAGGAACTGCTGGCCTGAGGCGTGCCGGCTGCGCAGCCGCGAAGCGAATCCGGCCACCACGCCGATCCCACCCTACTCGTGATGCTCTTCCTTCGGCTCAGGCAGCAGCCACGCGATGATCGCGCCGACTAATGCATAAGAACCAGCCACGATGGCGCCAACGGTGGCTATCTTCGCAGGGCTGGGTGGCACAGACTCGGACAACGTAATGGTGATCCACGCTGCCGCAGTGCCGATAATGCGGCCTCCGATATTCGCGGCAAAGCTCTCACCGGTGCCCCGCAAATGCACAGGAAACACCAGAGGGATGTAATTCCCCCAGAAGCTGAACTGGGCAACCGTCAGAAGGCCAGCTAGGAAAATGCCCCACTGCACCATGCTTAACGATGAGTCCGTTAGATGTCCGCCAACCCAATTGAAATAGAACGGCACAAACACGAGCGCCGGGATGATGAACAAACTCAACTGAACCCTGCGGCTTAGGATAACCACCGCAAGCACGGCAAACAGACAGCGGCCAATCAGACCACCCGTCTCCTGATATTTCGTCACGGTGGCCACTTGGGAATCGGTGGCATTGGCACTGGCGATCTTGAGTTGCCGTTCGGTCAGGGCTGGCTTGCCTGCAGCGGCGGCATTCTCTTTTGCTTTATCCTGCGCGGCCTTTCCGATCGCCAGGACCTCATGATGGCCGCCCTTCGGAGCTCCAAGAATCTGCGGTAGCTGCTGGATCGCGCCAAACGCGATGCCATAGCTGGCCGCAAAGCCAAGCGTCGTGAGAATGGTCGTCTTGCGCAGTTCAGGACTGAACAGCGCGCGGATGCTCGGACGTCGTAGATTGCCGGATTCCTTCTTCTTCTGCCATTCGGGCGACTCCGGCAAGAAGGGCCGGATGAGGATCAACGGGAGTGCCGGGATAACACCCGAGATCAGCGTGTAACGCCAGGCTTCATGCACGCCATGAATAGCGGGCAAGGCCGTGGCAAACTCTGCCGCCAAGCCATTCATCCAGGCCACAAGGAAACCGCCAATGGAAGAAAACGCCTGGGTATATCCGAGCACTTTCTCTCGCTGTTTGGGATTCGGAAAAAGTTCCGCCAGCCAGGCAACTGCCGCAACGAACTCCACGCAGACACCAATGAAGACGAGACAGCGCAGGAAAAGCAACTGAGGCAGACTGGTGGCATAACCCGCGGCAAAAGCCGAGCCCGCATAAAGCAGAATGCTGAACGTCAGCACACGGCGGCGGCCTAAGAGGTCCGTAAGATAACCACCCAACAAGCCAAAGACACCACCCGCGAGGGCTGGTACGAAGAACAGCATGCGGGCCCATTGCACATAGCCCGGTGAACCCGGCGTCAGCAAAGGCGCGCCATCCGGCCCGACCCCACCCAATGCTGCCAGGGCTGGCTTGATAACCAGCGGAAGCATGAGCAACTCATAAATATCAAACGCAAAGCCGATGCTGGCGATGATGCAGATGAGCCAATGCGTGCGGGTGAACTTGATGGGAGCTGGAAATGCCATGAGACGATGACGGGTGACCGGATGGAAGACTTGTCGTGTGCGGGAGCTATGTCACTCAGGCAAGCAGCGGCGCAAGTTCTTTGAGAATGCGCGGCACCTCGACAAACGGATCGCCCTTGTCTTCATACTCCAGCGTGAACCAGCCCTGGTAGTTTGCGTCTCTGAGAATCTTGATCACGCGAGGAATGTCGGTCGGCTCTGGATCGCGGCCCTTGGGCTTCATCACCATCTTGAGCTGCACATTGACCGCATACGGGGCAATCTTCGCCAGATCCGCGTAGGGATCTTCCGTCGCGAAATTGCCGCTATCAAAATTGATCCCTACCCACGGATTGTCGACAGCGCGGATGATTTTAATCAGATTGTCCGCTTCCGCGACAATGCCGTGATGGTTTTCCATGCCCAGGATGATGCCTTTCTTCGCCGCGTATTCGGCGCAATGGCTATAGGTCTCGATGCAGTGTTTCGTGGCCTTCTCGATATCCAACCCCTTCGGCGCGGAGCCGGCAAAAACTCGGATGTGTGGAGCGCCCATGAGCGCGGCCCGGTCGATCCAGAGCTTGGTGTAGGCGATCTCCTTGTCCAGCTTTTCGCCCGGTTCGAGCGCCCAGGTATTGCCGATAGCCGTGCCGCAAATGCTCACACCCCGAAGGTAAGCCTGGCGGCGCAGATCGAGGAAATACTTATCGTCTGCCGTCGGAGGGAAGAAATAGCTGGTGAGCTCGGCGCCCTCACAACCATACTCGGCGCAGCGATCCAGAAAGGTGCGCATGTCCAGAGGATCATGACCTTCTTTGGTTTTGACCTCCTTCTCCTTCATGAAGGGGAAAAATTCCCGGAAGGAGTAAGCGGCGAGGCCGAGTTGGAAGCGGGGAGCGCCGGTGCGATTGATCGGCTCAATGGCGGGAAGCGCGGTTGCGCCGAGGGCGGTCAGCGACGTAGAGAGGAAGGATCGGCGGTTCATGCGGGCAAAAGCAGGTGGAGGGAACGGCTCGTGGGCCGTTATCTTACGCCGCACTCAGGGTCATTTCCGCGCAGCACTTGCGGGTTTTCCCACGTTCATATAAAATCCTGTCCCGTACGTTCATTTTCATCATGAAACCAAACTCCGCGCCGCTCCTTGCGGCCGCCCTGTCCCTCGGCCTCTTCTTCTCTCCTGGCGTTCGCGCCGCCGAAGCCCCAAAGGTGGTGAAACTGTGGCCAGACGGCGCGCCCGGAGCAAAGGGCGACAGACCTGAGGATACTCCCCGGCTGGATGTGTATTGCCCCGATGAAGATCCTTGCGGCGCTGGCGTGGTGATCTGTCCCGGCGGTGGCTACGGGGGTCTCGCCATTGATCACGAGGGCAAGCAAATCGCCCAGTTTTACAACAGCATCGGAGTCACGGCTTTCGTCCTCAGCTACCGCCTTGGAACCCAGGGTTATCATCATCCCATTGAGGTGAATGACGCCAAACGCGCCCTCCGCTGGGTGCGGGAGCACGCTGAGGAATACAATCTGGACCGCAACCGCATCGGCTTGACGGGCTTTAGCGCCGGCGGCCACCTCGCGAGCACCGCTGGGACGCTCTTTGATGCTGGTGACCCGAATGCCCCCGATCGCGTGGACCGCGCTTCCTCGCGCCCCGACTTCCTCGTGCTGGGCTACCCAGTTATCTCCCTTTCCGACACTTTCACGCACAAGGGCAGCCGCGACAATCTGCTCGGACCCGAGAAAGCGAACGAAGAACTCGCGAAGCAGCTTTCCAGTCAGCACAATGTCACCCCGCAGACGCCGCCCACCTTTATCTTCCAAACGGACGAGGACTCCGCGGTGCCTGCTGAAAATGCCGTAGCCTTTTACCTAGCCCTGCGGAAACACAAAGTCCCCGCGGAAATGCACATCTATCAACGCGGCCCGCACGGCGTCGGCCTTATGCACGGCGATCCGGTTCTCTCCACTTGGGGCAAGCACCTCTCGGATTGGCTGCGCAACAACGGCTGGCTTCGCCCCGGCCAGAGAGCCGCCGTGGAAGGAACAGTGACGGTCAATGGCACGCCCGTGAGCTGGGGTAGTGTGACCTTTCAACCGAAAGATCCTTTGGCGCCGGTCGTCTCTGTCCGGCTCCGGAACGGCAAATACGCCACTTCCGCCAACACTGGCGTCCCCGTAGGCAAACACAAAGTGCGGGTGCTCTTCTCCGCAGCCGATGTTCCCACCATCACCGCCAAAGACGCGCCCGCCGGCGTCGTCGAAGTCTCGCGGTTATCCCTGGAGACACGGGAAGATCTCAATACCGAGATCAAGCCTGACAAGAACAAGCTGGATATCCCCCTGAACTGGCCATGAGCCAGCAAGGAATGGAGATGGAAGCGGAAGAGGCGAAAGCCTGCGCTCGCCGCTTTGCCCCCTTACCGTATCTCCTGAGAGGCGTGCCTGCGGGACTTCAGGACAATGGGTGCGCCCCCCGTCGTCGGCGCGCTTTCATGCGGGGTGTAAACCACGGAACCGTTGTCGAGCTTCCGTGAACGGAAAGCGCCGTTTTCCGTAGACACTGCTTCCGACGGAATCTGGTTGTTCTGAGCCAGGATCACTGGCTGCAAAGGTTGATAATTCTCCTGCGGCGGCGGCATAGGCATCGGAATCGGCTGCGGCTTGGAAGGCGGCGCTTTCATGGGCTGCTGCTCGGGATTCAGGAAGATCGGAGGAGCGGAAGCAGGCGAAGATGGAGGCGGCGCCATGGAAGGGATATTTACCTCCTTGGGTAGATTGCCCTGCACGATCAGTACCTTCGACCCAATTCCCATCCGACCAAAAAGATCGATCACATCCATCGATTTCATGCGGATGCATCCGTAGCTGACCGGCTTGCCTATTTGGTTTTCAGCCGCCGTGCCGTGAATGTAAATGCACCGGCTGTAAGCATGGGAGTTTTGAGGCTCCAGACCCTTCAGCCACATGATTCGGGACACAATCGGATCGCGGCCCGGGGCGTTCGGCTTGATCACTTCGCCCGTAAGCTGGCGCGATTTGAAGACACTGCCGCTCTTCACCCCATGTCCGATCTTAGCCACCACTTCATGCAACCCGAGTGGCGTGCTATTGGTTCCAGGTTTGTCTCCTAGACCGAACTTGGAAGTGGAAACCGGGTAAGCTTTGCCGACTGACCCTGATTTGTCATAGAGAGCCAGCTTCTGCTGAGCCACGCTGACCACGACATTCGTCGGCTGGCGCGGCGTGGCGCCGTTAAACTTGGTCGAGGAGCACTGTGTCAGCAGGAGGGCCGAGCACACGCAGCCTGCGCTGGTGGCGAGACGTGGAGCCCGGCTGACGATTCCCATGGTGGCGGCAATTCGGGCCACACGCTGGAAATTGGAGGCAAGAGCATTGACCACCATATTCATAAAGCGCCGTATAAATTCAACAAAAGCTAAGTTTTGCAAGTGCCGTTAGAAGCAAAAGCAATATCCGGACCTAAATACTTAGGCAATGGCCGGATCGGAAGTGCTTTCTTCTTCTGGAGGCGGTGGGGAAGGGAACGACGGGAACGAGAACCAACGGCTCACCGTGCCTGCCACGACATAGGAAAATCCGAACTGAAACATGGCCAGGAATGGAACGGAAAACCACTGACCATGTAGGGCTGCTTTGAAAAGCAACATGGTGAAATACGCCGCAAAAGCCAATTCGATCCAAAAAGTTATCGAGCGTGCACCTTTTGCGCGGCGGCGCGGCATTTTGTTGCCTGCGAGCGCCCCATACTTGGGAGTCCGCACAAAATCCGATTGCTGGTTAAAAAGCGCTTCCAGCACGGCCTTGCCGTTATTGATGGTCATTCCCACCCCGAGAGCCAGCAGGAGCGGTAGATAAGGCAGAGAGGTCAGCCAGCCCCAGCGGCGCTGCGCCCCTTGGGCCGTGACATAGAAAATGATGGTGGAAAGTGACGCGAAGAAGAAGACCGGGATATCGATGAAAACCGCCTTCTGCCAGGAGCTCTCGAACATGAAGTTCGCGGGATAGACCAGCACGAGCACGCCAAACATCAGCAGGTAGGCGAAGTTCGCGCCGAGGTGGGCCGTCGCTTCAATCTTCACGCCTAGGGGGACATCACTACGCCAGACGGTCCCGAGAATCTTGCGGCAGACCTGGATGCTGCCTTTCGTCCAACGGTGCTGCTGGCTTTTGAAGCCTTCCATATCCGGGGGCAATTCCGCCGGCACCAGGATGTCCTTGAGGTAAATGAAACGCCAGCCCCCCATCTGTCCGCGGTAGCTCAGATCCATGTCTTCCGTGAGCGTGTCATGCTGCCAGCCGCCAGACTCGATGATGCATTGCTTCCGCCAGATACCGGCGGTGCCGTTGAAATTGAAGAAATGCCCGCTCCGGCTCCGAGCCGCCTGTTCCAGGACAAGGTGACCGTCCAGCATCATCGCCTGCAGACGGGTCAGCAGACTGTCGCCCGCATTGATGTGGCCCCAGCGCGCCTGCACCATGCCCACCTTCGCATCGGCGAAATGATGGATCATTTTCTGCAGCAGATCCGAGGGCGGCACAAAGTCAGCGTCGAAAATCAGGAGAAAGTCCCCTTTAGCGGAGGGCATCGCCTCTTCGAGCGCGCCCGCCTTGAAGCCAATCCGGTTTTCACGGTGGCGGTATTCCACGCCGAAACCTTCCGCCCGCAGTTCGTCTGCCCCATTGGCGCAGAGTTCCGCCGTATCGTCCGTGGAGTCGTCCAGAATCTGGATCTGCAGCTTGTCCTTGGGGTAGTCCAGTTCGCTGACAGCCTTGAACAGGCGCTCCACCACGTTTTGCTCATTATAGATGGGGAGCTGGACGGTGACGACGGGCAACTCTTCAAAATGACCCGTCAGCACGGGTTCATGCTTACGATGCCGCCAGTAGAGCCACAGAATGCGAAGCCTATGCGCTCCAAACAAACTCAATCCAATAAAAACGACCGCATAACAGATCATCCAAAGTGTTACAGTCCAATCGGTCATAGAGAGGTTGTTTGCTCAATAAGTAGGACGCGGACAGTGGAAAGTAAGACCAATGCCGTCAAGCAGCATTTGCGATACAGCATATCCACGACATGTGATTCACGCTCAAGCAGGAACCGTGCAAATTTTTTAAACGAGAAGGCGGTCAGTCTGTCCACAAGAAGGGCGGTAAGAGTCGCTGCAGTCGGGGCGTGTTCTGAAATGGCCAAAAAACTCTCTCTCGCATTTAGCCTGATTATTGCTTATATAAATTAACCATTTCGCACGCCATGCCTTCCTCTTTTTTCCCAGCACGTTCCGTCCGACTGACGGCCTGTTTTATCACGATGCTGGCGGTCTCAGCCCTCCCGGCATTTTCGCAGGGAGACGAGAAGAAAACTGATGAGAAGAAGCCGGTCTCCAAAGTGCCGGATGACTTATTGGGGAACGAGCATGTGCGGGAGGAGTTCGGGGTGAATAATTTTACCACCCCTTCCATCCAGAAGATTTTCGATCAGCTCGACTCGCTCGGCAATCTTCCCTACGACGCCCTAAAGCGCCCCATCAGCGACAAGGCCCCTGGAGACCGGGTGCTTATTGCCTTGGGGCTTGGCACCCTCATCGGCGACGGCTTCCTGGTGGTGCAATGTGAGAAAATCGAGGAGATGGAGACGGTGGGCCGGGCGCTGCTGAAATATGCCAAAGCTCTCGGGGCCGGGATGCGCATCAGCAAACATAGTCAGAGTCTTCTGGAAAACAGCTTGAAGGGCGACTGGGACAAACTGCGCATGGAACTGGCTTCCACCCAGGCCGATGTCGAAGGCGAAATGGTGCAACTGCGCGATGCCGACGTGGCGCATCTTGTCTCGCTTGGCGGTTGGCTTAGAGCGTTTGAGATCAGCACGGAAACCGTGGCGGACAATTATAGCGAGGATAAAAGCCGCGCTCTGGGCCGGGCGGATATCGTGGAATATTTCCTCTCCAGCTTGGAAAGCTTGCATCCCGAAATCCAAAAAATTCATTACATGCAGGATCTTCATGACGGTCTTCAGGTGTTGCTGCCTGTGCTCGACGTGCCCGAAGGCAAGGCCTTTACCTTGGAAGAAGTGAAGGATTTAAAGGAAAAGGCACACCTCCTCGCCCAGGTCATTCAGGAGAAACTGCCAAAGAAGTAATGTGGCAGTGGGGCCAGGGAGCCTCAGTGCTGAGAACACTCGCCACGGTTCCGCCTTGCCGGGGCCAGACGATTGGCAAAGACTAGCGGCGCCCGATGTCTGCCCTGTCGCTCAAGCCGATCCTGCTGCGTGTGTATCGCGCTGGCATCGTCATGGCCGCCGCCTGGCTCATTCATGCCCAGTATTCGTGGTTTGCCGCTCAACGGGAAGCCGACGTAGGGCTGGAAAAGGTGCAGGACTACTTTCCAGAGGCCGTAGCCATCGGCGCAACCGACCCGGCGACGAGCCTGCAAAAGGTGCTGGGGAGTGAGGAATCGCTGCTGGGCTATGTCACGCAGACAGCCCCCATCTCCGACCGTTTCATCGGCTACTCGGGACCGACCAATACCCTCATCGCGCTAGACCTGCAGAAGAAGGTCATCGCCCTGCGGGTGCTACACAGCGAAGACACACCGGACCACCTCCTTGAGGTTCTGAAAAAACGGTCATTCTTCGATACTTTCAAAGGGCTGAAACTGGGCCAACTGGAGAATCCGCCCAAAGTGGATGCCGTCAGTGGCGCGACCCTCACGAGCACAGCCATCGCCCAAGGCGTCCTTGCACGGCTCGGTGCGCAGGGTTCCTCCCTGCGATTCCCCAGGGAGATCACCTTGGAGGAAGTGAAAACCCTCAAACCGGAAGCTGACCAACTGACGCCGGTTAAGGGAAGGCAGGAGACCTTCGAGGTGCGGGATAAAGCGGGGAAAACCATCGCCCTCGCCACCCGCACCGCCCCCTGGAGTGACAGCGTGGTGGGCTACAAAGGACCTTCGGACACACTCGTTCTTTTAAGCGCCGATGGCAGCAAGCTGGAGGCAATCCGCCTGCGGCACAGCTTCGATACCCAGGAGTATGTGGGCTATGTGACCGGGGACAAGTTCTTCAACAACCGCTTCAATGGCATGACACCGGAGAAGCTCAGCACGCTGGATTTCACGGCAGAGAAGATCGAAGGCGTTTCCGGCGCCACCGAGACCAGTTGGGCACTGGCCGAAGGGCTGAAGAAACGCGCCCAGGGCTGGCAGGCCGAATCCGCCCATCAGAAAACCTGGTGGCAGCGGCTCAATCTCAAAGGACAGGACTGGGGATTACTGGCGGTCATCGGCTTCTCTCTGGTCATGACCTTCACCCATTGGCGTGGGAACCGGTGGTTGCGCTGGGCCCACCATGCGGCGCTCATCGGCTATGCCGGTTTCTACGGCGGGGCGTTGCTGTCACAGGCTCTGCTAACGGGTTGGGCGAAGCACGGACCTCCATGGCAGAGCGCGCCAGTGCTCGTGCTGCTCGCAGCCCTAGCCCTTATGCTTCCCCTCTTCACCCGGCGTCAATTCTACTGCCACCACTACTGCCCGCACGGCGCGCTCCAGCAGGTGCTGGCGCATCGGGTGAAGTGGCAATGGCGCATTCCCGCAAGGTGGTCTCGGTTGCTGGAAAAACTTCCGGTGCTATTGCTGGTCGCCATTTTCGCCATCGTGCTTTTGGGCTGGCCCGTTGACCTCAATGCCCTGGAAGCCTTCGATGCCTGGCTCATCCGGGTCGCCGGCTGGAGCACGATCATCATCGCAGTTACCGGCTTGATCGTCTCGCTTTTCGTGCCCATGGCATACTGCCGCTATGGCTGTCCCACGGGCGTGTTATTCAAGTTCCTTCGCTATGCAGGACACGCCGATTACTTTGGTGCGAAAGACAAGTTTGCTCTGCTGCTAGTGGGCGCAGCGGGCGTGATGCATTGGTTCATGACACGATGACGGCCAGAGCAAAAAGATGGGCACAACTCCTGGGTTGGGCCGGAATTCTTAGCCTGATCGGCGCTGCCGCTCAATACAACTACCAACGCACTGTCATAGTCAAATTGGATGGAGCCACCATGGGAACCACTTGGCATCTAACGATGGTCGGAAGGAACGGCAGAGTGGGCAGCCATGACTTGAAGGTATCATTGGAAGCTGACTTGGAGAGGATAGAAAACATCTTTAGCAATTGGCGCCCCGACTCCGCAGTGGAAAAGTTCAACCGCGCCTACAGCACCGAATGGCAAGTCATCCCCTTGGAGCTTGGGGCGATAGTCTCTTATGCCAGTAAGTTCTCAAAGGAAACCCAAGGCGCGTTTGATATCACCGCGGCGCCGCTGATCGATCTTTGGGGCTTCGGAGCCGCAGGATCACACCGCAAGGTGCCAAGTGCGTCGGAGATCGCAGATGTAAAACAGCGGGTAGACTGGAAGAAACTGGAGATCAAATACGATCCGCCCTCTCTCAGGAAACAGGACCCTAGCCTACAAATCAATGTCTCCGCACTGGTGGAAGGCTACACGATCGATTCACTGGCAGGGAAGCTCCGTGCTCGAAGCATCAATAACTATCTACTGGAGATTGGCGGGGAGATTCTTGCAATGGGGACTGGCCCTAGCAAGAAACCTTGGACCCTGGGTATCCAAAAGCCTGGCTGGGAAAAAGACCAATTGGCTGGCACGGTTTCTTTAAAGAACGAGGCCCTCGCCACAGCGGGGGTATACCACCAATACTTTGAAGCCGATGGTCAGCGGTATCCTCACATCTTGGATGCGAGGACGGGTCGGCCCATCACTCACTCACTTCAATCGGTCTCGGTGCGTGCCGCAACCTGCCTGGAGGCTGACAGCTGGGCCACAGCCCTGCTCATCCTTGGCCCCGTGGAAGGCAGGGCTCTCGCGACCCGTCTCGGCATCAATGCCTTTTTTCTAGAAAATGCGGTTCCTGTGACGAATCCAACCCTTGGCAATGAGAGATAAATCGGATATTAATCAGCCATAACTCAACCCGACTTGCTCCCAGCCTTCGCAAAACCGCGAACCCACTCGTTTTCTGCGATATTAATCCGATAAATATGCCCTTAAAACTTGACCAAAGAATTGGCAGGGACTAAAAACTGGGTATATATTCGGTTTTTATCTGAGCTAATTCCATGGGGCGCCCCAAGAACACGGTAGAAACTGAGAGCATGACCATCGCGGTCACGCCTCAGCTTAAACACTATCTTGAGGAGCTCGCGGTGAAGGGATTCTTTGGCGGAGGCAGTTCACAGGATGTTGCAAAGCATCTATTGAACAACGCCATCCAGGAACTCGTCATCAAGGGCCTGCTGCAAACCACGCAGTGGCGATCCGTTGGAAATGGCAAGGTGGAGATCGTTGTATGACACCACCATCCACCTGCCTGCATGAACCCATCAACCACCCTGTCCGGCGACGAATGCTCGCCGTGGCCGCCCGCTCTGCAATTCACGCCTGAAGTCGAGAGCGGTCTTCAATCAGCCGCCGCTCTGGCTTTCGGCCCGTTCTGGGATACTCCCATGTCGGAATTGACCCCGGAGATGCTCATCCAGGAACTGCGCCGTCATGCGGAGTGGCTCATGGAAATGAGCGGCTCCCGCGTGGGACAGCCGCTCTGATGCTTAAGAGGCATAGATAGTTCCACTTGCTAGCGAGAGAAGGCTGCGGATGTTCGCGGGCTGATGAAATCGTTTTCGCTTACTATCTCCGCCTGTCTGAGTGCTTTTTACGGAGTAATTCTATCCGGCTGCGGGACCGTATCCCTTCCGAAAATACCTCTCCCGAAAGTGGACATCCCCTTTGTGGGAGCGCCTGCCGCACCACCGGTCAATGATCCAGCGGTACCCTTCAAGCCTCAGCAAACCTTGGGGTATGGACATACCTTGGATCTGGAAATTTACGCGGGCATAAGTTCGCCCAAGCGCCTCTTCAGAGGCACAGTGTTGGTGGATGAAGACGGATCAGTGGACTTTGGAAAGTTGGGCAAGGTCAAGGTCGGCGGAATGAAAGCGGCGGAAGCCAGCCGTCACATCGGCGCCACCCTTCGCCGGAACCGCAGCGAAGGCACCGTCAATGTTCAACTCGCCCGTGTGGAAGATGTGTCCCTCGTCACCGTGACCGGAGCCGTCCATAATCCGGGCGTGGCGCCATGGTTTGAAGGTGAAAGCATCGGCCATGTGCTTTCCTACGCCGGGGGTAAAGATAACTCGTCCAAGGGTCAGGCGTTTTACATCACCCGAAAAGGTGTGCGTCACTTCTACGGTTCGCCGGATAGCCTGTTGGCAATCAGCACGCTGGAAGCCGGTGACATCATCGAGTTTTCCTCAGACCTCTAACCAGCCATACGGCCAGCCCGCCTTCCGGCAGACGACAACCCGCTCCCTGACCTCCCATGCTTAGTTCTTTTGATGCTCCCCGCAGTGGACGATCCTCATCTTCGCTGGCCAGCATCATCATCCTCCGTATTGGGGCAGGTCTGACGCTGCTATATTTGCACGCCTGGTCTCAGGCGGTGTCAGCCTGGCAGCATCTTTGGAATGGTTCGGGGTGGGATGCAGTCAAGTCCCTTCAGGACGCTGGGTATCCTCTACCAGAAATTTTGGCCCCGCTGGCTGCCGCGATCACGGTCTTGACTGCCGTGAGTTGGATCCTGGGCTTCGTCACACGATTCTCCTCCGCGATCTTCATCCCTGTGGCACTCATGGCACTGGTCGCGGCTAATCGCGCCGGTCAGACTGCCGAGGCGGAATCCTGCCTCCTGTATTTTTTCATCGCAGCGACGCTCGTCTTTACCGGCTCCGGTTGGCTGGCGCTGGACACTCTTTTCGGGATGCGAAAGAAAAAGAAGTCTCGTTGGTAAGCCACATCGCTGTGCGAAGCAGGCGCGGAAGTTCTCCGCGATATTAGAATCAGATGCCCACACCGCCTCCCGCTCTGATCCGTGTGCTCGCCATTGACCCGGCTCTTCGGAACACAGGCTATGCGGTTCTGGAAGGCAGCGCCGGTAAGATCGTCGCGGTGACCTATGGCGTGATTCAAAATCCGCCCAAACTGCTGCCTTCAGGTTGCCTCGTCGCCATCCGCGAGAAGCTCAACGAAGTGATCCTGCAATATGCTCCCACGGAGTGCGCCATCGAATCGACGATCTTTGTCCAGAGCTACAAAACGGCCATCACCTTGGGCAGCGTGCGGGGTGCAGTTTTAATCGCCGCCGCCGAGCACGGCTTGCCCATCTATGACTACGCGCCACGCGAGGTGAAACAGGCTGCTGTAGGACGAGGCGCTGCCGACAAAGCCCAAGTCGCCTTCATGATGCGCTCAATGCTCCGGCTCCGCGAAACCCCTCCCCCGGATGCCGCCGACGCCCTCGCCGTAGGCGCTGCCCACCTCCAGGCCTCCGCCGCCAACACCGCCATGCAGCGCGACCGCCAAAGAGCCTGACGTCGCGCGCCTGGAGTCAGACGACCATAGGTCCCTCCCCTACCGCATCTTCTCGCAAAACAGCGCTATTCCATCCGCGCACATCGCCGTCGGATTTCCCGTCTGGTAACGCCGCCAGTCAGCCTCACTGACTCCCGCCGCCTGCGCGATGGCCTGCTCCGACCGCTCATAAGCCCGCTGCAGCGCCTCCCCTTTGATACCCTCTTCCATCCACACACTGATCCGCTCGTGCACCTGACTCACTCGCAATGAATACTTTGCCAAATGCGCCACGGGATCAGCCACTTCCCCAAAGTGCGTAAGGTAAAGCTTCGCAAAGCCCGCTTCATGCAGCCGCGTGATGGAGTCCTGGTAAGCCACCGGATCAAACTGCGGCGGCGCGGACGTGACACTGATGTAATCACAACCCGGCAACCTCATCCCGGCAGTATCTCCGGTGAAACAAACATTCCCACAGGCAAACGCGTGGTGATGCTTCGCATGACCCGGGGTGTCCAGCGCGATAAAACGGCAGTCCCCCACTTTCACCTCGTCTCCGTCCTTTAAGGCCACCACCCTGTCCGCAGGCGCCGGCAGCATCTCGCCCCACAGCGCTTCCATGCGGTCGCCATACACTTGCGCCGCACTGCTCATAAGTTTCGATGGATCAATCAGATGCGGCGCGCCACGAGGATGCACATAAACGGTCGCCCCCTGCTGCGCGAACCAGCCCGCAGCACCGGCATGATCCAGATGGATATGCGTCACAAAGACATGCTGAATATCGGATGGCAGAAAACCTTTCGCCCGAATCTCTTCCTGTAGCGTTTTCAGCGTAGAACCGGGGCCTGTCTCAATCAGCGCGATCTGGCCTTTGCCGCATTCCACCAAAAAAGACGCAATGATCTCTGGTGTGTTCTGAAAATGAAGGTCAAGTGTGTGTACTCTCATGGGAGATGAGGGTTAGATGGGGACAGAGCGAAGGTTAGCACTCGTGAAGCAGGCGTCCAATCAAGCGGGGAGCGCACGCGCAAAAAGAGACGCGCTCACGATAAACGAAGAACAAACCCTCATTCAAATACATGATACTCGACGCCACGTGCCTGCTAGACCAGGAAGCCTCCGAAGATGTCCCCGCCGTCTTTATGCTCCGTCCTCGTAGTGGAGGCATGCAGTGGATCATGCGCGAGGAATTCGTCATGGAGCCGCAGGTGCCGGTGACCGAGTACACGGACTTCTACGGAAACCTGTGCCAGAGAATTCTCATCCCGAAAGGCAAGTTCCACCTTTCCATGAGCTGCCGTGCGCACGTCCCCGATAACATCGATGTGGACTTGCTGGCGCAGATTACCCCTGTCGAACAACTTCCCGACGATGTACTTCACTTTCTGCTTCCCAGCCGCTATTGCGAGTCTGACAAAATCCGCGATATCGCCCAGGACATTACTGGTGAGCAACCGCACACCTACCAAAGCGTGGCCAGCATTTGCAAATGGATCCACGACAACATCGAATACAAATACGGCGTGAGCGATGCCTCTACGACCGCCATGGACACCGTGGAGGTCAAACAGGGAGTCTGCCGTGACTTCTCTCACTTAGGCATCTCCCTCTGCCGGTCGATCGATGTCCCCGCGAGGATGGTGGTAGGCTTTTTACACGAACTCGACCCCATGGATCTGCATGCCTGGTTCGAAGCCTACATTGGTGGCCAGTGGTACACCTTTGACGCCACGCAAGACCAGCCCAAAGGCAACCGCATCATCGTAGCTTATGGCCGCGATGCCGCAGACGTCGCCTTCGCCACCAACTTCGGCTCCGTAAAACTCGGCGAAATGAAAGTCAGCGTGCAGCCAGTGAAGGACGCAGAGTGACAATCATCGGATATTAAGCCTTCATTCTTCCAGAGTCTCTTCTGCGGCGGGCTTCGCAGCGCGCCTTTGTGGTTGATTCCTCATGGTTCGCTTCAACCGCCCCTGCCATCCTTTGCAACCTCCGACACGTCTGGCACCTTCCAGACATGCCATTCCGCCGCCTCCGGCCCCTCATTCCTGCCCGGCCCCGCCCAACGGAAAAACAAAACTTTTTCCGCGATTCCGCACTATATAGTACGGAATAACGCGTATTCCGACACGCCTCATCGGCACTACGCGCTTTAGTTGCCCGGTACAACAGCCCAACCGCACTTGCCCCCTACAAAACCAAGGTGGCGTTGGTCAAGGCGCCACGTAGCTCTGTTGGATAAATCCCGCCAACTTCGCGACCATCTCCGGCTGATCATTCGCCACGTTCCTCTTCTCTTCCGGATCACTCTCCAGATTGAAGAGCTGCACCTTCGGCTCCGTCGCCGCCGCTGCTGCCTTCTTCGGAGTCATCGGCCTGCTCCCTCCGGGATTCGTTTGCAGATGAATGAGCTTCCAGGGCCATTGCAGCACCGCCTGTTTGCCGCCCTGTTCATCAAAGCTCCAAAACAGAAACTCATGCTCTTTTTGAGTGCCTTGACCTGTCAGGGCAGAGACCATGGAAACACCATCACACTTCGGAGCGGACACGCCTGACAACTCAGCCGCGGTCGGCAGCAAATCCTGGAAGCCACTCACATGATTGCTCACTGAGCCAGCCTTGATCTTCCCAGGCCAGCGCGCAATAAGCGGTACACGAATACCGCCATCCGTCATGTCCCGTTTGATGCCACGCGAGATACCATTGGAGTCAAAGAACTCCGGTGAATGCCCACCTTCCTTGTGCGGACCATTGTCACTCGAGAAGAGAATGATCGTATTCTCATCCAGGTTTAGTGCCTTCAGCTTCTCGATGATGAGTCCGACCTGGTTATCGATAAAGCGGATCATCTGCGCAAATCCCTTCTCCGCATCGGGCCAGTCTTTCGTGGCGAACTCGCCATAGTCCTGCACCTCCATGCCATGCCCCATCGGTGAGCCATTCTTCCCAGCCTCGTTGTTCGCGTGCGGAAGATTCAGGGCATAATACAAAAAGAACGGCGTGCCGCTCTCCTTGCCGCGGTCATCGAGATACCTTAGCACATCTTCCTGCAGCAGTTGCGGCGCCCAAGCCTTGCGGCCATCCGCCGGCGCGACACCCGTGCTGACAAACTCGGTGTTCGCGTAGTCCTGCGCGTCCTTCCCACTGTCCGGAATAAGGGTGTTGGGCAGTTGCTCAAACTTTCCGTTCCGCACCAAAGCAGTGGTGTAAAAATTGTGCGCGTGGCTGGTGCCCAGATACCCATAGAAGTAGTCAAAGCCCTTGCGCGCGGAATCATCCAACGGCAGCGGCTTACCGAGCCCATACTTCCCGATGCACGCCGTGTGATAGCCCGCCTGCTTCAGCAGCTTCGGCACAGTGATGGTGTCATCCGGAATGAGTCCCGGACCATTGCCACGCACGGCACAATGGCCTGTGTGCATACCCGTCATCAAAACACAACGCGAAGGCGCACACACCGTGCAGCCAGCATAGTGCCGTGTGAATTTCATCCCCTCTGCCGCCATCCGATCCAGATGCGGCGTGGTCAGCATCTTCTGACCATAAGCTCCAAGATCCCCAATACCCAAATCATCCGCGAGAATGTAGATGATGTTCGGCTTCGGAGCTGCCGTAACAGCAGTCGAGAGAAAACAGGGAACTAGAAGAGCGAGCAAAAGGGAGCGCCAATGCGAAATCATGTTCGCTGCGAACGACGCCGTTTGGCCTCTTGTTTCAAGAAGTGCGGTTCGAGGTTCGCTTCGATCCACTCAAAGGCCGCAGGCAGACCGCCTTTCGCATAATGCCGACCGATCTCTCCCTCGACGCGTGTGGGCTGACCGATCGAATTGAGGAAGGCATTGCAGGTGAAGCTGACCTTCTTGTCGATATCGCGTTTCTCATGCTCCCGCAGCGTACGAAGCCGCGCGTAGAGTTCGAGGACGGCATCGCCTATCCAGGCATCCTGCCGAAGCTCCTCGACCTCGCGCGGATCGAGTTTCCGCGCGAGATTTTCCTTCCCGTAAGTGCTGGATGCCATGCTTCAGGAAAGCATGCACCCTGTCGGTCACTTGGCAATGGCGGCGGCGTAACCTTTACCGACTTCCTTCCAGTTCACCACATTCCACCATGCGGTGATGTAGTCGGGGCGCTTGTTCTGATACTTCAAGTAATAGGCGTGCTCCCAGACATCTAGGCCGAGGATCGGTGTGCCAAGATCGCCATCAGGGACTGCACCCTTCATCCAGGGATTGTCCTGGTTCGGCGTAGTAGTCACGGCCAGCTTGCCGTCTTCCTTCACGATGAGCCAGGCCCATCCAGAGCCGAAACGCTTCGTGGCGGACTCACCGAAGAGCTTCTTGAATTCGTCCACACTGCTGAAGGCAGACTGTATGGCGGCACCGAGTTTGTCATCGGGCTTACCGGATTCCGCTGCAGGAGTCATCCATTTCCAGAAAAGAGAGTGATTCACATGTCCGCCAGCATTGTTGCGGACTGCCGTTTGCACTTCTTTGGGAAGCGTGCCGAAGCCGAAGCACAGCGCGAGAGCATCCTTTGCTTCTAACTTGGCGCCTTCCAAAGCCTTCTTCAGGTTGGTGACATAAGCGGCGTGATGTTTGCCATGATGGATGGTCATGGTCTGGGCATCGATGTGAGGCTCCAACGCTTCCGGGGCATACGGGAGCGCGGGCAGTTCCAGAGGGAAGCCTTCGGCAGCGAAACTTTGGGAAGGGAGGACGGAACTGGCGAGGGCTGTCCCGGTGGTGGCGAGAAATATGCGACGATTCATGGATGGATATTCGTTAGGAATGGCAGTTTACGGGTTAGAAAACGCCCCCGGCAATGGCTTTTTCGCAGCCGGTTCGTCAGACAGTCCATCGCTAACCTCCAAGGTCGTGACGCCAGGAGCACGAATATGGAGGGGTGCAGAAGGTGCGTGACGCAGGGTATGATCAAAGAAAGCAATGCTGTAATCCGCGATGAGTTTGGGAATGCCGGGTGCCTCAGTAGCAGCCCGAGTCGTCTGACTAAAGGTGGGGAAATTGGTCCAGGACAGGTGTGTGGCTTGATCAAAGACGAAAAGGTATTTCGGCTTGGATGAAGACAGTTTTTTATAAACGGCAGGGAGCAGCGGCGTCAGAGGCGCATCCAGAGTTCCGCCCTGAAGCATGACAGGAACTTCGATACCCGTGAGATCGCCATGCTTCAGCAACGGAGCGGTGAAAGGAGACAAAATGAGCGCGGCGCGGATCCGAGTGTCCTTCCATGACGGCCAAGCTCCGACAAGGCCCAAGGCGGTATAGCCGCCGAGAGAATGACCGGCGATGCCGATGGCGCTGGCATCTACATGGCCGTGTAAAAAGTGGGCCGTGTCGTCATTCAGCGTAAGCATGTGGCTAAGCAGAGCCTGCATATCTTCCTTTCGATCCACCACGGTTTTGTCGGACCACGCATCGACATCGGCGAACTTGGGCAGGCGCAGTTTACCGGAGGCAGACTGCTCGTCGAGGGAATCAGCATGATTCAGTGAGGCCACGATGTAACCGGCGCGAGACAGAGCCTCTGTCAGAAACACCACCTGATCAGCGCTGCCGAGATAACCATGGCAAAAAAGGATGAGCGGGTGTTTACCCTTTGCGACAAGTGCGTCTTTGGCTACGACACCCTTTTGGATGGCATAGCTGTGAGTCGTCGGCTTTGAGTCCGTCGGATACCAGAGGAAAACGGAACGCTCCCGGACGCGGCCTGCTGGTGTGGTGTAGATAAACTTTGACCGCAGAAATCCCGCGTGGTGCGGCGCTTCTTCAGCATGAGCGGCCACGCTGCCGCAGAAGAGCAGCAGAACGGTTATCCAGCCGATGGGGAAACGTCTCATAAGCAGAAGCAAAGACGTTTCGAACATCGGCCGGTTATCGGCTTCTAGAAAAGCACCTCAACTGATGCGCTCAAGAAGCCAGGGAAGCAGATCCTTGATGGCCATGCGCTCCTGACTGTTGGTATCGCGCTCGCGCACGGTAACCGTGTCCTTCAACTCATCACCCTTTTCGCCAAGAGTATCGAAGTCGATGGTGATGCCGAAGGGCGTTCCGATCTCGTCCTGACGCGCATAGCGGCGGCCAATGGCAGCGCTCTCGTCGTAGAAGCAGTTCATGTGCTTCTTGAGCAGGCCATAGACTTCGCGAGCCTTGCTCACGAGTTCCGGCTTGTTTTTCAGCAGCGGGAATACACCGACCTTGTAAGGCGCGACGCGTGGATGGAAGCGCAGGATGGTGCGGGTCTCCACTTTGCCATTCACATCAGCCTTTTCTTCCTCGTTATAAGCACTGGCGAGGATGGCGAGGGTGAGGCGGTCGAGACCGGCAGAAGGCTCGATGACGTGGGGAAGATAACTGCCCTTGAAGAGGCGGTCGAACCAGGCACGCACGTCGGCTTCGGGCATCGGCTCGCCTTTCACCTTCTGCTGTTCAGCAGCTAGGCGTTTCTGGATCATGGCTTCCTTCTGCTCAGGCGTGAGCTGGGCAGCAGCGGCTTTGAGTTCGTCGTCGAAGACTTCGAGGTTCTTGCCACTGTGCTTCTGGTGCTGGGTGAGATCGAAGTCACCACGGGCGGCGATACCTTCCAGCTCTTCGGTGCCGAAGGGAAACTTGAAGAGGATGTCCACACAGGCCCGCGCATAGTGCGCGAGGTCTTCAGGGCCTTGCCAGAAATAGTCGAGCACATCCGCGCCAAGGCCGATGCCTGCGTAGAACTTAGTGCGTTGATCCACCCAGTAGCGGTGCCACATTTCCCAGCCCCAGTCGGCCTGAGGTTCGCTGAGGTCAGCGGCTTCCGACCATGCCGCGACTTTGCCGCTGATGATCTCAATGGCTTCGTCAGGTTTGATGAAGAACTCGAGTTCCATTTGCTCGAACTCACGTGAGCGGAAGGTGAAGTTCTTCGGGGTAACCTCGTTGCGGAAGGCTTTACCGATCTGGCAAATACCAAACGGGGCTTTGACGCGGTTGGAGTCAAAGACGTTCTTGAATTGCGCGAAGATCGCCTGGGCCGTTTCTGGACGCAGATACGCGATATCATCCTCCGTCGCGGTCGGGCCGACGTAGGTCTTCAGCATGAGATTGAAGGGGCGAGCTTCGTTGAGCTTGCCACCTGTCTCAGGATGGAAATCGATGGAGTCTTCCACGGTGTCGAGCTTTTGCTCACCGAGGAGGACGAGTTCTTCCGGCTTGCCGGCGGCTTCACCACCTTGCAGACCGATCAACTGGCGCACGCGCTTGCGGAAGCTTTCGATGTGCTCAGCCTTTTTCATGAGCACTTGGATGGTGCGTGTGAGCTTCCAGCCCGTGGGAGACTCCACGCCTTCGAACTGCATGACGGTGCCGCTCTGTGGGTCCACGTGGTCGGCGCGGACACGCTTGTTCGTCAGGGAGCACTCGCGCATCATGTCGGCGAAAGTGTCCACGTGGCCACTCGCCTTCCAGATGGAAGGATGCATGATGATGGTGGCGTCCAGACCGACCACGTCTTCACGTTCGCGGGTCATCGTTTTCCACCAGGCATCGCGCAGATTGCGCTTCAGTTCGGCACCGAGTGGGCCGTAGTCCCAGAAACCGCCAATACCGCCGTAGATCTCGCTGGATTGATAAATGAAGCCGCGGCGCTTGCAGAGGCTCACGAGCTTTTCCATGGCGTTATCTTTGTCTTTTTTGTCGGAGGACATATAGGCGGATTGGTTTACGAGGGCTGGCAACTAGCCACGGTTCCGCATTTTCGCAAGGACGGCCGGTCGGGAGACGCAGACATCAGGGGCGCGGCGACGGATGGATTGCACCGCGAAGACGCGAAGGCGCGAAGGTTTATGAAGAAAGAAGGAGTTGCCCCTGGGTAAAAATCTCAGACCAGGCTCTGATCGCGCGCAAGAAATGCGAGGGCCTGATAACAACCAACTTCCTCAATCTTCGCGCCTTCGCGTCTTCGCGGTAAATCTGAACTCAGCCTTCGCCGCAGAGTGTCACCTTGGGAGCTGATCCAAGGGCGGCAAGGGACCGGGAACGATATCCACACGGGCACCAAGGCCGACGATGTCGTAGAGCCAGGCCACTTCGCGGGATGACATGCGGATACAGCCGTAACTGGCGGGGGTGCCGAGCCTGCTTTCCTCGGCAGTGCCGTGGATGTAGATGTAGCGATCGTAGGCGCGGGCATTCTGGGGTTCCGTGCCTTTGAGCCAGAGGATACGGGTGACAATCGGGTCGCGCCCTGGGGCGTTCACAGGAACGATTTCGCCCGTGGGCTTACGATCCTTCAGGCGCATGCCGAGCGGGAGGCCGGTGCCGTGTTTTTCGGCGATCTTCATGTGCCCGAGGGGAGTAAAGTTGGTGCCGGGATAGTCGCCAAGGCCAAATTTGGAAGTGCTGATGCGAAAGGTGGCAACAGGTTTGCCTTCATCCAGCAGGGCCATACGCTGCTGGGCGACGCTCACGATGAGACGGTGCTTTGTGTCAGCGCAACTGGCCAACAGACCGAGGGCGGCGATGGGGAGAAAGGCCCTGGATGCGAGGTGACAAAGACGTTTCACAATCATGGGCTTGGATGATGGCCATATAGGGCCATCTTGCAATGGAACAACGGCGTTTCATTTGCGTAATGTCCGCTGTAATCGAAAATGCAAAAAGACATGAGCAAAGTGCAATTAGGCCTCGTTCAAACCCACGCCACGGGTGACCGTGCGGATAATCTGCGCCGCACGGTGGCGCTGGTCCGTAAAGCGGCAGAGCGGGGCGCGAAGATCGTGTGTTTGCAGGAGCTTTTCCTGACCCCGTATTTCTGCAAACACGAAGACACGGAACTATTCAATCTGGCGGAGAATATTCCTGGGGACACGACAGATGAACTGACGAAGCTGGCCAAAGTACTAGGCGTTGTGATTATCGCGTCGCTCTTCGAGAAACGCGCGACTGGCTTGTATCACAACACAGCCGCGATCATCGATGCGGACGGCACCTTGATGGGCACCTACCGGAAGATGCACATCCCGCAAGACCCAGGTTTTGAAGAGAAGTTTTACTTCACGCCCGGAGACCTCGGCTACAAGGTCTGGCGTACGAAGTATGCGAACATCGGCGTGCTGGTATGCTGGGATCAATGGTATCCCGAAGCTGCGCGGCTCACGGCCATGCGGGGCGCAGACATTCTCTTCTATCCGACCGCCATCGGTTGGTTAAAGACCGAGAAAGAAGAACTCGGCACCGCGCAACATTGCGCCTGGGAAACGGTGCAACGCGGACATGCGGTGGCCAATGGCTGCTATGTGGCGGCGGTAAATCGAGTGGGCGTGGAGGAAGAAACCGAATTTTGGGGTCAATCGTTCCTCGCAAATCCTTATGGTCAGATCGTGGACAAGGCGGCTTCTGATAAGGAAGAAGTGCTGATTACGGAGTGTGATTTGAAGGCTGTGGAAGATTTTCGACGAATTTGGCCATTCTTCCGCGACAGACGGATTGATTCTTACGGAGACATCGTGCAGCGGTGGAGTGATGCCTGACATGCCAAATACCTCCCCTACCTCATCAAACGTTCACGTGCCTGCCGAGTGGCAGCCGCAGGAGGCAGTATGGCTGTCTTGGCCGTGCAACAAAGCGAGTGCCCCCCAAACCTTCGAAGCGCTACAAGAAAAGTTCGGCGAGATCGCCGCACACATTTCCATGCACCAGAAGGTGCGGATCAATGCTCCGGAGCAGGAACACCATTCCATCCGACTGCACATTCTGGATTACGAAGGCGATCTAGGCGAAGTCGAGCTTTTCAATCACCCCACAAACGATGTCTGGTGCCGTGACCACGGACCGATCTTCGTGAAGGACAACACCTCCGGCGCAGTGTCCCTCACTGACTGGGGCTTTAATGCCTGGGGCGGAAAGTTCCCTCCATTCGACCTGGACAACCAAATCCCGGCGAAGGTCGCTGAAGCGCTCAAGATGCCGCGTGTGGCTTCAGACATGATTCTGGAAGGCGGCTCCATTGAGGGCAATGGCCACGGTGTGGTCATCACGACGGAAGCGGTGTTGCTGAACAAGAACCGCAATCCTGAGTGGACGAAGAAACAGATCGAGGAAGAGATCAAAAAGAACCTCGGATTCAAAACGATCTTCTGGCTTAAGAGCGGCATCGAGGGAGACGACACGGACGGGCACGTCGATGACATCACGCGCTTTGTGAAGAAAGACACGGTGCTGACCATGGTCGAAGCCCAGTCCACCGATGCGAATTACAAGACGCTGCAGGAGAACAAAGAGAAGCTACAGGATCTGCGCACTGTGGACGGCAGCAAAGTGGAGATCATCGACCTGGACATGCCGACTCCGCTAACGCCCAAGAAAAACTGGCGACTGGATCGACTGCCCGCGAGCTATGCCAACTTCCTTGTGATTAACGGCGCGGTGCTGGTGCCCATCTTCCGTCAGACCAAGAAGGACAAGAACGCTTTAGGTGTGATTGGTGAGCTCTTCCCCGGGAGAGAAGTGATCGGCATTGAGAGCTCCAAGCTCGTCTTTGAAGGCGGCGCATTGCATTGCATCTCACAGCAGCAGCCGAAGGCGGGCCTGTAATTCCAGGATTGACCCCGAAGTATCGTCCAAGGCAAAGTTTAGGTCATGGGAGCACAATGGAAACAGAAGTGGCGTGAACTCGCCGCTGATCAAAAAGGCAAAATCGTCGGCAAGCTTGTTCGCGAAATCCAGGTCGCGGTAAAAATGGGCGGAGCCAGTCCCGAATTTAACGCTCGCCTGGCGGCAGCCATTGCCGTGGCCAAGAAGCAAAGCGTGACGCGAGACACCATTGAGCGGGCCATTGCCAAGGGTTCTGGAACCGGCGCTGACGCCGTGCATTATCACACGGTAGTATTTGAAGGATTCTCACCGCACCGCGTGCCAGTGGTCGTGGACTGTCTCACGGAGAATAACAATCGGACGTCGTCAGAGATCAAACAGCTCTTCAAGGCGGGAAGCCTTGGCACACCGGGTTCCGTGGCTTGGATGTTTGAGCATTGCGGATTGATCGAAGGCCATCATGCGGATGCAAGCGTGGATCTGGAGACAGCGGCCCTGGAAGCCGACGCCGACAATGTCGAGCCGATGGAGAAGGATGAAGAGAGTGGTGAGGCCAGTGGCGTGAATGCTCGGTTCTTCTGTGAGATGTCCAAACTGGATACGGTGACCAAAGCGCTCAAAGCGCAAGGTTGGACCATCACCACCTCCGAGATGCACTACCAGCCAAAAGATTATCCCGAGCTTTCAGACGCCCAAAAAGAAGAAGTCACCAACTTCCTCCACGCCCTGGATGAGCATCCCGATGTGCACCGCGTGTATGCAGCGCTGCATTGATTTTGAGAGACTGAAGAAGTCGCTGGGAATAGGACCTATGGTGTCTGACTCACAGCGACACGCTTGGGTCTGGGTTTTTGTCTGACGGACCCGCAGCGGCCGTGGGGTGCGGGAGCTGCGGAGACCGGAGACGAAAGCCGATGATCAGGGCGGCTAGCATGAGCACAGCCGCCATCCAGAATGGGGTGCGGCCGTAGTGGGGCATCCCGCGATCGAAGCCGAGTAGCACGCCTCCGAGGACGGGCCCGATGGCGCGGCCGAGGCTGGCGAAAGATTGCAAGGTGCCCATGGCACGGCCCTGCCAGCGGGCTTCCACACTTCGGGAGGCAAGACCATTCAGGGTGGGTTGCACCAGACTGTTGCCGATGGCGATGATGGCACTCACTCCTACCAAGGGCCATAGGCCGCTGGCTAGTGGAAGCAAAATGAAGCCTACGAGGAGGAAGACCATTCCTGCGCGGGCGAGGGGCACTTCTCCATACTTCGGCAAGAGGCGACGGATCAGGCCGCCCTGCATCAGGACGCCGATGACTCCGATGGTGGCCATAAGATAGCCAATGTGCCGCTCATCCAGCCCATATCGCTCCTCCCCGAAAAGGGAGAAGATCGCGGTCATGATGGAGAAAGCGGCCAGACAGACGAAGTAAGCGACGGCCACCGTGAAAAAGAGCGGCATGTCACTATGCTCCTTCAGCGCGGAGAGTGGCTGAGGTTTGGCGGGATGTTCCCGTTTCTCAGGCGGCAGGCTTTCGGGAAGGTATTTCCAAACAAGCAGGGCATTGAGCAGGCAAAGGCCCGCAACCAGGAAGAAGGGCGCATTGGGAGAGATGGAGGAGAAGATTCCGCCCAGCGCGGGACCGATGATAAACCCAAGGCCGAAGGCTGCTCCGATGAGTCCCATGGCCTTGGAGCGTTCTTCGGGGGTGGTAAGGTCGGCGATATAGGCTTGGGCAGTCGAGATATTGCCTCCCGAAGCACCGTCAATGATGCGCGCCAGGAAGAGCATCCAGAGGGCACTGGCCCAACCCATGAGGAAATACCCGGCAGCAGAGCCGAGCACACTCAGAATCAGGACGGGACGCCGACCGATCCGGTCGGACAGTTTTCCCCAGAGAGGCGAGGCAATAAAAACCATCAGGGAAAAGACCCCGGTGAGGAGGCCGTTTTCAAACTCACTGGCCCCGTATTTCTCCGCGTAAAGCGGGAGGACAGGAATACAGACACCAAACCCAATCGTGCTGAGCAGGATGGTGAGAGAGATGACGAGGAAAGAGGTCTTGCGGGAAGCTTGCACGGTGATGACAGTTAACAGGGATGACGGCTACGCAAGCAGCATCCCATTGAGACTGGAAACTCCAGTCAGGGTGAGGACTGAACAAACAATCGGCCAGCCTTGCGGCGCAGCCAGCGATTTCCGGGAAGATTGATTTTTGCTGGTCCGCCGGGATCGAGCATGGTTTGGGTATCCTCGATATCTCGATTGCTCAAGCCGGGAATGCGGAGGGTTACCGTGAGCCAATGAATGAGAACGCGGGAAAGGATGGCAGGGTGAAGATCCCGTAGCGATTGGGTCACCTTGAGCGAGCCATCGGGCAGTTCGGGGTTTTCATCCTCAAGGAAATCGCAGGTTAATTCGTCCAGGCAATCACCGTCTCGGTTTGAGAGCGCCCCAAATCTGGTGAGCAGGGGGACGACATCCCGGCCACAAATGTCACTGAGAAGAGGGATGGCTTCGGCGCGAATGCGGTTACGGCGGTACAGCGGCAGGGCATTGGTCGAGTCCTCCCGGAAAGCGACGCCATGAAGTTGGACGTAGGCTTCGATCGCAGAACGCCGCGACTTCAACATTGGTCGAAGCTTCCAGAAGCCAGCTTCGGATTGAGATGCCAGGGCAATGCCCGACACCCCTCGAAGACCCGAGCCCCGGCAAAGATTCCCCAGAATCGTTTCAGCATCGTCCTCCGCGTGATGGGCCAAAAAGACGCTACTGGCCTGATGCTTCACCGCACAGGCCGCAAACAGCGTTTCCCTAAGCACCCGGGCAGCCACCTCAATGGAAAGCTTCTTTTCTGCAGCGTAGGCCGTGACGTCATGGGAGACGCATTCACAGGGCAGGCCATAGCGATTGGCGAGGTCCTTCACAAAAGCGGCATCTCCGTCCGACTCTTCACCCCGCAGTCCATGGTCAAGATGGACTACGATGAGTCCATCCCACCCTTCCGAAACCAGGAAATGGAGGAGCGCGACTGAATCTCTCCCGCCGGAAACTCCAATGAGCGTCTTCTGCTTCGGTCCGACCGTCCCTGGAGGCAATCCCGTCACCAAGTGCAGCAGGGCGGACCGCGTCTTTGCCGCGAACGCGTCAGCCTGCTCACGGATATCGTTAGGGTCAACCGCAGCCACCGATGCTGTCTCTACCGAAGTAGGGCTGGAGGGCTTCCGGGATTTTGATGGAGCCGTCTTCCTGCTGGTAGGTTTCGAGGACGGCAACGTAGAGCCGGGCGAGAGCGGTGCCGGAGCCATTGAGGGTGTGGCAGAAGCGGTTTTTGCCATTTTCATCCTTATAACGAAGATTCATGCGCCGGGCCTGATAATCGCCGAAATTGCTGCAACTGGAAACTTCAAGATAAGCCCCCTGCCCTGGCGCCCAGACTTCGATGTCATAAGTTTTAGCCGAACCGAAGCCGATGTCCCCGGTGCAGAGCTCAATGATGCGATAGTGAAGGCCGAGCCGTTGCAGAACTGTTTCCGCATTGGCCGTGAGCTTTTCCAGCTCGTCCATGCTCGTCTCGGGAGTGGTGATTTTCACCAGCTCCACCTTGTCGAACTGGTGCATGCGGATGAGGCCACGGGTGCCTAAACCGGCGCTGCCCGCCTCCCGGCGGAAGCAGGGCGTATAGGCGGCGTACTGGATAGGAAGATTCACGATTTTCACGATTTCTTCACGATGTAGATTCGTGACAGGAACCTCCGCTGTAGGAGCCAGGTAAAGGTCGTCCACTTCGCAACGGTACTGCTGGTCAGCGAACTTGGGCAACTGGGCAGTGCCGACAAGGGCCTCTGGCTTTACCAGGAAAGGTACGCCGACCTCCTGATAGCCGTGCTCGGAAGTATGGAGATCCAGGAGAAAATTGATGAGCGAGCGCTCCAACCGGGCTCCGAGACCACGGTAAACGACAAAAGCGCTGCCGGTAATCTTCGCGCCGGCCTCGAAGTCGAGCAGGCCGTGCTGCGCACCCAGGGCGACGTGGTCTTTCGGCTGGAAGGCGTAAGCGGGTTTGTCACCCCAGACACGGATTTCCGGGTTCTGCTCGGCGGTTTCGCCGATGGGACAGTCGTCATGTGGCAGATTCGGAATGCCCAGCATGATGTCCCGCTGCTGGATGTCCAGAGCGTCGGCTTCTTTGCCGATTTCATCAATGCGGCTCCCGATCTGGCGCACCTCAGCTTCTTTAGCTGAAGTGTCCTCCCCCGCTTTTTTCCCTTGGCCAATTTCTTTGCTGAGACGATTCCGGTCACTCTGGAGGGCCTGTCTTTCGGTCTCGGCGGAACGGCGCTGAGCATCCATGGCCAAGACCTGATCCACGAGAGGGCCGAAGCCCTGGCCGCGGGTGGCGAGGCGTTGCTGCACGTGTTCAGGTTTTTCGCGAAGAAGGCGTATATCGAGCATAGGGGTGGGCAGCTTAGCAAAAGTTTGGCGCTTGTCGAACCTCTGCCGATGAGGGAAGCTACACGGAAGCCGTTTCCGGCGAGTCTTGAGAGACTACCGGTCGCCTTCACACGTAGCTTCAGCTTGTCTCCCCTATGTTTCGCGCGATTTTTGTCACCCTCGGCCTCCTCTATGGAGGCGCGGCTTGGTCTGTGGCCCAAACCTCCGATCGGCAGGTTTACCGCGTGGTGGGTGAGCAGGCAGGCAAGGGACCGTATATTGGGCAGGCTGCCATAGAAACTGAAGGAGATGGTGTTAAGGTGGATTGGGCCATCGCCTTCAAAGGACAACCACAGCAAAACACACAGGGCCACGGGCTGCTATTAGGAGGCCGACTCGCGGCGGGGTTCGGCCGCATGATGAAAGGGCTGATGGTATGCCGGCTCAAAAATGGGGAACTGACTGGCAAATTCATGCTGCCTACTGACTTGGGCCAATCAGCCAAGGTCTCCTTGAAGTTGGAAAGCGGTACCCCCATGAACGGGGTCTACAAGTTCACGGAAGGACTGGAAGGCACCCTGACACTACAACCCAGGAGCAAGCATGCGGCAGTACTGTCAGGGCTGATCGAGACCAAGAATGGCAAGGATCAGGGGCTGGCCATGTGGACCGACGATATCCTGCAATTTGTGCCGGCAGCGGGAGAAGGCGATCTGGGGCTAGTGTCCTATGCCCTGGGTAAAGATGACGGCATGCACGGCGTGTGGACCACGGGCGAGGACGTAAACATGGAGTCTCTGATGGTCAAAAACGATAAGGAAAAAAAGCCAATTTCCGACCCCCGGGGATTTCCCTTTGACAAGCAGGGCTATTATCTTACTCGCTCCAACTCCGTACCCGGCGCGCCCATTTCTGAAGAGCGGGACTTCTTACGGGCCGGAGAGGACTTGCAGGATTTCGTAAAGCTCATCGCGCTCCGGCGTTATTCAGCCGCGCAAGCTTCCGCCAAAGAATTGGCTGAAGCCTTGCTCCTCACCGCAAGGGACCAATCAGAGTATCGGAGTTCGTCCATCCTTGAAGATGGAGATATGGACGCCATTCATACCATCCTTTTCTTGAAGGAGGGCAAGAGCACTTTCTACGTCACTCTGGTCCACCGCGATCCAGAGAACATCACTGCAACGCATTTGATCATCCGAAATCGCAGCGTTTTGACGGACGAGAAAACGTTTTCCAATCACATCGAGGAGAAGTTGCCGGAGTGGCTCAAAGAGATGAAGAAAATCTCGCAGGAAGCTCCTTACTTCATCCGCATCACCGCCGCCATGCCGCCGCTTGATACCGCGAAGATCAAACCATGATATCCAAAGTGGAGGCTACTGAAGTAAAAGTTCACCGTCCTGTCATCGCGATCCTGGTGGAAGCGCTGGCAGATGTCTTCGCGCAGGGAATTCACGCGGACAAGGTGATCGAACGCCGTTTCAAAGCGAATCCGAAGTGGGGTGCGCGAGACCGCCGCATCTTTGCTGAGACCTTTTATGACCTGGTGCGGTGGTGGCGATGGTACTGGCATGCGGCCGGGTTGCCGGACAAAACGCATGCGCAGGGAGAGACACATCGTGCAGAGCAGTATTGGCAAGTGTGGGCTGCCTACTGGCTGGACCGGACCGGCAGCCTGCCCCCGTGGGATGAATGTCGAGGAATTGACGCAGGCTCCATGCAAAAGCGGTTGGAGGAAGATACGCCGCGGGCGGTACGGCAGTCCATTCCGGACTGGCTTGATATGATCGGGCAACAATCGTTTGCCACCAAATGGTCTGGTATCCTGGAACGGCTGAATAAGCCCGCAGATGTGTTTCTGCGGGTGAACACACTGAAGACCAACGCGGCGGACTTGCGGGAGCGCTTACAGGCTGAGGGCTATGGCGTCTTGGGATCGCCTGAATTCCCCGACACTCTAAGATTGCAGGAGCGAGGCAACGCATTCAAAGCGCCAGCGTTTCACGATGGCTGGTTCGAGGTGCAAGACATCTCTTCCCAACAGATCGCACCCTTGCTGCAAGTAGAGTCGGGGATGAGGGTGATCGATGCCTGCGCCGGGGCGGGCGGCAAGACTCTCCATCTCGCGGCACTGATGAAGAACAAGGGGCGCATCATTGCGCTCGACGTGCACGAGTGGAAGCTGAAGGAAATGCGCAAACGCGCGGCTCGTGCCGGAGCTGACAACATCGAGGCTCGCTTGGCTGCCGATGCGCAAAGCCTGAAGCGTCTGAACGGCAGTGCGGATCGCGTGCTCATTGATGCGCCGTGCAGCGGGCTGGGTGTACTGCGACGGAATCCTGATGCGAAGTGGAAGCTGAATTCGAGCGAGATCACGAGGCTGCGTGAATTGCAGGCTGAGATATTGCAGCGATATGCCCGCATGGTGAAGCCTGGTGGCAAACTGGTTTACGCCACCTGCAGCATTTTGCCCAAAGAGAATGAATTGCAGGTGAAGCAGTTTCTCGCGGAGCAGGGTGAGAAGTGGAAACTTGAGGAAGAACGGCATTATCTGCCAGGAGATCATGGCGGTGATGGCTTCTATGCAGCGCGGCTCGCGCTCGACCTAACATGACAGGAGCGCGAAAGAACGCGCAGGGCTTGACCAAAGATGCATTTTCGAGGTAACTAATCTCCAGATGATCTATCTGGACTCCAACGCGACTACCGAAATCGACCCACGGGTGGTGGACGCGATGATGCCCTATCTGACCACTCGCTATGCGAATCCTTCGGCGTCTTACCGGTCGGGACGCGAGGTGCATAAGGCGATCGAACATGCCCGCGGACAGATCGCGCAACTGATCGATGCGGAACCGGAAGAGATCATGTTCACCAGTGGGGGCACCGAGTCGAACAACGCCGCCATTTTTTCGGCCCTGACACTTTATCATCAAAACAAGACGCATTTGATCATCGTGAAAACGGAGCACAGCGCGGTGCTGGAGCCCGCGAAGCGGTGGATGATGGAAGGGCATCCCGTGAGTTTCCTCGACGTTGATCGGGAAGGCCGCGTGAACATGCAGGAACTCGGTGACTGCGTGCGTCCCGGCGAAACCGCTGTCGTGAGCGTGATGTGGGCGAACAATGAAACAGGGGTGCTGGGACCAGTGCCTGAAGCCGCCGACTTCGCCCATGCGAGAGGCGCTCTATTTCACACGGATGCCGTGCAAGCGGTGGGCAAGGTTCCCATCTCCGTGAAACAGGCCCCCGTGGACTACCTAAGTCTGAGCGGGCACAAGTTCCATGCACCAAAGGGCATCGGTGCCCTGTACATCAGCAAACGTGCGCGTTACAAGGCGTGGATGCTGGGCGGTGGCCAAGAGTCCGGAAGACGGTCCGGAACGGAAAACGTGGCGAACATTGTGGCCATGGGCAAAGCCGCGGAACTGATGCAGCAGTCACTGAACGACGGGACGGAACAGCATGTGGCGCAAATGCGAGATGCTCTCGAATTGGCTATTTTGGGAGCGTTGCCAGATACGGTAGTGAATGGCTCGAAGGAGCATCGATTGGGCACCACCACGAATCTGACGTTTCCTGGGGTGGCAGCAGCGGGCTTGCTGATCTTGCTGGACCAACATGGCGTTGAGTGCTCGGGAGGCTCCGCCTGTCACACGACGCAGTTGCATCCCTCGCATGTGCTGGAAGCAATGCGAATCGATGCGGAACAAGCGCAGTGTTCCGTGCGGTTTTCGTTTTCGCGATTCAACACGATGGAGCAGGTCCGGCAAGCGGGAGACATTGTGATCCGGTCGGTAAAGAAGATGCGAGAGTTGAGAGGAGATGGCCAGCCTGTCATTCTGAGCAGCCAGTCTTAGGTGGCGGCAAGAAGGGCTCTCCGGCGGCGTTAAGTTGGAAATGCATCCCTCGGAACGCCCTTCCAGTCCTTCGATCAGCCGCCGCGAGGTGCTGAAAAAGACGCTCTTTTTCAGCACCGGAATTATGGCAGGCTCTTCGATCTCCAAAGTTGCTGCCGCTGAGCCTGATACCGACTTCAGCGGCCCCGGTATGCATCTGCTGGCCGTGGGAGATTATGGCTCAAAGAACGAGGCGCAGGAGAAGGTGGCGAGGCGCATGGCGGCCTTCGCGAAGGAACTGAATCAGCCGCTGGAAGCGGTGCTGGCACTAGGGGACAATTTCTACGGCAAGATGACGCCGGACCGCTTTGAGCGGCACTTTGAGAAAATGTATGATCCCGCGGTATTGAACTGCCCTTTCCATGCCTGCATTGGGAATCATGATTATGAGCCGGTAACCTACGGCCTGAATCCGGAGCCGAGAAAGTTCGAAACACAACTCGACTACGCGAAGCAGAATCCTACCTCGCGCTGGAAGATGCCGGCCAAGTGGTATGCACTGGAGCTTCCGAATCCCGAGAAGCCGTTGATCAAAATGATCGTGCTCGACAGCAACGTGCAGGAAGGGGCGCTGACACCGCAGGAGAAGCTGGAGCAAAAACGCTGGGCGGAAGCGGAACTGGCCAAAGGTACTAAGGCGCCTTGGCTCTGGATGGTCTGGCACCACCCTCTTTACACCGAGACGACCAAGCGCAAAGACAACCCGGGTCTGCAAAGATTGTTTGGGGAATACCTGGAGAAGTATCCAATCTCCATCTGCCTGTCAGGGCATGACCACAACTTGCAGCATCTGCGCATCAAGAAGCCGGGGCCGAGCTTCATCGTTTCTGGAGCTGGTGGCGCGAACACTTACGAAGTCGCTCAGTCCGAGCGCGGGTTCACCCAACAAATTCTCGGCTTCAACCACTTTCACATCAATGAAAAGCGTATCAAAGCGCAATTCGTGGATGCAGACGGTAAATGCCTGCATGCCTTCCGCCGGAAAATTACCGGTGAGGTGGAGATTATCTCGTAACGGATGGCGCGCTAGTTCGGACCGCGGCAAACTCGCGCGAGGATTGTTTTCTGAAACCTTGAAGCTTGAGACTAGAGTCCGGCATGATCTCCAGCATGGAGTAAGCGTTGCTTTCCGCGCCTGAACCTTCGATCATAGCCGCAAGAGTAATGTAGGGGATGCCGCCGATTTGCTGGAGGTCATTGGCGTGCGAGTGCCCTTGGAATACGGCAAGGATATGGCCGTGCTTTTCCAACTCGGCGCGAACAGCAGCAGCGTTGCGCACGCTGTGCTCGCCTTTTTCGTCGAGGCGCTGATGGGCAAAAACAACAATCGGATCAGAGTTCTTACTCAACTCGTCCTTTAACCAAGTGAGTTCTTGCGGAGGAATGTTGGCATCTTTCCAATCGGCATTGCCCCGCCCATAAGGCTCGCCGTTTTCACGGAAGCAGGCATCGAGGACGAAGAAGCGGACACCCCCTTGGTCGAAGTTATAGAAAGAGCCTTGTTTGGCTCCGGTGTGTCGCGCGAATTCTTCTTTGGTGAGAGTGCCGACGCAATGATTTCCCAATACGTAATGCCTGGGTGGCTGCAAGGGAGCGAAGTGCGACTCCATCGTGACAAGCCACTCGGTTTCCTCATCTACTGAGGGAGCCTGATCAATGAAATCGCCTAATTCGACCACAAAGGCTGGGGCTTCCTGATTGAACTTGGCGACAGCTTCATCCAGCTTTGGCAAGGCTTCGCGATAGAACCGGGTTCGCTTCTCCGGTTTGTCGCCATAGTGAAGATCTGTCATCAAGCCTATGCGCAAGGCAGGCTTTTGAGCGGTAACGTCCGCCCAAGCATTGCCGCAGCCGAGGCCAGCCAGCCATAAAGCGCCGTTCTGGATTGCTGCGCGACGGGTGAGCGCAGAAGGCGGAGCGCTGATGGTGGAAGTACTCATGGGGCGACCTTGGTCATGTTGTAGGGAACGCTGAACTGATGGGCTGCCTTGTCCTTCACAAGAGGCATGGTCTCGGTCAGTTCGTTTTTGGTCGTATTGTAGGTAATGACATCAACTCGGTTATCTGCAGGGAAAAAGCGGTAGAGCCGCAAAGGTCCCGATGAAGTGTAGTCCGACATGAAGGAATAAACGGTATTCCCATGGTCACCGACAGCGTCCAAACGGAGAGCGGTGCAGCGGCTTTGGTCTCCGGAGAAAATGAAGCCGAGATTGGCGTGCTTGCGGTAAAGTTTGTCCCACATTTGCACGGCTTTGTTGCCGTTAGGGCCATGGTTTTTGATCCACTTCATGCGGCCTTTCGGATCATGGATGAAGCCTTCTTCCGTTTTGGGATGCTCCATGACTCCCAGATCCATGTGAGTGGTGATGATGGCGCGGCGGTTCGCATATTTCGTGAGCAGTTGATCAGCCCAGGACAGCACATCATCGGGGGCGTTGCACTCGAGACTGAGGTGGATGAAGTCGAGACCGCCCGCGCTGAAAAGCTGGTGGCTATTGGCATTGTTACCGGAGAACTGCGGTGAGGGACGCTCTGGAACGTAGGTACCGCCATACCAAGGGAACTCCTTGAAGCGCTCCGCTCCAAAGTAGGATTGGAAGAGCGATGAGTCGCCGTTCGCCATCATGTCGTGGTTTCCAACTGTGATGCTGTATGGCACCACGCCGTGGAGGTGATCGATACAGCGGCGGGCGACGTCGAACTCGGCCTTGCGATCCTTGTCCACGATATCTCCAACATGGGAAACAAAGACGATGCGCTGAGACTGCAAATTCCCGGTGATCCACCGCATGTGATTCTCGAACACGGGATTGGTGACCTCGTCTGTGCTGTCGGGAGTTTTTTTAGTCCCTTTGCCGAGATAACCCTGAGTGTCCGGGAGGACAAGAATGGTGAAGGAACCTTCTGGTGCCGGATCCAGTTCTGCGGCTTGGAGGGACTGAGAATCAGCGGCGAGGCCAACAGCGCCGAAGATTGCGGAAACGATCATGTTTCTGACACGAGAAAAAGCCATGGTTTGCGAAGGGCTGAAGATAAGGCTGCGCTGCTATTTGGAGGTCTGGACACTAGAGGAGGCTAGCGGGGAACGATGAGTCCGCACGGTGAAGTTTTTGCCATCGCAGACGACTTGTATGTCGCCATGTAAACCGGTGATGTAGGTCTTAGCGCCGACTGCTTGCAGCATGGGTGTGCTTTTCAAACCTTTGGCATAACGAGGGAACACGCTGGCAATGGAAACTTTCGGTTTAGTGGCTTCGGCAAACTCTTTGGTGCAGTGGATGCCGTGGCCGGGAGCGATAAGGACGTCACATTTGATTTTGGATTTATCTACGAAAGGCAGCAGGCTCAGTTCAATGTCTTCGGTTTGGATGTCCCCTGGCAGATAAAAGACGACGTCGCCGTATTGAATGCGAAGGCCGAGGGAGTTCGCATTGACGAGATAATGTGCAGGCGAGTCATGAGCCTGGCGGGTGGAGGCTTTTCGATCGGGAAAGAATGTGGAAGGCGGCGCAATGACCTCGATCTTGAGTTGAGGGTCGATATCCAGTGTCGCACCGGCCTGTGCGGCTTGATAAGCCTTCCGGCCCTTGAATAAGTCGCGAAGTTTTTCGTATTGGCCCAGTTCGCCGGCATAAGCGGGATTGGCTTCATCAATGAAACTGAATCCCGAATCGATGAGACGACTGACAGGAAAGTTTCCCTCCAGCCACATCAGGCCACCGAAGTGATCGTAATGGGCATGGCTCATGAGAATGCCGTCGATTTTCGCCAAGCCGCGCTCTTTCAGCAGAGGGGCGATGCGGTCCCGGCCCGTGTTGGAATTCCCCTCCCAGCCGTCCCCTGCCACACGCGAAGGGTAACCGGCGCCGGTGTCATAAAGCCATGTGTGGCCGGAAGGGAACTTCATGATTACGGCCAAGCCTGCACCGCGCTGGACGTCGGGGATCTCAAGAACGTCGAGCTGAAAGAGCGGCGCAGCCTGGATCAGGACCGGGAAGAGGATGACGAGCGCAAGGAACGAACGGGAAAGCATGCCTGACAGAACGGTGGAAGACCGTCAGGAACTACAATCGATTGAGTCCAAAGATGGACCATATCCTTGGGGGGGCGGGTCCGATCGCTTAAATGCGAGGAACGGCACCCTGCACCAGGCGTGAGTGGTGCTCTTTTACGCGGTTAAGGTACCAGCGCCAGGTAGCGCCCGGGCGCCCGTTTTCCAGCAGGAAATGAGGGCAGTCTTTATGCTCTGGATTCAGGCCCTTGCGAGGCCAGTGGTAGTGAGGTACCACATTGCTGAGGGGAATATTGTGCTCCAGCATGAGAAAGGCGGTAAGGCGTGCGGTCTTGTCGATGGTGAGGGCGATGTTATTGCCACGGTGCTCACACATTTCGATGCCGATGCTGTAGTTGTTGCCCGGTCCGTCGAAGTCAGCGTGTTCGCCCTGTTCATTGGTAGGCAAGTGCTGGATGGCGAGGTCGTCCTGTGTGGTAAAATGCCAGATCAGATAACCGATACGGTTTCCGCCTTTGCGTTTGGGGGCTTTGAGTGCTCCACGCTTTAGAGCCAAAGCATGGTTCTCAGCGCCGCCGGTGTAGTTTTGCGTCGAATGGATCGTGATGTAACGAGGGCGCATGCTGCGGAAGTTTTTGCGGCCCGCAGTGCCTTTCTTGATCATGTCCTGCTTCAAGTTCACTTCCTTCAGCATTTGTAGAGGAGTGACCTTGCGATCTACCGGCACGGGACCCAGCCGGGCGGCCCAGGAATTTCCGCGAGGGCTGGCCTTGGGAGAACTGCAACTGGAGAGAGTGGCCGCGAAGACCAGTAAGAGTGCTCCGATGATCGCTGGCAGGTTTGGCATGCTCAGAGGTATGAACTAATCAAATTATTTAGCAAATACTGATTATAAGCAATTACGACGACTCATGGACCGCCTTCTTGCGCCGATGGGCTAACAAGAGAACTGCGTCCCACAGGAGATAGATGAGGGTATAGCTGGCCACAGCGAGGGCAGTTCCAGCGGCCACGCCGCCAATGTAAAGTGACCACGCCCACGGGCGGATGACATCGAAAAATTGCCCAAGCGACCGAATCTCACCAACCATGCGCTTCACATCCTGCCAGTCTAAAGGGGGCGGAGTTCCCAAGGACAACGCATAGGAAAGCCAGTTTCCCAATTCGATCTCCCACCAGATAATCGGCGGCATGGTGACCGGATTGGAGAGCCAGCAGGCCACAACGGCGATGGGGATATTGAAACGAAAAATCGCTGCCAAGGCTGCCGCGATGGGCATCTGACCTGGGATGATGAGCATGGTGATAAACATGCCAATCGCAAGCCCACCGGCGAAGGTATGGCGGGTAGGTTTCCAGACTGTTTTGTCGAGAAAGTGCCTCGCCAACCATCGGCGGATGGGACTCTGTTTGAGAATCCGAGGGTGCCGCAGGCGTCGATAAAGCTGAAAAACAAATTGTCGGTAACGCCGATGCATGGGCAATATCAGAAAAGGTGTCTTTTTGATGGAGGTTATTTTCGTCTTGCCACCGCTCGGAACCCTCGATTAAACCAAGGAAACCAACAGCACAACATGAAGAAGATAGAAGCCATCATTAAGCCCCACAAGTTCGAGGAAGTTCAGGAAGCCCTACGGGAAGCTGGCGTGCATGGCATGACCGTGACCGAAGTAAAAGGTTTTGGCCGCCAGCGTGGTCACACTGAGATCTACCGTGGTAGTGAGTATACGGTTGATTTCCTTCCCAAGACAAAATTAGAAATCTTGGTGAGTGATGAGCAATGCCCTGGCATTGTATCAGCGCTGCTGGAAGCTGCAAAAACCGGGAAGATCGGCGACGGCAAAGTCTTCGTTTACGAGATCTCGGATGTGCTGCGGATTCGCACCGGTGAGCACGGCGTGGAAGCGCTCTGATCAGAGGAGATGATTTTACAGCCAGCCTTCTCAAAGGGGGCTGGCTGTTCTGGTCGCGCTATTCCGCGAACCAAATGAGCAGCACTACGCCGAGAATAAAGCGGTAGAGGGCGAAGCCATTGAAGTTGTGCGACTGAACAAACCGCAGAAGCCACTTCACCACCAGGAATGCGGAAATCCCGGCTGCGAGGAATCCCAGAGTAAGATCTAAAGCGGCGGCACCGTGAAGCTCATTGTCCATCCAAGCATCGAACAGCTTGTAGCCACCTGCTGCCGTGAGGGTGATCATGCCTAAAATGAAGGAGAACTCTGCCGCAGCAGGCCGGGCCAGACCGAGAGCCAAAGCGGCCATGATGGTTGCGCCGGACCGAGAGGTGCCGGGAAAAACGGCGGCGAGCAACTGCGCAAGCCCGCAGACGATTGCGATAGTCCAGGTAAGATTAGGCTGCCCACCGTGATTCTTCCGCCACGCCTCAATTCCCCAAATGACAAATGCACCGATCAACGTCGCCCAAGCGACCGGCCCCACTGTCTCCGGCAGTTCGAAATTGAGCTTATCCAGCAACACTCCTCCAGCGCCGGTGATGCCGAATGCCACGATCAACTTGGCCAGATAATCCTGGGACGCTTTTTCCCTCCAGTTGGCGAGGAGCGTGATCAATTTTGTCCAGAATATGGGGAGCAAAGCCAAAGCAGCGCCCACTTGCACAAAGATCGTGAACCAGTCTGGGCGATGTCCAAGCCACTTTTCCGCGAGCAGCAAATGGCCAGTAGAAGAAACAGGAATAAACTCCGTGAGGCCTTCAACCAGGCCGAGGATGATCGCGGTAAGCCAGTCGGGCATAGTGCAGCAAAGATTAAATGGGGGGAATGATGAGCGCGCACCATGGGAGAAGAGAGTGGTTAAGCAAGCGGCAATCAACATGCGGCAGTTTTTTGTTCACATGAACACACTGATGCACCCAAAAGAACTTTGGACGTGGCAAATTCCGAAGATGTAGCTAGGGTGGTCCCCCGCACCGTAACTTCCCCCTCATTTTCAACGCAAGCAGACCTTTTACTGTCGCAAGTCCGATGCCACGATCGCGCTCTTTCCTTTCGATTCTACTCCTCAGCAATTTGGTGGCTGTTTTTGGTGTTCTGCTGCCCGGAACGCGTGGTGTTTTAGCTTTTGAGACCGTGCGCTGCCGCCTCGCCGACGGGTTCGATTTTCCGTGCGGCAAACCTGAAGGGCAAGGTTACTACAAGGCGCGCGGTTTTTGGCCAAACGGCCATCTGGGGGAAGACTGGAATGGTTCCGGTGGGGGCGACAGTGATAGTGGCGATCCAATCTATGCCATTGGGGAGGGAGTGGTCGTGCTAAGCGAGGACGTGAGAGTGGGCTGGGGAAATGTGGTGATCATCCGGCATGCCTATCGGGAGCCAACGGGCAAGATCGAGATGGTGGATTCCCTTTACGGGCACCTGCTCGAGCGCCGAGTAAATGTGGGCCAGATCGTGACCAAGGGTCAATTAGTGGGACTAATGGGTGGCAACAACGGAATGTACCCGGTGCACCTTCATCTGGAAGTTCGGAAGAACCTTAACATTGGCATGAACCGGTCGAAGTTCGCTCGAGATTACTCGAACTACCATAGCCCGACGCCTTTCATCAATGCGCGCCGCACGCTATCACCCGAATCCCGCCGCTACGACATTCCGGTGGATACGTTTGCGCCCTACGGTGGTGAGCTGACTGAAACCCAACGCGAGAAAACTCCCACGTCTTCGACTCCTTCGGCAGTCACACCGGCTGGAGGCGCTGGGCGGGTTAGCGCGACAAATGGCAAGCTGAGCATTCCAGTCGTAAACGGTCCTGGTGGCTATCGACCTGGCGCTGTGGCGCCAGCTGCGCCACCATCTGGCTCACCTAGCCCCACGGGCGGAACCACGCCGGGCACGGTATCCCCTGCTCCAATGCGACCTACGAGCCAAGATGGTGATTTCTGGGGTCGACTGAAGAATAAACTGAACAGCGGTCAGGTGACTCCCGGGGTAGAGAATCGCTGATTGCGGGTTGGAGCCTGCTGCGGGCCTAGTGCGGCGTCCGAAGCCATCTTTTCGCCGAATATAAGGGAAAGGACATGGCTATGAAAAATACCCTATTGATACTTACGGTGGCGGCCACCCTGCCGCTGGCTTCATGCACAACCGGGCCAAATGCCCAATCCGGAACGGTTCTCGGTGCGCTCGGTGGAGCCGCCGCCGGTGGCATTATCGGCCATCAGAGCGGCCACGGACTGGAAGGCGCTGCGATTGGCGGCGTTCTTGGAGGCGTTGGTGGTAATGTGATCGGTGGTGCGCAGGATCAGCGTAATGCTGAAGCCTACTACTATCGCGAGCGGCAAGCCTACCGACGTCCTGTCTACCGGGAGGATGAGTATTACTACGACCGCGGCTACTGATCTGCCGGTTCTAAACTTAATGGCACAAAAAAACCCAGTGACCCATTGAGTGCGCACTGGGTTAATTTTTTTCTCCCGCTAATCTAGCGAGACTAGACTTTTTCTGCGTATTCGCGATCGCGGTTGACGCCGGGGAGAGGCACCGGATAGCGGCCTTCTGCGTTGCCAAGAATAGGAGCAGGGCCATCCAATTTCAACTTGTCGACGCCGGGAGCAAACTCGTGCTGGCAATTCAGCATTTGATCGTAAGTGATGATCTGGCCCGTATGGGCAGCCATGCGGCCCATGCAGGTTACGAGGCTCGCTTTCACACCGCGCTCCATTTCGTTGTAGGGTTTGTTTTCGCGGATGGCCTCTACGAAGTCATCCCACTCCATTTGATAGGGATTAGGCTCGGGACTACCAGCGCGCCAGACAGTCGCTTCAGGTGTGCGATTGTGGCCCTTGAAGATAGCGCTACGGGCCGGAAGATGCCCACCGGTCGAGACAAGAGCCATGCCTTTGGTGCCATGGACGGTGGTTGAGAACTCATTGCGGCAGCCGGTGATGTTGCGGCCTTCAAAGAAGAATTTCGAACCGTCCTTCCAGGTGTACTCGACCGAGTAGTGGTCGAAATTCTGATCCACATATTCGCCGCGATCCGTGCGACCTCCGCTCGCCTGCGCCTCGATCGGCCAGTCGTTTTTCATCCAGCAAGCTTCGTCGATGTTGTGAATGAAGAAGTCGCTGTAGGCGCCACCGCTGGCCCACAGGAATGAATGGAACCGCTGGATCTGCCAGATCAGTTCTGGGGTGTCGGCCGGACGAGGTTTGGAGAAACAGGAGGCAACTGGAGCCTGCATGCGGTAGGCGCGGGCGAGAAGAAGATCGCCGATCTCGCCATTCTGAATGCGGTCATAAAGTTCACCGCGCACACGGCAGTGACGGCACATAAGACCGACGGCAACTTTGATGCCTTTCTGCTTGGCCAATTCATTCAACTCCAGCATGCGCCGTGACGTCGGGCCGTCCACGGAGAGCGGCTTCTCCATGAAAACATTGATGCCCTTTTCGATGGCATACTTGTAATGAACCCAGCGGAAAGCAGGAGGAGTGGCGAAGACCGCGATGTCGCCGGGCTTCAGCATATCCACAGCGTTTTTGTAGGCGTCGAACCCGATGAACTTGGCGTCTTCGGAGACAGACATCTTGTCGGGATGTTTGCCATTGAGAGCGTCGAAGCTGGCATCAAGACGATCCTTTTGCACATCCGCCATCGCCACCAGCTTTAAGGGAGCGTTGCCGACTGTAAGGGCATTGCTGGCAGCGCCTGAGCCGCGCCCGCCGCAACCAATGAGGGCTACACGGGTCGTGTCATCACCTGCGGCATGAACGTGAGGGAGGGTGATGCCGGAGAGGACTGACAGACCGGCGGTGGCTTTCGCAGTGGTCTTCAGGAAGTCCCGGCGGTTGGCGACGGAGGAAGGAGGCTGAGTCATGGGTGGAGAAGCGCTATGGATTAAGTATGGGCCGAAGGAGTCTTAACGTGAGTAAGGATCGGCTTCGTTCAAGGCAAGTCACTTACGTGTTCTTTCTCCGGAAGGAAGAAAGCGATGAGGGTGGCGGGGATGAAAAGGTAGCTGGCGTAAAGCAGGGCCGTGCGGAAGTCGCCGATCTGGCCTGCGGCGGTGAGTCCGAAAAACACCGTGCCCGCTGCGGCGACAATACGACCGAAATTATAACAGAACCCTGCGCCGGTCGTGCGCAAGAGCGTGGGGAAAAGCGGAGGCAGACACATGGTGAAGAGTCCGAAGACACCTTGGAAAAGACCGATGACCGCAAACCATCCGAGAGTGGTTTCATAGCTCCAGGGCTGGTAGAAACAAAGATACATGGAAACGCCATAGGCGGCCATCATGAGGGTAATCGCGCGGCGATAGCCCATGAGCTTTGCGAGTCCACCAGCGACAAAATTTCCGATGAGGGAACCAATCATGATCCAAAATAAGGACACGACCGCGACGTGGTTTTTCACGGCATCGGTGGCCGTGGCGAACTCAGGCAGGGAACGGACGTGACGCTGCTGCCAGAACATGAAGGCCCAGTGGGCAGTGAGCGAGACCCCGCAAATAAGGAGGACGCGCCATGTCACGCCCCTCACCTGCGGCCCGAAAAGTTCGCGGATGCCGGGAGGTTTCGCATGGCTCCTGGCCGCCTGCCATTCTTCCGTTTCCGGAACGGCTTTGCGGATCCAGAGCGTGATGAGAGCGGGAAGGATACCTACGAGAAAGATATAACGGTTGCTCTCATCTTCCTTGAAGATGACGCCGGCGAGGCAGGCGAGCAGAATGCCTAGATTCACGGCGCACTGAAGGACGGCGGCGATCCAGGGGCGCCAGCGTTTCGGCCAGGTTTCTACTAATAGAGACGCGCCCACGGCCCACTCGCCACCGATACCGAGAGCGGCCAGGAAACGGAAAATCATGAGCTGCCACCACGTCTGAGCCAGGGAGGACAAACCGGTGAAGAGGGCATAGGTAAGGATGGTCAACACAAGGGCCTTCTGCCGGCCCAACAGGTCCCCCACCCGGCCGAAGAATGCGCCGCCGAAGGCCCAGCCAACAAGGAAGGCTGCCTGGATGATGGCGGACTTGGTGCTGACATCCTTATCCGCCACGGTCGTGTGCAGCAAGGCAGCGACAAAGGGCGTGGCCACCAAGGTGTAGAGGTGCATGTCCAAGCCATCGAACAACCAACCCAACCATGCGGCAAAGCCGGAACGGAGCTGTTGTTTGGAGAGCTTGGGATTTGGCGATTCCGCGCTGACTTCTTGCATGGGCGCCGAGTGTGGACGGGACAGGACTGTGTGGCAAGCTTGCAGCGCAAGGACCTTTTGGCCTTTGGCACAACCCATACCGCCGGGTGCTTGCGTCTCGAGCCACTTTGGCCTATAAGCTGAAACTCAAATCTCGTTCCGAGTCTCGTTTCACCGCGCATGAACTGGTATTATTCCCAGCAAGGCCGGGCCACTGGCCCTGTCACGGAAGACGGGTTGGCAGAACTTTGCCGAAACGGGAGATTGAAGCCTTCCGACTGGATCTGGCATCCGGGAGCGAAGTCCTGGGGTGCGGTGGAGAGGCTTTGCCCGCCAGCCCTCGACCCGGCGAGAAAAGCAAATGCGATGCGAGTAATCGAGGCGCCAGCCCTGGAGCCGGCGCGTGTAATCTCTCCGGCCCCAATACCTGATCCTGAACCGTCCGCCCCACCAGCAAAAATGGGCACCACAACGAGCAAGCTGCAAACCATGATCTCGGCTGCAAAGCCTCCCGTGGAGAAGGGCGAGGTAAAGGAACCCGAAAAAACCGTGAAGAAGCCGGGAGGATTTTTTTCCCGTCTCTTCGGCAAAAAAGACGAAGACTGAGTGATCGCGATGCCGCTTGACTTTCCTCCCGCTTCACCGTTTTACGCATCGTCTCAATCTCACTGAAGCCAAAGTTACTCACACCGCCGAACATTCTCTCCCATGAATTGGTATTACGCTGACGCAGGTCAACAAAAAGGTCCAGTCTCCGACATGGAATTCACCACGCTGATTCGTGATGGCCGGGTGAATGCGGAGACGCTGGTCTGGAAGGAGGGGCAACCTGACTGGCAGCCGCTAGGCAAAGTGCGGCCAGATCTTTTGGAGGCACCACCCGCAGCGCCTGCTTTCGCGCCGCCGGTCATGGGTGCCAGGACGCTGCCAGGGCAGGAAAAAGATCTGTATGTGCAACAAGTGCGTGAAGGCGCGATTACGCCGGGAGTTGGGCAGCAAGGCGGCCTCCGTTATGCAGGCTTCTGGATTCGCTTTGCCGCGAAGTTGATCGACTGGATCATCCTGATCATTCCTTCATTGCTCATTCAGGAAGGCATTTACATGGTGTTTGGTGTTACCTCACAGCAGTTGCAAGCGATGGACCAAGCGAACATGGGAGCGGTGTTTGGCGCGATCGCACTGTCCAGTCTCGTGAATATCAGTATCTGGCTGGCCTACGAATCGCTCCTGGTATGGAAGAAGGGGGCGACGCTTGGGAAAATGGCAGTTGGCATTAAGGTCGTGCAACCTTCCGGCGAACCCGTCGGCTTCGGAAGAGCCTTGGGGAGAGCTGCAGCGGAAATCATCAATGGTTTCACCTGCTACCTGTCGTACCTGATTGTTGCTTTTGATGAGCCGGAAAAGCGGGCCATTCATGACCACATCTGCTCAACGCGAGTGATCTACAAATAAGGCAGGGCTTTGTGCGGCACACCACCAATCCGGCTTAACAAGCATGGTTTCCCTGCAATGCCCTGTTTGCGGTTTCACGCAGTCCCCGGACGACCGGCATGGGGAGGGCGAAAAACGGCGTTGCGCGGGATGTCGGCGCATTATCAAAGCGCAACTGCTGCCGGCACTTTATCGGGGCGCAGGTCCGCCTGTGCTATTAAATGAGGCGCCGCTGGTGGCCGGTGAGAACGCGTGTTTTTACAATCCAAACCGCCGCGCTACGAAAGTCTGTAGTCACTGCGGGGTCTTCGTTTCGGATGCGTGGTCAGCAGTGTGGGGAACGGCGACGGTATGCCTGAAGTGCCTGGAGAATTTGTGTAAGAGCGGTAAGGATCGGAACTTTGAAACGAGGCGCACGTTGTGGGATAATGTTAGTCTGTATTTTTCAATAGGTCCATTCATTGTCGCGGGGTTGCTCCTTCTCACCTTGATAGGGTATCCCTTTTCCTTCCTCACACTGTTCGCCACGATCGCCACCGCACCCATCGCGATCTTCATTGCTTTGCGCTACTGGAATGCCCCCCGGAGTCTGGTGCCACGGGGAAGAGGAAGACTTATTGTGGCCATTGGCACTGCCACGCTGCAAATCTTCTTTTGGGTGGGCATCGTCATCGCCATGATCGTGGCGATAGGTAATTGAATTCCATCGATCTGCCTGAATGGTCAAAAACTTTGATGACTACAATCTGCTGGCTGGCAACCACGGTATGCGCGGGAGCATCTGGCAGGGTCCCGACCATCTTCTCGTTGTAGAAGGGAGTGGATTCATCACTCCTTTCAGGGAGCAGTACAAGCGGATCGACTATAAAAATGTGCAGGCTTTGACGCTGGTGCCCACGGCCAAGTGGATTTGGATCACCGTTCTCCTTGCGATCCCGATGGGTCTTTTTTTCTGTGCGGCGGGCTATGGACTCTACACAAGCAATGAAGTTGCGACCGTAATCTGCGGGACGTTTGCATTGGTCCTGCTCGCCTGGATGATCGTGCATTTGTCACTGGGCCGAACCTGTCGCTGCGCTGTGCAAACCGCCGTGCAAATTCTTCGTTTGAAACCTCTGAAGAGGGAGAAAGCCTCGATCAAAGTCTTGCAGGCATTGGAAAGTATATGCCAATTGCATCAGGGGGAGATGCCTGACGCGGCAGCGCTGGCGACGATCTCGAAATCGCAGCCGACTGTCCTGACAAATGTGAAAACGTTCTGGCCGGGGTCGGCATGGGTCATCTGGGCCGGGGTGTGCATGCTCACGTGGGGAACGGCGCTGGCGGCTGAATTTTTCGTGCAGGGGCCAATGCTGACCGTCGCTGGACTTGCGGCCGGGTGCGCCGCCTTCGTGGTTACGCTGGCTGCCCTGGTGCGTGTCTACCACCATATCTCTCCAGCCTCATTATTAGTAGGATTGTGGGGCGGCTTTGGCCTACAGATGCTGGCAGGACTAGGGCTCTACATTGCCTTCATCGCCGCGAGCATGGGCGCACAGTTTAAGAAAGGCGTGGGCTTCAACGAAACCTCTGGCTTCCACCAGATTTCTTTCAGCGTATCCGATATGACCATGGAGCAAACTGAAGGCTTAGGATGGATTGCTGTTGGCTTGGGAGCGGGGATGATCTTGCTGGCATTGATCATTCTTCCGCATGGATTCCAGAGACCGATGTCTGAGAATGTTGAAAGCTCCCCCGATCCATCCAATGGTGCTCCACCTGCAAGCTGATCTTTTGTCATGCCCGGCACTCCATGCTATCTCCATCCTCTTCGCGAGGCGGCGGCAAGGTGCACATCTTGCGAAAAGGCTTTTTGCCGGGAATGCGTCACTGATTTGGACGGGCGAATGGTGTGCGGTACCTGCTATGCCAAGAAGACACGTCAGGAGGCAAAAACGGTTCGCGACTGGTTTCTTGTTTCGACCATATTCCAAGCCGCGGTCGGCCTGATGATCCTTTGGTTTACAGCCTGGGTACTGGGTCGATTCCTGGTCAGCACGCCTACCAGTTTTCACGAAGGCACTGTTTGGGAACGTGTGGGGTACTAACGGGCACTGAAACGTTTCTCCATGAAGCAAAAGGTCGACCGCTCGCAGATTTTCTCCCTCATGGAAGAGGCGACGCAGTTGCTACGGCGCATGCCTGTGACCGCGTGGTTGTGGTATTACCTTGGCACTCTTCCCTTCACAGTGTTCCTCTTCTTTTTCTGGAGTGACATGTCCCGTTCCGCATTAGCCGAATCACGACTGATGGAGTATGCGTTTTTGCTGGCCGTGCTTTACGCGGGCATGAAGGGAGCACAGGCAGTGTATTGCGGGCATCTCATGGCAGAACTGGAGGAGCGGCCGACAACGTCATTGAAGCTGCCCTTTCGCGCGTGGACTCGACTCTTCTCCTCTCAGGCGCTGATTCATGCAACGATGCCCTGGGTTCTCGCGCTGGCGAGCATTGCGGTGCTGCCGTCAGCATGGACCTATGCCTTCTATCACAATGTGAGCACTCTGGCCGTGGCTCATTTCAAAGAGGGCGGAAAGGTCGGAGGATTAATGAAGGAGGCCCTAAGCCAAGCTCATTTCGAACCGCTGCGAAATCACTTTGGCCTCTTTATATTGTTAGTTCTGGCGATACTGGCTTATCTTAACCTGATGGTCGCATTCGTTCTGGTCACCATGCTGGCCAAGTCGTTCACGGGTATTGAAAACGCTTTCACCATGCGGCCATTTCTGTACCTCAGTTCATCGGTGCAGGCATTTATGTTCATCGGGACGTATCTCGTGATGAATCCCCTCATCAAAGCGGTGTATGCCTTGCGGTGCTTTTATGGTCAGTCCCGAAAAACAGGAGCAGATCTGGAAGCGCGATTGAATGAGAGCGCTCTCACTAAAGCGACCACGTTTCCGAGTGTTGTGATGGTTTTGTGCGCCATGGTGATTGCGTGTTCCAGTTGCGTCCATGCTCAAGAAGCATTGCCGAGCGATATTTCACCACCTCCCGCTGGCGAGCAAACAGGTGAATTGCGGGAGTCCATTCGCGATGTGCTCAAGGGCAGCGAATACCAGTGGCGCATGCCACGGGAAAGCGGCGTGGATAAAGACGAGGATGGCTGGCTGAAGAGCGTCATCAATGAATTGGCACACTGGATCGAATCAACTTTTGAATCCATTGGACGATTTCTCAGCGATATCTGGGACTGGCTGACGGGAAGGAGCGGTCCCTCTCTCTCCACTCATGATGGAAGTGAATCCGGTGGCGCATGGCTGGCCGTGCTTCCGAAACTACTGATCGGTTTGCTGGTGCTGTTGGCCTTGGCGTTCCTCTATCTCCTGGTCCGGAACTGGAGGGCCGCCAGACAAACGAAGGTGAACGCGGAGGTGCCAGCGCCGCCGGAGATTAATCTGGAGAGCGATCGCATTGTGGCCACGCAGCTACCTGAGAATGCCTGGTTAAATCTGGCCCGGGAGAAGATGGATGCGGGGGAACTGCGGTTGGCGTTGAGGGCTTTTTTCCTGGCGACCTTGTCTCACTTAGGAGAGCACCGTTATCTGCAAATCACCAAGACCAAATCCAACGGCGACTATGTTCGAGAACTCGCCTGGCGCACGCGAGATCGCGAGGCTTTGCGAGAGCAATTCAAATCACAGGTGCGGATTTTCGACGAAGCCTGGTATGGGTGGCATGAAGTCACGCAGGAACATCTGACGCAGTTCCAGCGTCAGCACGAAGCCATCACTTCCCATGCGACGTAGTTCCGCCATCAATTTTTTGATTCTGATCGCGGTTGTGGCGGCGGCGATCTGGGCTTTCGGTTCGGTTCTTTCGAGCCGCTTCTCACAGGGTGATGTGTATCCCCGATACTCGACTCTGAGGACGGATCCCCTCGGAGCGAAAGCGCTCTATGAAGCGATGGACCAGTTGCCTGGCGTGGAGTGCCAGCGGAATTACCGCCCTTTAGACAAGCTGACCCTAAAACCGGCCACAGCCTTGATGATCTATCATGTCAGGCCTTCTGATCTGAGCTATGGATCTGCGCTGGATGGGGAAAGCGTGGTGAAGCTTGCTACTGGCGGAGCAAGAGTGGTGATCACGATCGACGGCCAACTTTCCGCGACAGACACTATCTCCGAGGCCGCTAAGCAAAAGCAGCGAGAAAACGATAAAAAGCGGATTCAGGAATTGCGGGAGAAACTGGAGAAGGAAAAGGCCAAAGAGGATGAACAGAAGGGCCGTCCTGCTGAGCCCCAAGAGAAGAAATCCGACGGCACCAAAAGGAAAAATGAATGGGAGTTAGACTCCCTAAAATCGCTTAAGAAACAATTGGGAATCTCGGTGAAGGCGGGCGCTTTCACGATGTTGCCGAAGGGCGGATACAAAACGACACCGGCCCGAGCCATGGCCGTGGCCGCGGGTGATATGCCTCTATGGTACAGCAAAACTTCGCTCCAGATTGAGCCAGATGCTTCAGGCAAATGGGAGCCGCTGGCCGTGGTGAAGGATGACATCGTGCTGGCCCAAAGGCGAATCGGAAGAGGGGTGATCATTCTCGCAACGGATACCTACTTCGTCAGCAATGAGGCACTATGGAAGGAACCGTCTCCCGCCTTTTTGGATTGGCTGACCGGCGGCGCAAGCACGATCATTTTCGACGAAACACATCTGGGCACCCAGCAAAATCCGGGCATCATGACGATCGCAAACCGGTATGGATTGCAGGGGCTTTTCTTTGGCGCATTGGCGCTCTTCGGTCTCTTTATCTGGCAGAACAGCTTTAGTCTGATTCCACCTCGTGAGGATAATCGTGAAGGAAGTGCTGGAACTGTCAGCGGACAAAGCGCCACAACAGGACTCGTTAGTTTGCTGCGACGCGGAATCCCCCGTTCGAACTTGTTGCGTCAGAGCTTCGAAGCCTGGGAGAAGAGCGCCTCTGCAAAAACGGCAGCGATGCAGCGCGTACTGCCGGAGGCCCGCAAGATCCTGAACGAGGGTGGCGGCGCCAGGAAGAATTCCTCTGGAAAAATTCCTGCGCTCTACCGCCGTCTTTGCGATAGTCTGCACCCTAACCGTTACTGATTTTCCGACCCATGACTGAAACGCTTGAGATCGTAAAGAGCACCCTAGTGGCCGCACGTGCGGAAATCGCGAAGGTCATCATAGGACAGCAATCCGTTATCGATTACTCCCTTATCGCGATCTTCACGGGGCAGCACGTCTTGATCGAAGGTGTGCCTGGCGTGGGGAAAACCCTGCTTGTACGCGTCCTCGCGCGTGTGCTGGGCGGAGAGTTCGGACGCATCCAGTTTACGCCAGATCTGATGCCTGCCGACATCACTGGCACGAGCGTCTTCAACCTGAAGACAAATGCCTTTGAACTGGTGAAGGGACCGGTCTTCACCAGCTTTCTACTCGCGGACGAAATCAATCGCGCACCAGCGAAGACACAGTCGGCCCTGTTACAGGCAATGCAGGAACGACTGGTGACGATCGACAATGAAACTCACACCTTGTCGCCCGCCTTCACCGTTTTCGCCACGCAGAACCCGGTAGAATACGAGGGCACCTATCCCTTGCCGGAGGCTCAGAAAGACCGGTTCATGTTTAAGGTGCACGTGGGCTACCCGGAACGAGAGGAAGAACTGACACTGGCCGGGCGGATGCTAGGATCGAATTCTCCAGAAGCCACCCTGGAAAGCGGGGCTGTACAGCAGGTACTCACCTCGGACCGCATCGCAGCGCTGAGGCAAGCACTTGCGGAAGTCACCGTACGGGAAGATTTGCTGGCGTATATTGTGGATCTCGTCAGGGCGACGCGGACTCATGAAGCTGTACTGGTCAGTGCCGGTCCTAGAGCGACCCAGGCTTTGATTCTGGCGAGCCGGGCCCGGGCGGCGCTGGAGGGTCGAGACTTCGCAACTCCTGACGATGTGCGAGCTTTGGCTGAACCGGTGCTAGGCCACCGTTTGGTATTGCGCCCGGAATTTGAAATCGAAGGCCTGACAACCCAGGAACTGACAGCGCGAGTGTTGGATGCTGTGACAGTGCCACGCTGATGCGGTCTGTAATCTGCGGCCGCAGAGCAGCGTAGCCATCCGGTCATAACAGCGCTGATGCTCAGTCGTGACCATGGCAGATAAAGTCGCGGTGGTCGCGGCTATGCCATACATGCGTATGATGATGGCGGTGACTGCCACAGAAGCGCACATCCAAATGGCGGTCATGATTGTGTGAATGGCCGAAGCGCTGGTCGCGGCCTTTGTTGTTGCTGCCACGGTCGTTGTTGCGATGTTTATTGTCTTTGGCTTCAGCCGCAGGGGCCAGTGCGAAGACACCGCAGATGGCCGCGACTATGGCAGCGGACTTGATGAAGGCTTTTCCTGTCATTTTCATTTTCGTTGGTTCTGTTGAATTGTTGGCGCCGTGTTCTGGATTCTGTGATTTCCAGGCAGGCATCGCATTGGATGGAGGCACCTCAGATTTTATTCATGAGTTTGATGCGCATTGTTTTGATGAACATCGGAGCTCACTCGCCCATACCCGGTTTATCCAAATGCGGTCCGTGTGGTCTGACACGCTGATGGGTAAAAATGAGAGCGGGGTCCAGAGGCGGAAGACCGCCGAATTTGTGAGTCGCAAAACTGACTTCGCGTCTTCCCATCAGCGCATGAACGTAGGGCTATTGATGCTCAAACGAGCACTGTGATTTTGTCCAACGTCCACCTTGGGCTCACCCGGGAGGGGCAGATCGGTGCCTCTGAAGTAGCGGCAGGCAGCCCTAGTTTTGCCGGATCTCAAAAACGAGCTCTGACGTTCTCAAAATCGAATCAGGCGGCCACTTCTTCACAATTTGCACACCATGTGCTGATGTTGAACGAATTATATCATGATTGCCACCAGTTCAGTCGCCAAGATCTGGGCGCTCGGCACCATTGGGAAGCGTTTATAAACGCAAAATACTAATATTTAACTGTTGCGGATTAACTGTAATTAATTACATTTTATAGAATTACAATAACATGGGAGCCGCGCTCAAGATTCTATTCATCCACGAGGTCATTGGTGACCACGGTGGCGCTGAGTCGAACTTGCGTGCGACTGCAAAGGCCCTTGCGCTAAGGGGGCACGAGGTATGGCTCGCCCACGGTCGTTCAACCGGCAAAAACCTCGCAGCTTGGGAGCAAATTTTCGACGGATGCCTGGACTTCAGCCAACACTGCATAACAGCCATTCTGGCTTTGACCAATCCGGATGTCATTTACGTTCATAAGACATCTGACCTGCCATTGCTAAAGGCGCTTGCCAAGTATCCAGCACCTGTCGCGCGGATGGTGCATGACCATGACTTGTATTGCATGCGTAGCTACAAGTACAATCCCTTTACGCGGAACATTTGCGAACGTGCTGCTTCGGCTTATTGCGCGCTGGGATGCCTGGCCTGCGTGAAGCGCGATCGCGGCGGATTTCTTCCGGTCAAATGGGTGAGTCTTGGTGAAAAACTGGCTGAGATCGAAATCAATCATCGCTTTGAGCGGATGGTGGTCGCCGGCGAGTTTATGCGTGGCGAACTGCTAAAGAACGGCTTCGATCCAAAGCGCATCAGCATTCATGCCCCGGTCTCAGGCCACTCTTCGAAGGGAGAGAAAGCGAGTCTCTCATCGAGAAATCTTTTGCTCTATGTGGGCCAGGTCATTCGCGGCAAAGGCGTGGATGTCCTGCTGAAAAGTCTGGCGCTGGTGGAGAGCCCCTTCGAGTGCGTGATTCTGGGTGATGGCAATCATCGGGGATACTGCGAGCAACTCGCCAAAGATCTGGGCTTGCAAGATCGCGTGAGCTTTAAGGGTTTCGTGTCCCAGGATCAGCTCAACGCCTACTATCGCGAAGCGTCGGCAATGCTGGTGAGCTCACTCTGGCCAGAGCCTTTCGGCATGATCGGTCAGGAAGCCATGCGGCATGCGCTACCGATCGTCGGCTTCGATGCGGGCGGTGTGAAGGAGTGGCTGCACGACGGAGTGAACGGATTCCTGGTGCCATGGATGGATCACATCACCTATGCCCAAAAGGTGAATAGTCTTTTGCAGGATAAGAAGCTGGCCAGCCGCATGGGCGAGCAAGGTCAGAAGAGCGTGGCGGAGCAATATGACTCCGATCGCTATTTCGACGGACTGGAGGCGCTCTTTAGAGAGCTGGCGTCAAACAGTGGAACTATCCCTCACATGAACGCCTCAACTTTATTGACTACGGTATGACGAGTGAAGAGATCAATCGGCGAGTGTCCATGCGATTCCTCGCAGCCCAGTCCCCACTCGGGCGGATGAGGCTCGGGTTATACATCCGCCTCAAGCGGCTCACCTGGCTCATCGTAGTGCGTGGCACGCTGACGATCAAGAGACTGCTCGACCTGATTGTGAGCACAATCTCGCTGGCAGTGTGGTCACCCTTGTTCCTTGTGATTGCAGCCATTGTCAAAATGGACGGCGGGCCGGTGTTTTTCAAACAACGCCGCGTGGGTTTGTTGGGGCAGGAATTTCACATGCTCAAGTTCCGCAGCATGTGTGTCGATGCCGAGGCGAAACTGAAAGAGCTGGCTGAGCTCAATGAGAAGAATGGCGTGACCTTCAAGATCAAGAATGACCCGCGCATCACCCGCGTGGGGCGCATCCTTCGGAAGACGTCTCTGGATGAAATGCCACAGTTGCTGAACGTCATGCTCGGTGACATGTCGCTGGTCGGACCACGTCCAGCACTACCACGCGAAGTAGCGCTCTACTCCAACAATGACCGTCGCCGTCTGCTCGTGAAGCCAGGCCTGACCTGCCTCTGGCAAGTAGGTGAACGCAACGGCGGCCTGTTCGAGATCGGCAACCGCAACAACATTGATTTTCCCGAGCAAGTATCCCTCGATGTCCGCTACATCGAAAGCCACTCCTTCTGGCTGGATCTTTGGCTCCTCCTCAAAACCGTCCCCACCATGTTGCTAGGCAAAGGCATGTAACTGCGATGAAAGCGTTTTTGATATGTCCCTGTGACCGCCCTGGCGCGGCATTCTTCTCCCGGCATACGCCACTGGCGCTGACTCCCCTTTTGGGCCGTTCTGCGTTGGATCGCGCTCTCGCGGAGTTGGCCCAACTGGGCTTCAAGACGGTGCGCATCCTCACGGCCGACAGCCCGGCGGAGATTCGCAATTCTCTGGATGAGAACAATCTCTGGGGATTGCAGATCGAAGTGATGCCGGTGCCCAATGAAGAAGCGTCCAAGGAAACGATCATGCGTCTTGGCACGCATATCAAAAAGACGGACTACAGCGGCGCGGTGGTTGTGAAGACATTGAATAGCTGGCCTGGTGAAAATGGGGCCGAGCTCTGGAAGTCTGGCGAAGGATGGCTGAAAGAGCTGTTGAACCGTATTGATGAAGCGGGCCGAGACTCCGTGGGCATGCGTGAAGCGGCTCCGGGAGTATGGGTGAGCACGAAGGCTCGCATCTCTCCCACCGCGAACCTCATTGGACCGTGCTGGATCGGCAAGAATGCCTGGATCTGCCCAGATGCAGTGGTCGGCCCTGGAGTGATCGTCGAGGAAGATGCCTGTGTGGATGAGCACGCAGAAATTTCCGAGAGTTTCATCGGACCACAAACTTATGTGGGCGCTTGGACCGAAGTCCGCAAGTCACTTGTCTGGGGCAAGTCACTAATGAACTGGGAAACCGGATCCTTCACTGAAGTACCCGATGCTTTTTTGCTGGGAGATCTCAGCGCCAGTCTGCGTCGCAAGCCAGCCTGCACGGTTCTTGGCCGCATGGCAGCCCTGGCTACTCTGGTGGCGACTTCGCCGGTGGCGCTCTACGCCTGGCTGAGGGCCAGTTACGATGGTTTGCCCACAGTCATCACCCATCGTGGCGTGCGCACCCCTCTCACGGGAGACCTGGCCTTCGCGCATACTTTGGTATGGCACGAGTTTAATGGAGTCCGGGGCTTCCTGCGCCGCTGGCCAGAACTCTGGAACATTGTTCGTGGCGATTTTGCATGGGTCGGAAACCGCCCGCTGACGCGCGAACGTGCGGGCGAGTTAAGCACCGACTATGAGCGTCTATGGATGAATGTGGCTCCCGGCCTGGTTTCCATGGCCGACGCAGAAGGTCACGACGGAGAACCGTATGGCGACATCGCCCGCGCTCATGCTGCCTTCTATTCTGCGCACGCTAGCTCCCGACTGAACGCTTCTCTCTTTCTGCAAGCAGCCCGCCGTATTCTGAACCGCCACCTGCCCCTGCCGATCCTTCCGCCGAAGTCTTCCATCTCAAACTACTAAACCTACTCGACTAACATGCTGGCAACTACCCACCGCGTTCTTGCTCCCAAAGAACTAAACTCTGTAACCATCGGATCCTTCCGCGACCAAACCCGCGATCGGATGAACCCTGAAACCACCGTCCTGGACGTGGACATGCGTGAGACCACGTTTGTCGATTCCAGCGGTTTGGGAGGACTGATCTCCCTGAACAAGAATATGGCATCGCGTGGCGGCATCGTCCGCCTGGTGAACCCTGCCGCCAATGTGCAGCAACTTCTCGAACTCACCCGTATCCACCGGATTTTCGAGATCGTCCGCGAATAGGCTCAGAGCGGAATCACCAGAGACCCCGACCACCGATCCCATGCTCAAATCTTCCATGCAACCTGCTTCTGTGCTCATCGAAAGCGCCTGCGAACTCGACGCAGTGCGTGATGCGGCACGGCGTCTGCGTGGATTCATGGAAGGTCATGGCTTGCACACGGAAGAGCTGGATGCCTGGGAATTGCTGATCGTGGAAGCCGGCAACAATGCCGTGCAAAACGCCACGCCAGCACAGCAGACCCAGGGCCTGCGCTTTCAAGCGAGCGCGATGACCGACTTGATTGAATTGACGATCACGGATCATACGGCTGGCTTTGACTGGCCGGAAGATGTGAGCCTGCCGAATGATGAATCAGAAAGTGGCCGCGGTCTCTTTCTCATCAACGCTCTGTGCGACGGTGTACGCTATGAGCGTGGGCTTGGTGAGAATCATTTGCGCGTGCATAAGGTGCGCCTGAAGGAAGCTGCACCTGCCCCTGCGGAAGATGCCAGCCAGATGGTGCTGCACTCCTTCACCGCAGAGCTCGCCGCCAGCTATGATTACCTTAGTACCATCTTCCGCCTGAGCGCGGACGTGGCGCGCGGTGAGATGACGGAGACAGGGGCGCGGCGATGGCTGGAGGAACTGACCCGGCTCACTCGCGCAGACTGGTTCATCATGCGCCAGGCAAATGAGACCAACAAAACCCTAAAAGTGTTGGCTTCATCCCGTGGTTTGTCCGGTCTCGCTCCGTTGCCGGTCAGTGGCGAGGTCTCTACCTATGAAGTAGAAGTTGCGGCGTTCACGAAAAGAGAAGTTCGCATGTTTGGCATGGGTGGGTCCCTGCAGGGCAGCGAGACTTTGAGCAAGAGCGTGGGTGGCGCACCGAGCGGAGTGGTGCACCCTATGGTCGTCGGGAAAGAAAACGTCGGAACTCTTGCCGTGGGATTTAAGCAGGCTGGAAAATACTTCAGCGCTGGCGAGCTCTCCATGATCCAGACTTTTTCGGATTTCCTGGGGCTGCGTTTGCTCAATGAGAGAGCTCAACGCGATGCGCTCAAGGCTAAGCTCGTGTCGAAAGAACTGCAGATCGCTGCCAGCATCCAGCGTTCGCTGCTTCCCAAGACCTTGCCAAGTCTGCCAGGATACGAATTGGCCGCTCATTCTAAGAGCGCCTATCAAGTCGGCGGAGACTTTTTTGATGCCATCCTTATTGGTGAGCACGGCATTCTCCTGGCAATCGCGGACGTGATGGGTAAGGGCGTCCCTGCGGCTCTCTTCGCAGCCATCTTCCGCAGCCACCTTCGCTCCCGCCCCGATCTGGCGGAGCATCCCGCCGAGTTGATGAAATGGCTCAATCATACGCTCTTCGCGGATCTGGATGGCGTGGACATGTTCATCACCGCGCAGTTGGTATTTGTGGATTGCGCCAAACGGCAGCTCTCCACGGCCAACGCTGGTCACTGCCCTTCCGTTCTCGTGATGGGAAAAGATGCGAAGGTTCTGGAACTGGGCGGAGAGGGTCCTCCCCTTGGCATCACAGCAACACCGGAGTATGAGGAACTTGTTTCGGCTTTGGAAGAGCCTGTGCGCCTGCTTCTCTACACGGATGGTGTCATTGAATCCTTCATGCGGTCAGGCGAGGGCGTTGGTATCGCCAAGCTAAGCGACTGGATGAAGTCCACCGCATTGACGGGAGTTAGCGCCAGTCAGTCCTGCCGGCAACTGGAGCAACTGGTTCGCCAGACTCAAGTGGGCACCACCCCTTCCGACGATGTCGCCTACATCGTTCTCACCGAACAATCAGGAGTCCAGGAAACACCATGAACAAGCTTGTGCTCATAGTTGATGACGAGCCTCACATGCTCAAACTGGCGGAGTATAGCCTTCGCCCAGGCGGGTATCGGTTCATCTTTGGAAGCGATGGCGCCCAGATCATGGACATCGCCAAACGCGAACGTCCGGATTTGGTAATCACGGATGTTCGGATGGCTCAAATGGACGGTCTCACCGCGCTGAAACAATTGCGCGCCGATGAGGACACGCGCGGCATCCCTGTGGTGGTGGTCACCGGCATGGGATGTGTGCAGTCCGACGAGCCCAAACTCTTCATGGATGCCGATGCGGTCATCATGAAGCCCTACGGTCCCACGCAACTCCTTAGCACTGTTCAAGCATTACTCGCAGCATGAAGCCTATCTTGCCTTTATTCATCATGGTCGACGCCTGTGGCTGGGAGATTATCCGCCACGATAATTTCTGCGCCGACGTCGCCCCCAACCGGAAAAAACTGGACAGTGTCTTCGGATACAGTTCCACCTGCGTGCCTTCGATTCTCTCCGGACGCTGGCCGGATGAGCATCACAACTGGTGCTACTTCGTTTACGATCCGGAGAACTCCCCTTTCCGTGCGCTGAAGCCTTTGCGCTTCGTGCCCAAGGCTCTCACCAGCCGCCGCATTGTGCGCCGCATGCTGACGAAGCTTGTCCGGCCGTTCCTCGGTTTCGAAGGCTACTTCGACCTCTACAATATCCCGTTTCAGCACATCGCTGATTACGACTTCTCGGAGAAGAAGAGCCCGCTCAAGCCGAACGGCATGAACCGCGGCAGCAACATCTTCGACTTCCTGCTCGACCAGAACATTCCTTACTTCGTGAGCGATCCAGCTCTAAGCGAAGAGCAGAACCGTGAAGTGTTGTGCAACGAACTCACCAAGGAGTCGATTGATTTTGCCTTTATGTATTGGCCAGGTCTGGACGGCCTCATGCACATGGTCGGCAATGACTCGCCTGAAGTGCCGGTCCGGCTTCGCATGTATGAGGACTGGATCAACCGCGTGCTGCAAGCTGCGGAAGGGCACTATGAAGAAGTCCGTCTTTTTGTCTTCAGCGACCACGGCATGGCGAACTGCGATGAGCACCTGGACCTGATGAGCGTCATCAAGGAACTGCCGCTCAAGTTCGGTAAAGACTACTCGGCCGTGTATGACAGCACGATGGCGCGTTTCTGGTTCAACAAGCCAGGCGCGAAAGAGATGATCGTGTCTGCTCTGGAGAAGGTGCCGCAAGGACGCATCCTCGGTGAAGAAGAACTGACCCGTCTGCGGGCTTACTTCGAAGACGGTCATTTCGGCGAACTGATCTTCCTGCTACAGGAAGGCACGCTGCTGGTGCCAAGCCACATGGGGGAACGCCCCATCCGCGCCATGCACGGCTTCCATCCGGAAGACAAGCACAGCTATGCGTCACTTATGACGAATCAGCCCATCCCGGATCAGATCAAAGCGATCCCGGATATCTACAAGCTGATGACGCATCATGCGCTGGCCGCCCAAGAAGCTCTGACTGAAATCAACGAATTTGCCACGGCATGAGTTCTCTCCCTATCGTCAGTTCCACCCTGCTCCCTGTGGCTGCGCAAGACTGCACGACCGCCGCTCGCGGCATTGTGCACGTGCCAAGGCGCTTCGCCACAGACGAGTGGGGTGGTACTGAGACGGTGATCCTGGAGATCTCCCGCCAGCAGCAGAAGGCGGGACAAGAGCCTCACATCTTCTCCAGTCAGGCACTTTGCAAAACGAAGAAAGAGAGCATGTGCGGAGTGCCGGTGCGCCGCTTTCGTTATTGCTATCCCTTCCTGGGCTTGGGCGAGGATGCTGTGGCGGCGATGGACAAGAAGGGCGGAAACCTCTTCTCCCTCTCGCTTTTTGCTTCACTGCTGACGAAGCGCGGCGTGCGTCTCTACCATGCACATGCGCTCAACCGCCTGGGCGGCATGGTTCGCACCGCCGCCAAATGGCGCCGCAAGCCGCTCGTGGTGTCCGTGCACGGAGGTGTGTTCGATGTGCCCACCGCTGAAAGCCAAACATTGCTGCAGCCGATCAAAGGCAAGTTTGAATGGGGCCGTCCCTTTGGCGCTCTGTGGGGTGCTCGCAAGGTGCTGCAAGATGCCGATATGGTGGTGTTTGTTGGAGAAAGTGAAGCTAAGAAGGCTGGGGATCAACTGGGCCACGACCGCTTCACCTATCTTCCCAATGGTGTGGACTGCGCCCGCTTCGCCCAAGGCGATGGCGCGGCTTTCAGAGCCAAGCATAACATTCCTCAAGACGCGTTTCTGCTACTGAACATTAGCCGCATCGATGCGCAGAAGAATCAGATGCTGCTGCTGAAAGCTTTCGCAGAGCGCGCGACACATATCCCGTCGGCACATTTGGCCATCATGGGGCCGGTGACCCAGCCGGGCTATGCCGCTGAGATGCGGGAGTTCGCTCAGGCAGCCGGACTACAGGACCGCGTGCATTTTCTGCCTGGGCTGCGGAGCCACGATGCAGATCTCGTGAATGCCTACCACGCGTGTGACGTGTTCGTGCTTCCATCCATGCACGAGCCTTTCGGCATTGTGGTGCTGGAAGCCTGGAGCGCGGGCAAGCCAGTCATTGCCAGCCGCGTGGGTGGCCTGGCCAGCCTGCTGGATGCAGAACGCACGGGATTGTTTGTGGACGCAAGTGGCGCCGATGCGATCGATCAACTCGCGGCACAAATCACGCGCCTGCATGCGGATGCAGACTTGAGAGAAAAACTGGGCTCAGCGGGCCGCGAAGAAGCTCGTGGCAAATATGACTGGGCGATAATCGCCGCACGGTTAGAAGAGATTTACCAACTGGCTGAGCAGAACGCTATGGATCGCAGGGCAAGGGGGAACGCATGAGTTATTCAGAAGTTAAAAGTAATATTTTCAGCAACGCGGTTTCCAACTACATCCGGACCGTAATCGGCATGGTGGTGGGTCTCCTCACCTTCCGGCTGCTGTATCAGTATCTGAACCTGGAGCAGTTCGGCTTTTGGTCCCTTCTTTGGAGTGTGTTCGGCTACGGCGTGTTGTTGGACTTTGGATTTGGTTTTGCGGCTCAGAAACGTGTCGCGGAACTTTCAGTGTCGAAGGACTGGGCTCAACTGAGCCGGGTGTTGAGCACGATCCTCTTTTTCTACCTCGGCATGGCAGCCGCGCTGATCCTGGTGGTGCTCCTCAGCGGGAATCTCATGCTTAAGGCTTTTGATGTGAGTGCTGATCATGCCACTGAGTTCAAGGCGGTGATGGTGGTCTTCTTCATCGGCATCGGCCTGGCTTTCCCGATGGGCATCTTTCCTGAAATTCTGCGTGGGCAACAACGCATCCGTCTGGCCAATAACATTTCTTCAGTGGCCATGCTCATCCGCCTGGGTCTCATCTGGGCGGCAGTGCACAATCAATGGAGCTTCATGGCGATCATGTTCATCGCCATTTTCTTCTCCCTGGCCCCTGACTTCTTGTCGGCCTTCTTTGCACTGCGCCGCATGCCGGAAGTGAAACTGCGGCCGCGGCTGTTCTCACGGAAGATGATGTCCGGCACGATGCAGTTCTCGATCTTTGCCTACATCACGACTGCGACAAATGTGGTCCTTGGCAAAACGGATCAACTGGTGATCAGCGCCAGCCTGGGCATCGCAGCCGTGGCCATCTATCAGGCAGGCGCCAAGGTCTCGGAGATATTCTCTCAGTTCACCCGCCAAGTGCAGGACACCCTCTCCCCCGCCGCAGCGCATCTCCATGCCACGGGCGACCATGAAGCTCTGAAAGATCTCATCATGCTCAGCCTGCGCTGGAGCGTGATCATCGCGACTCCGTTGTATCTTCTTTGCGGATTCTATCTGCAAGAGCTGCTGCAACTGCTCACGGGCGACGGCGTGATCCCCAAGGAAACCTGGTTGACCGGTCAGGTGCTGCTTTTCTGGTTCTACGTGTCCATCCTGACTCACAGCGTCAGCAAGCGGATCTACATGATGAGCGGCCACGAGCGCAAACTGATGTGGATGGGCCTGGGTGAAGCCGTTATCAATCTGGCGATCAGCGTCGTGCTGGTGATTACCTTCAAAAGTATTGTAGCAGTCGCCGTGGGCTCTCTGATACCGACCCTGTATTATGGCTGGGTGCATCTGTGGCCCTGGATGGCCCGGGACGCGAATCTGTCCAGTTGGGGCCTCTTGAAAAAGGCGGTTCTGCCTACCTGGCTGGCCTGCCTTCCTGTGCTAACGCTTCTGAGCGCTGCCGCTTGTTGGCCAGCCTCGCGCCTTGCGAAACCGTGGCAAACCATCCTCGTGCATGGCCCTATTGCCGGCGGGCTGGCCATGATCCTCTTGTGGCGCATCGCCATTCCTCAGCAGCAGAAAAGCGCACTTCTTCGTCGTCTGCCTTACTTCCGCTCCCGGCTTTCACTTCACGGCGCAGCGCAGGAAGCCGTCTAATTCTCCCCGCCGTCTCAATCCATCAGCATCACCCTAACAACTAACATGGAAGATCCACTCGTCAGCATCATCATGCGGTCCTACAACGAGGCCTGGGCCCTGGTCGATACACTGCCAGCCATCGCGGCGCAGGACTACAAGAACTGGGAACTGATCGTGATTGACTCAGGTTCCAAGGATGGCTCGCAAGAACTCATCAAGGCAGCCAACCCGGCGCACTTCATCCAGATCCAGCCGCACGAGTACAATCCAAGCCGCGTGATGAACCATGGCATGCGACTGGCGAAGTCCGAGTATTGCATTTTCATCAATTCCGACGCGACACCTCAAGGGACAAACTGGTTGCGCGCGTTGGTCGATGCCTTGCGCCTTCCCAACACTGCTGCGGTCTTCGGCAAACAAATTTCTCGTCCGGACTGCATGGCCGTTTTCGCGCACGACTACGACCGCACCTTCGGGCCCGCACGTGAGTCTGTGATCTGGGATCACTTCTTCAGCATGGTCAGCAGCGGCCTCACCAAAGAAGTCTGGCGCAAGCGCGGCTTCCGCGAAGATCTGCAATACGCTGAAGATGATGAGTACACCCGCTGGTGCAAGGCGGCTGGCTTTGAAATCCGCTATGTGCCTGAGAGCGTGGCAATGCACTCCCACAACTACACGCCCAATCAAACGACCAAGCGCGTATTTGAAGACAACCGTTCCATTGGCAAAGCCTGGACAGGAGCGCAAAACGCCTTCAACTGGCCGAAACATGTGATGCTCGGCTGGATGCGCGATGTGCAGCGCGACTTCTTTTATTGCCTCGAGAAAGGCAAGCTCTCCGAGTTTCCGCATTCTGCCCGCATTCGCTGGCGCCAGCGCACGGCGAAACTCGCCGGCTTCCAGTTTGGCCTCTCTGAACAAGAGGCCGCCTCTTCCTCGCACCTCCTGCAAAACGCCTAATCCACTGTTATCATGCGACTGTTATTCATCTCAAATCTCTACCCGCCCCACTATATTGGAGGCTATGAACTGCACTGCGCCCAAGTGGCGGATGCCATGCGTGCCAAAGGTCATGAAGTGGAAGTGCTCACTTCAGATCACCGGGTGAAAGGTAAAGAAGGCCTGACTGACGAACCACATGTTCATCGCGAACTGCGGGTGCACGGTCACTTCGGACATCCCTGGTTGGGCATCAATCCTCTCAGTGAACTGGAGCAACACAACAATCAGGTGCTGCGGAAGACCCTGAAACGCTACCAGCCCGAAGGCGTCTATGTGTGGAATATGGGTGGCATTTCGAAGTCGCTCTTGCATACTCTTGCGAGAGCGGATGTGCCGACCGCCCACTACGTGTCCGATCATTGGGTAGCCTCCAGCCTCAAGGCCGATGTCTGGCTGAGCTGGTGGAATCGGTCCAACATGAGCAAGGCTGCGAAACTGCTGCGCCGTGGGTCTGAGATGTTCGGTGTGCGCAAACGCTGGGACGCCATGGCCCCGACAGGCGCGGTCGAATCCATCCCATTCCGCAATGTCGTGTTCTGCAGCAAGGCCATGCGCCGCATCACCGAAAAGAATGGCTATGACGTCGGTCATGGCGAGATCATCCACTGTCCGGTAAATACCACACGTTTCACGGGTGAAGCTTCCGCGGCAGAACGGCCTGTCCAAAAGCTGCTCTTCGTGGGCCGCTTCGCCCCAGACAAGGGCGTGAAGACTGCGCTGGAAGCCATGAGACTGATAAAGGGCCAATTTGAAGGTGAGCTTTGCCTGTATGGCAAAGGAGAGCCTTCCTATGAGACCGAACTTCGCGAGTATGCCATCAAGCATGAATTGCCAGTTTCCTTCCACTCAGCGGAGCCATCCGAGATGCCTCAGGTCTACGCGTCCCATGACGCTCTGCTTTTCACTTCAGAATGGGAAGAGCCTTTTGCCATCACTCCGCTCGAAGCGATGGCATCCGGTCTGCCAGTCATCGGCACAACTACCGGCGGCAGTGCAGAGTTGTTTGAGCACGGTGTCAACGCTTTGACCTATGAAGCAGGCAATGCCGTCATGCTGGCCCATCGTATCATCGCCCTCTCTGAAAACAGCAGCCTGCGCACCTCTATCGCAAAGGCAGGACAGGATGTGGTTCGCGCGCGTTGCGCAGAGCACATCATCATGGATCAAGCCGAGCAATATCTGAAAAGCATGATCGCCACCTGGATACCAAGCGCTTCCAGCGATGAGGCCCAGAATGAAGATTCGATGCCGCTCAATCCCATTCCCGTCCCCTTGCCATGAGTGCACCTTCACCGATTCTTTCTTCTTTGGAGACATCCTCAGCGGTGCCTCATCGTGGAGACAACCATCGTTTTACCATCGATGGTGACGCGGATCTGGAGCAACACCTTGCCTCCATCTGCGAAGCGGTGAGTTTGGGTGTGCAGAAAATCATTCCCGCAAGTCGGCTTGAAGGACTGTTCCTGGCAGGCGGCTACGGCCGTGGTGAAGGTGGGGTCCTGCGCACAGGCTCGGGCGCCGACGATCCCTACAATGACATGGAGTTCTATGTCTTTGCCAAGGGCCCGGCCATGCTGAATGACCGCCGCTATAAGCATGCCTTGCATGAGCTGGGCGAACATCTCAGCGAAAGCGCCGGGATCGAAGTGGAATTCAAGATCCTCTCCCTGGCGACTCTTCGCACGCAACCGGTCACGATGTTCAGCTATGACTTCATTATGAAGCATCGCTGGCAAATTGGCGGCGATCACTTGTTGCATGATTGTGCTCACCACCGTCAGGCAGCAAAGATTCCGCTTTATGAAGCGATGCGGCTGATGCTGAACCGCTGCACAGGCCTGGTCCTGGCCAAAGAACGCCTCCGCCGTCCAGACTTCACTTCTGAGGATGCGGACTTTGTGGGACGGAACATGGCGAAGGCTCAGATGGCTCTGGGTGACGCCTGGCTCACAGCACTCGGCAAGTATCACTGGAGCTGCCTGGAGCGTCATCGCCGCTTGGAACACGCAGCACCGGACGATTTGCCCGATGCTCAATTGCTGTTACAGCATCATGAAGCTGGCGTACACTTCAAACTGCATCCTCACCGCGCCAACGAATCGCGTGAAACGCTGGCGCGACGTCATGCGGAACTCTCTGGCCTGATGGCCAAGATGTGGCTGAAGCTGGAATCCATGCGTTTGGGAACGAGCTTCCGGACAATGGATGACTACATCTCCACCAAGAAGAATCTTTGTCCCGAACAACCGGCCTGGCGCAATGTGCTCGTGAACTTCCGACGCTACGGCTTCAGGTCAGTTCTTATGCCGGAAGTGCATCTGTATCCGCGTGAGCGGCTCTTCCGCGCTCTGGCCGTGCTGCTTTGGCAAAAGTCTTTCGACCATCGCCGTCTGGCCACGCTTCAAAACCTGTTGCAGACGCGGGAATGCACCTTCCCCAAGCTGGTTCGAGCCTACCACCAACTTTGGTCCCAATTCAACTGATCCTCCCATGCGCATTCTCGTTTTCTATCCTTACATTCCTTACCCTCTGGATCGTGGGACCTACCAGCGTGTGTTTCACCTGCTGACCGGTCTTGCTGCGGAGCATGAAGTGGATCTACTGGCGCTGACCGAAGGTGGTGAGCGCGTGGAGCACAAGGGAGTTTTTGAAGCATTCTGCCGCAAAGTCGAGTTGGTCCCATTCCAGCATCCGCGCTGGGCCAGTCTGGCCGAACGGCTGCTCAATCCCACACCGACTACCATCGAGCATTGGAATCTGCCTGAAGCAGCGGCGGCTCTCGAAAAGGCGCTCGCTCAAGAGTCCTACGATTTGATCCATGTTTGCGATATTGTGCTCGCCCGTTACCTGCTCGATCGCCACCCGCACCTACCGCTGTCCGTCGATCGGAGCCGGGTTGATCTGCAATTCCAACTTCAGCAGCACGCGACCATGAAGCGCGGCCTCAAAGGTAAGCTGTTGGATTATGAAAATCTGGCGAAGCTGATTCGCTTTGAAAAGCGTGTGGCTAAACGCTGCGCGGTACAGGTCGTGTGTGGTCCGGACGACAAGACTTTTATACGCGAACACATCAGCAAGGACGTGCCCGTTCTGGTGGTAGCAAACGGCGTGGACCTCACTTATTTCCATCCCGGTGCTACGGATGAAGCGCGCGCCGAAGCTCCCACCGTGCTGTTCTGTGGGGCGATGGACTACAATCCGAATGTGGATGCTCTTCGCTGGTTCTTCGAGTCCGTGCATGATCGTCTGTTGGCTCTCGTCCCTGATTTGCGCGTGCTGATCGTGGGACGCTCGCCCCTGGCGGAAGTGGTTGCCTACGGCAATCGCACCGGCGTTGAGGTGACTGGCGGCGTGCCGGATGTGCGTCCCTATTATCGCAAAGCCTGGATGCAGATCGTGCCTCTCCGCATCGGTGGCGGCACCCGGCTCAAGATCGTCGAGAGCCTGGCCATTGGCACTCCCGTGGTATCGACCACAATCGGGGCCCAGGGCCTTGACCTGACACACGGCAAAGAAATCCTGCTGGCAGACACAGCCGAAGCATTCGCTCAGGAAACCGCGCAGGCGCTCAAGAATCCTGAGCTTCTTGCCAGGATTGAACAAGAGGGGAAAGCCACCGCCCAAGCCCGCTTTGGGTGGCCCGCACTGGGAGCCCAACTCAGCCAATACTACACCGCAAACTTCAGCAAACTCGAGAAAGCCGCCGCATGAGCACCCTAATTGATACCCTTCCCTGGATGCCGGTATCCCGGCGGCCTGATACCGATCGGAACTCTGGCAACGGCCAACGCCCTCCCATCGCGATTCTGGGCGTTCCATTCGATAACGTGACCACGCCACAAACGATCTCGCTGATCGAAGGCATGGTGGCGTCCGGTAAGCCGCACTACCTCGCCACGGCCAATGTGGACTTCGTGGTGCAAGCAATGCACGACGTCGAATTGCGCCGCATCCTCATGGATGCGCATTTGGTGGTCTGCGACGGCATGCCGCTTGTGTGGGCATCAAAGTTCCTGGGCAATCCCCTTCAGGAGCGTGTCGCTGGTTCGGATTTGGTGCCCCTGCTGCTACAAGTGGCGGAACAAAAAGGTTACCGCGTCTTCTTCCTCGGCGGGGAAGAGAAAGTGGCTCAACAAGCTCTCGATAACATCAAGGCCAAGCTTCCCAATCTGCAAATCGCAGGCGCATATTCTCCTCCCTTCAAGCCTCTTCTGGAGATGGATCACGAGGGCATCTGTGAGCGGATTCGTGAAGCGAAAGCCGACCTGCTTTTTGTTTCATTCGGCTGCCCCAAGCAAGAGAAGTGGATCTCGATGAATTATCGCAATCTGGGAGTGCCGGTCTCGATCGGAGTAGGTGCAACCATCGACTTCCTGGCCGGCAACATGAAGCGCGCTCCGCGCTGGATGCAGATGTCGGGCACCGAGTGGATCTATCGCCTGCTGCAAGAACCTCGTCGCCTGTTCAAACGCTACTTCGTGGACTTGCAGCACTTTGGTGCCGGGATCTGCAAACAACTTTGGGTGATGAGTGGTCTGCGCTCTCGCGCTAAGAAGGCAATCATGGGCACACCTGCGCCGGCGGTTTGCAACGTCGTGAAAGCGCCGACCAGCCTCGACGCCGCTACCATCCAGGTGGAGGGCAATTCATGGGGGCCATTGCTGAATCACCCCGCGTCCCTCGTTCTAGACATGAGCGAGCTGACTTTCATCGACTCCACGGGTGTCGGCTACCTCGTCACCTTGCAAAAAGCACTTCGACAGAAGGGTCAAAAGTTGATCCTGGCCTCCACTACCCGTGCGCTTACACGCGTGCTGAAACTGATGCGCCTGGATGGAATGTTCCTGACAGCTGTTGACGTGGAAGCGGGCCTCAAGGATTTGCATGGTGAAAAGACTCAGGCTCCGAAAGTCCAACTTGAGACCGTGCTGGTGGACGACAGCTCCCAATTGTTTTGGGAGAACGAACTCACCGCCGCGAACCTGGAACCCTACTGGACCAGCATGGAAGCTGCCATTTCCCAAGCCTTGCAGGCTCAACACAAGGAACTGACGGTGGACCTGGCCGGCCTTCGTTTCCTCGACAGTTCTGGCGTGGGCCTGATGGTGCGCGCGCGCAAGAAGTGCCGGGAGACCGGCCTGTCTCTCCAGTTTACGAATCCAAGCCCAAACGTGCGCAGCGTCATACGCATGCTGAAGATGGAACCAATCCTCCTTGGCGCCTAACCCCCCTTAACAAGACTCAACGCATGAAAATCGCCATATCCACCTCAGTCGTCCAGCGAGGCAAGACCGGAGTCGCTCAATATGTCTTCGCGCTCATCCGTTCATTGCTGAAGAACCCCAGTGGCAATGAATATGTGCTCTACGTGCTACAGGAAGATCTGCCGTTGTTTGCTTTTGCTGAAGGCAAAATGAAACTTGTAACGGTCGAGGAAAAGTGGCGGTCTGCGATGAAAAACATCCTCTGGCATCAATTCATCCTGCCGGGCATGTTAAAAAAAGAAGGCGTGGATGTGCTACACATCCCCAGCTATCGCCGCATGATCGGTTCTTATCCCTGCGCGCTGGTTTCCACGATTCACGATCTGGCCCCTTTCCGGGTCCGCGGAAAGTATGACATTGCACGCATGCTTTACGGTCGTGTCGTGGTGAAGTGGCTCGCGCGCTTGCAGCATCAGATTCTGGCTGTCAGTCAGTGCACGGCCAACGACATCAATGCCTTCTTCGGCCCCCTGAGGACCAAACCAAGGGTCGTGCTCAACGGCCTCGACCATGCACGCTTTCATCCAGGCGATCTGACGACTGCTAACGAAGCAGTCAAGGAGCAGTGGCAACTGGACAAGCCCTACTTCCTTTTTGTGTCGCGCTTGGAGCATCCCGCCAAGAACCACGTTCGGCTGATCGAGGCTTTTAACCGATTCAAAGCTGAAACGAATTCGCCTTGGGTTCTGGCGCTCGGTGGTGCGGATTGGCATGGCGCCGAAGTAATTCATGCTGCGGCACAGGCATCTCCCTACCGCTCAGACATCCGCTTCCTTGGCTTCGTGCCCGATGAGAGCCTGCCGGATCTTTATCGTGCCGCTGGCGCCATGGTTTATCCATCATTGTTTGAGGGGTTCGGTCTGCCTCCTGTGGAGGCCATGGCTTGCGCCTGCCCGGTCATTAGTTCCACAAAAGGTGCGCTGTCAGAGATCGTCGGACATGCCGCTGTTACCGTGGATCCTGAGTGTGTGGAATCCATGAGTGGAGCGCTGGCTCAGGTCAGTCTCGACGGTGAACTGCGCACCAGCCTCATCAAAGCAGGTCTCACCAACGCACGCCGGTTTGACTGGGATGCCAATGCCGCCGATACGTTGCGGATGTATCGTCAGGCATGGCATAACTTTGCTGGAAATGCCATCCCCTCCCCTGTGCTCTCTGAGGACGCAGCTCTCGACACGATCTAGTTAGTCTCTCACTTTCATCTGCTCATTCATTTCGATACTATGCCAAAAGACCGGCCCCTGCGTGTGCTCTGGATTGCTGAAGCTGCTAATCCCAAACTCACCAGTGTCGCGCTGATCGGCTGGTCCTGCACCAAGGCTCTCTCCGGCATCATCGACGGAGAGATCGTGAGCGAAGAGCGCAACCGGCAGGACATTCTCGAAGCCGGTGGAGACGAGAAAAGATTCAAGTTCATCAATTCACGAGCTATCCAGGGAGCGGCTTGGAAGATCTCAAAGTTCCTCCGCGGCGGCACAGAACTGGGGTGGACAATCCATTCCGCGATGATGACTCTGGCCTACCCCTATTTCGAGAGACAGGTCTGGAAGCAATACGAAGCGAGACTTCGTGCAGGTGAGTTTGATTTGGTGCACCGCGTCACCCCTTTATCCCCTATCACTTCCAGTTTTCTCGCTCCAAAGCTCGCCAAGATCGGGGTGCCTTTTATTTTAGGACCGCTAAATGGCGGCATAGGTTGGCCCAAGCCCTTTGCTCACTTACAGGCGCAGGAAGGCGATCGTCTCGGCAAGCTGCGCGGACTGGCCAAGTTGCTTCCCGGGCATGGCCGCACCCAACAATACGCTAGTACCATCATCGCCGCCAGCCGCTCTACTTACGAAGAAATACCTTCGAAGTGGCGCAACAAAACAGTCTTTTTGCCAGAGAACGCGATTGATGTGGAGCGTTTTCCCATGACGCCCAAACAAGAGCGCAAGCCGGGGCCATTGCGTCTTGTCTTCGTGGGCCGGCTGGTGCCTTATAAAGGTGCGGATATTCTGCTGGAAGCGGCGGCTCCCCTAGTGCGCGAAGGTAAAGCAGTCGTCGACATCATCGGGGACGGACCTCAGAAGGAAAAGCTCAAGCAGATGGCGGAAGCAGATGGCATTACCTCTGGCGTGAAGCTAGACGGCTGGGTGAAACATGAGGTCTTGGCAAAGCAACTCGCCGAGAACGACCTTTTCGTGTTCCCCAGCGCCCGCGAATTTGGCGGTGGCGTGGTTCTTGAAGCCATGGCGCTGGGCTTGCCAGCGGTTGTCCTTGACCATGGTGGACCTGCGGAGCTGATTCCTGAGGGCCTGGGGCACAAAATCTCCATCGAATCTCGCGAGCAGGTCATTGCCGATGTCAGAAAAACGATCGAGCGATATGTGGAGGATCCCTCCACGCTCCACGCCATGGGTCTCCGGTGCCAGGAGCACATAAGCCGCTATTTCACTTGGGAAAGCAGAGCACGCCAGTTGCAGGAAGTTTATCAGTGGACCCTCGATCTGACGAAAAAAAAGCCGCACTGGGGCATGCCCATCGGTCAGAACTGAAAAATTGGAAAAAATCTTCAGCTTGTAAATCACTGATTATCAACATTTCCTTATATCAATCTTGTTTGGAAATTATAATAATAGTAAATATTTATTGAAGATCTCCTAATTATCAGCTAATGTCCTCCATGAATTCTTTCGTGGACTATTGGCAAATCAAGGAGCGGCCCTTCGAGCCAACTTGGGACAGCAGATTCTTTTATGGCAGTCCGGCTCACCTGGAAGCTTTAAACAGCCTGTCGTACATGGCCATGGAGCGCTCCTTCCACGGCTGCGTGATGACTGGCTCCATTGGAGCGGGCAAAACCCTGACGCGGGAAGTATTCGCCCGCCAACTGGACCGTCGGTATTTCAATGTCATCACTCTGGAAAACGGCGGATTCACTTACGATGAATTGCTGGAGCTCCTTATCCGGACGTTGAATCCGTCTGGCGAGGTTATCCCGACAGGCCGTCATGCGTGTTCCCTTCATCTCGGCCGCCTGCTGCAGGAATACGCCCGCATGGATCGCCACACTCTGGTGGTGCTGGACGAAGCTCAAGATATCCCCGCTCAGACGCTGCACGATCTGCGCTACCTGACGAACTTCAACAGGGATGGCCGCACAGCGTTGTCGCTCATGCTCATCGGTCAGCCCGAGCTGCACAATGCCATCGCGCTGGATGCCGCTTTGCAACAGCGCATCAATCTTAGGCTGTATCTAACCCCCTTGTCCGCGAATGAAGTGTCCGCGTATATCGCGCATCGTCTCCGGGTGGCAGGGCATGCAGATGGCATTTGCTTCGAACCCGGGACCGCAGAAGTCCTTCATACCGTTTCCCACGGCATTCCCCGTGAGATCAATCGCTTCGCCAAACTGGCCATGGAGCATGCATGGTTCGAACAAAAAACGAAGGTCGACTACGCTACCGTCGAAGCGGTGATCAAACACTCCCTCCGGTATCAAAAAGCAACGGCAACCGCAGCAGCATAAGCATGAAATCCGAAACACCATCTTTTAGTTTTTCAGCGCTGATGGAGAAGAAGCGGCAGGAGGGTGATGATTTCACCCCAGTGTGCGCTCAGCCAGGATCGGAGGCGCAGGAGGCAGTCGTTCTCACCACGCTCCCCTCCAAGAAAGAAATAGCTCTGTCCTCAGCGGGTAGTGGAGAAGACGAGGCTCCTCAGGAACGGCGCATTCAATTGCCGTTCGATCCTTTTCGGATCGCGGATGCCATTTGGCGTCACAAGGGCAAATGCATTGCCGCAGGACTTGTACTCGGGTGTGCGGGCTTCGTGGTCGGCATGTTCATGATCAAGCCGAACTACAAATCCTCTGCAGTGCTCCTGCGGCAGGAAGTGACAAGTACTTATCGGGCTTCCGAAATCGGTGAACCTTACAAACCCCTGGATATCTCCACTCAGGTGCTCACCGGAAGCCTCATGCGCAGTGGCATGTTGTTGGATCGCGTGACGAAAGCCATGGATATGCCCATCTCGGGGCGCGACATCCTTGATCGCATTGAGATAACCAATGAGCGCAATTCGAGCATCATCCGCGTAAATTACTCTACGGAAATCTCTGCTGCCCACGCCGCCACTCTACTGGGAAACTACACTTCTGAAACCATAAAACTGGTGCGGGAACTGGAGTCCAAAGACGCCTCGGAGACCTACGCTCTGCTCACTCAGCAGATTGAACGCTGCGAGGAAGACATTGCGGCCCTGGATAAACAAATGGTGGCCTACATGGCGGCGTCTAGTCTGGTAGACATGGACAAGGAAGTGAGCGCTTACCTTAGCGAACTCTCCAACATGGAGTTGAAGATGCATGAAGTGCGTCTGGATTACGAGACCCTTGACGTGAAGATCCACTCCATTGAGAAGGAGCTGAAAAACGTCAGTTCAGCCGCTGCCCGCCTACAAGACGCCAAGGGCGAACTGGCACGCATGAGGACAAAATATACGGATCAAAATCCCATGGTCATCACCCAGTTGGAAGTGGTCCAAAATCTGGAAGACCAACTGGCAGCTGGTGGCGATGATGGCACCAAATACATCGAGCCCGGCGGCAATCCCATCGCAGAAGGTCTCTACCTGAGTAGAGTAGAAATGCTCTCTCAGAAAGACATGCTGGGTCAGCAGTTGGAAAAGTTCTCCTCGGTTCGCGATTCCATCATGGCGAAACTGAACCAGCTTCCCAAGAAGAACGTCGAGTTCGCCGTGATCAAAGCCAAACGGGCATCCATGGACAAAGCGCGGGAATTGCTGACTGGCCGCCAGCGTGAATCCGCGATCTACGTGCAGAACCCTCCAGGGCGTTATCGCATCCTCAGTTCCCCCCGGGTGGAGGATGTCATCTCGAATCAAAACAACACGCTCAAGGCCACGCTTGGCCTCGGCGGAGCCATAGGCGGCTGCGCCCTTGTGATGTTCCTGGTCGTGCTGCGCGAGTTCTCGGACCGCCGCATTAAGACCGCTGCGGATCTGCATCGCGTCACTGGACTACCCGTGCTGGCTTCCCTTCCCGCAGGCTTACGGGATGACGCCGAAGGCCGCCGTGCCTGGGCCTTCCGCACTTGGACGAAACTGCACACCCGCCTGTTTTTAGGCGGACAGGCTACCGTCTGTGGTCTGCTCTCTGACAAATCCGAGAACCTTCCGGCTATTTCCTCCGCCCTGGCGGAAGCTGCGGCCGTGCGGGACTGCTCGGTGCTAATCATCAGCAAAGAAGTAAATCCTGATTGCCCCGTCATCGACATAGAGGACGCCGTCGCGAATGCTCGGGAAATCACGGATGGCTGGCTTCTGCGGAACAAAGGCATCGCCTATGTGCGCATCTCGGAAGAATGGGCATGGTCAGCTACTCAGCGTCAAGAGTTCCAGCAGGCCCTCAATCATTGGTCACGCCATCCTCAAGCAATCATTTTCGTGGAGTTGCCTCCAACAGACCGTGCGGAAACGCTACTCATTGCCGAACGTCTCCCTGCCGTCATCTGGGTCGGCGCCAGTGGCCAGAAACAGGACGATACTCTTGAAGAAACGCTCCACACCTATCGCCACGCCGGTTGCCGTCTGCTGGGCGCAATGATGAAGGACACGCCACGGCTACAGCCAGCCATGCTGAACCAGTTTGCCACTGCCTCTTCACTGGCATTATTGGTTCTCCTCGCTGGCGGTGTGGCAACAGCCGCATTGGGTGAAACCCGGCCCACCGTGCTCAAGGCCAACAATGCCACGGACGTCCTGCCGGACATCAGACTTGCTCCAGGTGACTCGGTGCATCTGAATATGTTCGCCCGCTTGGGCATGCAGAGGAAGGAAGTGTTTGTGCAATCAGATGGGCATCTCACCTATCTGCAGGCAGACGTTATGGCCACGGGCCTGACTCTGGATGAGCTGAAGGACAAGCTGAATGAAGCTCTTTCCGTATACCATCAGAACCCACGGGTTATGGTCAGTCCCGATCGTTTCCAGAGCCGGAAAGTCTATATTCTGGGTAAGGTCGTGAAGAAGGGCATGGTCAACTTCGACCGTCCCCTCACGCTCCTTGAGGCCGTGTCCGAAGCAGGTGGTCTGGAAATCGGAACCTTCGAACAGAACACCGTAGAACTAGCCGACCTTGGCCACGCCTTTGTCGCCCGCGGCGGCAAGAAACTCGACGTGAATTTCGAAGCGCTGTTCTATCGCGGAGACATGGCGCAGAACGTCGCACTGCAGCCTGACGACTATGTTTACTTCCCCTCAGCTAACTCCAATGAAGTCTATATCATGGGCGCAGTCGCCAACCAGGGTACCCAAGGCCTGTTGGGACACTCTACTGTGACTAGTGTCATCGCCCAGGCGAGCGGCTTCACGGACAAAGCCTACAAGAAAAAAGTGCTCGTGATTCGCGGATCTCTGGAAAAGCCAGAGAAGATCGTGGTCAACATGGATGACATCCTCTCTGGCCAGACAGCAGGTTTTCGCCTGAAGCCGAAAGATCTAATTTATGTGTCGGAGAAACCCTGGGCTCGCGCCGAAGAGCTTCTCGATATGGCCATCAGTGCCTTCGTGCAGGGCGCCACAACCGGGTACGTCTCGGGCAACATTGCGCCTGCCATCACCAAGCCCTGGATCCAGCCCAAGTATAACAACCGCTAAGTCCTCAGCCTCATCCTTTGAAGCACATGCACTTTCGTCTGTTCTCCATTTCTACCTTGACCCTGGCCGTCATGGCCGGTCTATCAGCTTGCAGCACCAATCACGGATCTAATAAATTTGATCCCCGTGATCCGAACGCCACTGCGCCTGTTAGTGAGGCCGCCACTGCGCGGTTTGTCACCATCGACAAATCGGCGTCCATTGATCCCGCATGGCTGAAACCCACCACGGAAGAATACACGCTCGGACCCGGAGACAAACTGGAGATCGAAGTATTGGGCGAGGACGGCAGCCGTGACTGGACGGTGGTGACGCCGGACGGAAAAATCTACTACAGCTTGCTCAAAGGCATCCACGTTCATGGCAAGACTTTGTCCATGGTAAAGACAGAGCTGGAAAAAGGCTTGCTGGAGTTTTACAAGCACCCTCAGGTCAGTCTGATCCTTACCGATGCAAACTCCAAGCGGGTCTGGGTTTTGGGCCGTCTCTATGGCCCAGGCATCTATGCACTCAAGCGCCCCACGCGCGTCTTGGACGCCTTGTCCATGGCTGGCGGATTGCTGACAGCGCACTTCACAGGAACCACGGAGGAACTGGCGGATCTCTCCCACAGCTTTCTGAAGCGGGATGGCAAGCTCATGCCCGTGGACTTCGAGAAACTGGTCCGGGATGGCGATCTCAGTCACAACATCTACCTTCAGCCCAATGACTTCATCTACCTGCCCTCTGCTTTGACGAACGAAGTCTATGTCATGGGTGCGGTGAACTCGCCGCGACCGGTTGGATTCATGAACGAGATGAACGTTATGGCGGCCATAGGACGGGCCTTCGGTCCTCAAGCAGATGCCGATCTTTCTAATGTCACGATTGTGCGTGGCTCCCTCACCAAGCCGACTTACTGTCAAGTGGACGTGGCGGCTATCACCCAAGGCAAGGCGCCTAACGTGCATCTGCAGCCAGGTGATATCATTTACGTTCCGAAACCCGGACGCCTTAGCGTTGGCAGCTTGGTGAATGAGGCCATGAATACCTTTGTGAGTACCATCAGTATTCGTGAAGGCGGCAACGCCATGGGTGTGAACACGGACGTCAGTCTCAGCATCGGTGGCACGGGCACGGTATCCCCTTCAGTGCCCACTTCCACCCAGGCTCGCTAGGCTTTTAAAGGTTCAGCAGGGCTTGTTATGATCGACGCGCTGAAGATACTCATCACGCTCCTGGCTTACTTTGGCCTTGGGCCTGCCCTCGGCTATCTGGTGGCCCGCTCCCGTAAATCGCAGCGAGTTATTCTGGCGCTGATGACGCTGATGCCTTGCTTGCCGCCGGGCAAGCTGACCCTGATGATCTTCTCTATTGAAGAATATCGAGGGCACACCAAGGGATTTGAAGCGAATTGGATCGAAGTCCTCGGATTGGCACTGATTCTGGCCAACACGGTCTTCGCGCCTAAACGCTCTTTGCGGCCCATGATTTCCTTCGGGGTCATCATTTACCTCTTGTGGTGTTTCTTGTGCGCGTTGTCCCTGATTCCGGCCTTTGACAAAGAGATCGCTCTGATGGGCGTGTTTAAATTCACCAAGCCTGTCTTAATCCTCGCCGGAGTCTATCATGTCATGCGGGACGAGGAAGATCTCCGCCTCGTTTTAGAGGTGATGGCCTGGGCCCTCATCATCCAAGTTCTAGTTGCTCTTAAACAGCGCTATCTGGACGGCCAGTACAAATCAAAGGGCTGGTTTGAACATCAGAACTCCATGGGCCTTTGGGCTTACATGAGCGCCCTTCCGCTCTTGGCTGTTGCAATGTGGAAAAAGACCCCAGCTCCGATCGCCGCACTCTATTTGACTGCCTGCGGTTCCGCTTTGGTCATGATTTTGCTCACGGTTTCCCGCGCCTGCCTCGCTGCTTACCTAATGGGTTGCGCTCTCATCATGGCGAAGTGTTGGCTCTTCAACCGTTCGGGCCGTCTCACCATCGTGACGCTGCTGGGAACACTCGCTAGCGCGGGATTAATCTTCAAAGCCAAGGATACTTACAACTCCCGGCTCGATGAGATCAAAACTAACATCGCCGTAACGGAGGTGGACGTCCGGGAGATCATGATCCAGCAGGCAGAAGCAATGCTGAACGAGTCTTTCTTTGGGATAGGGTGGAACAATTACGGTATCATGAACAGCCGTCCCCATGGGGAAAAAATCAGCCAGATCATGGAAGACTGGGATGAAGCTCGTGGCTTCACTGTCTATGAGGAAAACTATTACAATAACGCTTTGACCGAAAGCCTGTACTGGCTGCTCCTTGCGGAGAATGGTTGGCCTGGCTTAATCGGTTTCGCGCTCTTTCTAGGCGTGACCGTCTGGTGGTGCATCGCTTGCGTTTGGACTTACAGAGGGACCTTCTACAGCATTTACGCTTACGGGGTCTTCGTCACCTTTGTCTGTGTCTACATCCACAGCAAAGTGGAGCGCATCCTTACGCAGACAAAGAACATCTCCTTCTGGCTGGTAATGTGTGGCATCATGGCGGCACTGTATGCAATGCGGCGGGAGGCGGTCGCTAATCGGAGGAAGTTGAAGGCCCCTGGAGTTGCATTGCCACCGACTAAGCCAGCCGCACAGTCCTCACCTTCGGGTGCGTTCCCCCTCCCCGCTCAAATCTGGGGCTCGGCTTATCTTTAATGCACATGCGTGGCTGGCGCTTTTTCCCGGCGTCTACATCGCCGAGTAGCAGTGGAGCGGCATAGATTGTTTGCTACCCATTCTCAGTCGCCTGAGAGGAGCGTGCCAAGTCTCTCTACGCACACGTTACATCGCTACCTTGTCTGTGCGGCGCACTTCTGGATGAGAGATTCGTTAGGAGATTGGATTGAACCCACTGCTTTGGTTGGGTGCGCCGCCAAAGGCACCCGCAAGCATGTTGTGACCGTGTATCTGGTGACGGCGGGGATGCCTCAAGGTAGCCACGAAGTAATTGCCGCTGCGCCTTCCTCTGATAGCCCGCATCCTGCTAACACTACTTGACTTGCATTTCAATCTACCCCTGATGTGGGCAGCAGAAGTATGCACTGGCATGTATTCGCTCCCGACGGACCACCCATACGATCTTAAGTGGATAAAGATGGCCGTCAATGTAGCCTCGCGTGATGGCTATGCAGCGATCGGCCTTCCATGAGGTTGATCACATTGTTGGAGATCGCCATGGTCATGGCCATCAGGAGAAAGACCCACGACATCATGAGGCATAGACACTGTGTGCCCCAGAACAAGGCGGAGTAGCTGGTTCGGCGGAAGAGGCGTACGCTCATGCCGAAAACCATCGCGGCAGTGAGTCCTAGCAAGGGATAGAAGCCTCCCTGAACGAGGTCTCGTAACCAGATAGGATATCCTCCCGCATTGCGCCAAAACATAGGCGTTTCTCGCAGGATAACAAAGCCCAGTAGAACTAGGGTATTCACCACGCAAATGATCGAGACCACGGTGGAAACCAGCGAAAAACGGCGCTTCATGGGCGTGATTCAATAGATACTGGCAGACATCCCGGAAAACGGGCGGACTCCTCTAAACCTAGGGCAAATTAGTAGATGGCGCAACATCGTCAGCAGGGATCACATCCTGGTTCGCCAGCAATGGTTTTTTCACACCCTCCGCATTCGCTTCGCGGGCTTTTTCGCAGAGAGTGTGTAACTCCTGCGCCCACCTTCCGCTCGCATCATGAAAAGCTTGAGCACTCATCTTATCTTCAGGTGTGATGAAGATGAGATGCACCCCGGGTGAGGTCCAAGGACGGAAGGTGTGCTTGATGTATTGCAGGTACTCTGGAATGAGCGTGCGATCCTGGATGAAGAACTCACGCAGCCAGTGTTTGCCATCTGTGTAAACGCCAGCGCAACTAGGCTCCGGCTCAATCTCAACACCGCGATACTTCAAACAGACTTGAACCGTATGGTGACGGCTGCTCCCTTGCGGCGAATACCAAACCAGGCCGAGTTCTTTTGGTTGATCCGGAAGAGCGATGTGAAAACCGCCTTGAATAGGTCGAATGCGCGCCTCAGTCGGCAGCACTTCCGTATCTTGCAAGGCCGTGATCAACGTGGATGCCAGGAAAGGCAGGCAAAAGCAGACCGTAGCCACACCAATGCGAAAGCGCGACGGCAACGCGGCGAAGATTCTCGCCTTCTCTTCAGGAACCGGTGTGAAGGGCTTCGGATGCAGCCATTGCCAGATCATAAGTCCCAAGCCCGCCCACAAGATGTAATCGGCTCCCGGGATCATGTTGAACAGCGGGTGACTCGCTAAAGTCAGGATAATGCCCGGTAAACTCATCAGCCAGCTAAGTTCCACCAGCAGCGGACAGGTGAGCAACCAGGGAATCCACAAAGACTCCATCCCGACCAAGGTGATACCTGCAGCGGCAAACAGCCATGCGACCGTGCCATACATGAGCCAGTAGTAATTGCCCCGGCGGATCTTGCAGCGGGTAAGGCAGAATACCACAGCCACGGTCATGTTGCTGCCACCGGGCACGCCGGACATGGGAGTCAGCATTGCCACCACCACCGCAGCATGCATTGCTTCAAAGAGGACATGACTCATCGGTCGGCCATTGCGCGGAATGATGAGAGTCAGGAAGGGCAGCAGCCAGACGAAGCCCAGGAAATAATGGAGTTGCGGACTCTCTACCGCCGGATACAACAGTTCACGGTAGGCGATTAACGACAATACGCGGGCAACATTGGCCAAAACGGCGCATGGCACCATGATGGCAAGCCGTCCCCAGAAGCGCCAGCCCAGCGACTCGTTACGATTGATCCAGAAGGCAAGTGCCAGCAGGATGAGTACCAGATTGAGGCCAGCACAATCCCGGGTCCATGGCACATCCAGCCGACCGACTTTGATCACTTCGCCGGCGTCCGCCGCCGCGAAGCCAAGCGTTTGCAGGATGAAGATGATCGCCGGTTTGGAAACGCCGGAGAACGTGTCTTTTGAGTGCGCCAAATGAACCAGCAGCGCGACGCAGGAAACAGCAAGAGCCCCCCGCCAGATTTTTCGCCATGGTAATGAATTCGCTATCATGACGGCTGTCTGACGAGGGGCTCCCGAGGAGTTGGTTCGTTGTTAGTAAGTTATCGAATGACTATGGACGGGATTAGGCAGCTTGGGGTTTCTTGCGAAACTTTACGATTGCTGCCAGGCCGAAGGCCAGGATCAAAGGCAACGGAGGGGCTGGAGCGCCAGGAGCCGAGTTTTCCCAATAGGAACCGACGAGATCCTCTTCCGTCACGGGTGTTTCACCGTGGGGATCGATGATCGCGACCGGCTTGCCAGGGAGAGGACCGTCCGTAGGAGGATTCCAACTGGCTACACGGGAGGAGTAGTTGTCCGACTCAAAACCCGAGGTGGCTACATTTGTGAAAACGATCTGGTCCCAGGAGGTGCTGCTATCACCAAAGAAGTTGATGAAAGCATAAGGCTCGCTCGAATTCAGATCACGGTTCTTAGGATTGCCGTAATACTCGTCACCCAAAATACCGAGCAGGCTCGCGGTGGTGAATTCCTGCACCAACTCGCCATCGTTGTAGAACTCGAGCTTGTTAGCGGCATCACCTGCGGACCACCAGAAACCGAAGTAGGAACTATCGGTGAAGAGGTCCAAAGTGGTGACGGAGACCGTTGTGCCCACACCTTGGACCGAATATTTCGTTCCGAAGGGATGAGTGTCATCGGTGGCACCTCCGTAGGTGTCAGCCGTCTTGATGTGCAGTTGGTCAAATGTCCCAACGCCTTCCCAAACTACATTGTAGTTATTTCCGGTGTTGAGGCTGTTGAAGTCGAACACCGATGAATTCGCAAGAGTCGTATTCGTCAGGTCCGGGTTTTCCATATAAGTCACGAGCGAAGCTGCCTTGGCAGGCAGAGCAGCGGTGACCGCGGCCAATGAGAGGGCGAGGGCTAGTTTGTTGAACATAGAGAGTGTAGTTTTAAGCATGGTAATTATAATAACTATAACAATATTGTAAAATGGTTTAATGATCCGCGCATGTTGATCGTCAGGACGAATTTTACGTAAACCTCACATTTTCAGGGACAAATTTGCGTTGAGGCGGGTCTAAAGAAAATAAGTGAAAACTTTAGAAGGCTGCTGAGGAGGAACAAACCAGCCCTTCAGCCCCGCTTTTTCGACTATGGGGCGCCCAAAACTGAGGCCTGAACGCCACGTCTCCTCTCCCCCTTAGGCCAAAGCTCCGAGGGGAAAGCTCTCCAGGGCATTAAAGGGCAGTCGGGTGATCGGAGCAAGCGCAGCAGCATCCCCCACAAATCTCGCTTCAGCGCCGCCAATACATTGCAAGCCAGTAACGCGGCAGAGGGCTATTCGAGCTTCGGAATTCCCGTGACGCAATGGTAAGACGAAGGTCCTATCGACCTCATAAGTCCCGGAAATTAGCATCGAAATTGATGAATGCGGACTTTACCATCCTGCAGCGGACGAGCGCAAGAGCAGCAGCAGTAGGCCTCCTCTGTTTGTTAGCCACCGCGTCTTTGATGGCGCAGGAGAGCGCAGAAATGGCCGCGTTTCGGAAGCAGATCGAAGATCAACTCTCCCTCATGAAGACCGGTTATGAAAGCCGAATTAAGGATCTCGAATCACGCATCCACGTGCTAGAGAATGACAATGCCCGTCTAAAGACGGCGGGGACATCTCGATCCACTACCCCTCGCGAAAGTGAAGAATCCGACATGGATGACATTGAGGAACGGGTAACGAACCTCGAGACAATGGCGACCAACACGGACCCGAAATTCAAGGAAGCCAACAAGCGAGTGGAAGCGAACACCCGGGCCATCAAACAGATGCAGCAGATCGTGCAGGCCGACGCCACAGAGACTAAGGAAATCTTCCGGAGTGGCGAGGGCATCCCTTTTGATATCGCAGGTTTCTACGAGCTCCCTCAGTTGTTTGAGTTTCATGGCTACCTTCGCGCGGGATTCGGACTGAATGGCAAGGAAGGCGAGATGGAAGCCTTCAAAGCCCCGGGCGCTGGCGCCAAATACCGCCTCGGCAATGAATCTGAAACCTATGGCGAACTGGAGTTCACGCACAACTGGCTGCGTGAAGATAATCCAACGATGGCTCCTTATGTGCGCACTACGGCGATGTTGTCTTTCTCCACGGGTCAAAACGACACCTACGACTCACTGAACGCCCAGGAACTCGGCAATGACATCGCCCTGCGGCAGGCATTTGTGGAGGCCGGAAACGTCTTTACCGATGCGCCCGACGTCCGCTTCTGGGCGGGCCAACGGTATTACCGTCGGCATGACATCCATATCAATGATTTCTACTGGCTGGACATGAGCGGCTATGGGGCTGGCGTGCAGGATGCCGCCTTCATTGGCCCCTCCAAATTGGCGGTGGCCTGGTTAGGTGGCAGCCTTGATGACTATGAGACCGATCACGGCAACGCAGCCAAGCACACCCTGGATTTAAGAGTATATGACATTCCTGCACCTCTGGGAAAAATGGGCGTTTGGCTGGCCTACGCTCGCTCGCGCGGGGGTGATGTTCTCGACGTAGCCGACATGGACGGGGACACTTTTTCGCTGCCCACCTCACAGGGTTGGGCGGTGGGCACGATGCACCGCACCGAGGCTGAAGCTTTTCTGGGCGGATACAACGAGTTCTCGGTCCAATATGGCACTGGCGCCGCATACAACTTTGCCTCGACCATTGATGTAGCCACTCCAGAGATCGAAGATGCCTCGCGGTTACGGATCACGGATCACTTTACCATTGAGCCTTCTCCCTGGCTCTCGCTGCAAACTGCCGCCGTGTATCAAGATACCGACTACGGGGGCGACGATGCTGGCGAGCAATGGACTTCCTTCGGTTTACGCCCGATCTTTCACATCACGGACACCTTCAGTATCGCCTTGGAAGCAGGCGTGGACTTTGTGGATAGCGATCCCCTTGGCGTAAGTGATCACTTGTGGAAAGTCACCCTTTCCCCACAACTCAGCCGTGGACGCAAATTCTTCAGCCGCCCTGCGCTGCGTGCCTTCATCACCTATGCCCAGTGGGGTAGTGACTTCCGCGGCAAGGTGGGAGGTAATGCCTACAAAGACCAACTCGATGGCCTCTCCTTTGGCGTCCAACTCGAGTCGTGGTGGTAAGCCTTAATAGGGAAAGACTGAACAGCCCATGCCTGATTTGCTTCATCTTGTTGCGCCACTATCTGGCGTTGTTTATCCCCTGGAGTGTGTGCCAGACCCAGTGTTCGCACAGAAGATCGTGGGGGATGGTGTCTCGATTGATCCAACTGACTCGTGTCTACGCGCGCCCTGCGCAGGGGAAGTGGTGAACCTGCATCCAGCGCATCATGCCCTGTCCCTCAGATCTCCCGAAGGAGTGGAAGTGCTGATGCACATCGGCATTGATACGGTGCAATTGAAGGGGGCCGGATTCACACCACGCGTCAAAGTGGGTGACAAGGTGGAGACAGGAGCCGCCCTCATCGATTTCGATCTGGATGAAGTGGCCACGCATGCAAAAAGCCTGCTGACTCAGATCGTCATCGCTAATGGCGAATCCGTGAGTTCCATGGAACGGGCGAGTGGATTGGTGAAGGTCTCCGTCGACAATCTGCTCAAACTCACCTTGGCCAGTGGGAAGGCCGGCGCTGCTGCTACTGCTGGCAGCGTGGAATCGGGAGAGACCGTTACTTCGGAATTGATCGCGATTCCAAACGAGACCGGATTGCATGCCCGTCCGGCTGCGACGTTGGCGAACGCGGCCAAGGGTTTTCAGAGCGAGATCAAACTGAAGCTGGATGATCGCACGGCCAATGCGCGAAGCATCACCTCCATCATGACTCTGGAAGTCGAGCATGGTTCTCAAGTCCAGGTCATTGCCACAGGCCCCGATGCAAGGCAGGCAGTCGAGTCTTTGGCCAAGCTCATCGCTTCGGGCCTCGGGGACGAAGTGAGCGCTGCTCCAGTCGTTCCTGCTGCCAAGGCCATCGCCAAACCAGTCGCCGAGCCTCCACCGCGTCGTCGCAGTTCCAACCCTAACGAACTTCTCGGCGTAGGCGCCTCTCCAGGTCTGGGCGTAGGACAGGTGTTCCAGGTCAGACATGTGGACGTGGACGTGGAAGAAAAGGGAGGTGGTGTTGAAAAGGAAAAAGCCAGTCTGGCCGAGGCGACCAACAAAGCGCGCGCCCAGATCGAAGCATTGAAGGACGAGCTGGAGGCCAAGGGAAACACCTCTCGGGCGGCCATCTTTGCCGCCCACGCAGAGTTGCTGGCGGATCCGGACTTTCTCGACATCGCGACGACCGCCATTGACCAAGGGAAGAGCGCCGCGTTCGCCTGGAAAAGCGCGGTCGAGGTGCACGCGCAACGCCTGGCCTCTTTACGCAACGAACTACTCGCTCAACGTGCCAATGACGTCCGCGATGTCGGCTCGAGGGTGCTGAGCTTGCTCACGGGCATCGAACCGCAGGCTCCTGACTATCCGGAGAACTCCATCCTCATTGCCGAAGACCTGACACCTTCGGATACGGCGGCAATGGAACGCGGACGCGTGGTCGGCTTTGCCACCGTGCGCGGCGGAGCCACCTCTCATGTGGCCATCCTGGCGCGCTCCATGGACATACCTGCCATCGCGGGTATCGAATCAGCAGCGCTTGAGATCGCTTCCGGCACAACGGTCGTGCTGGACGGCAGCAAAGGCGTGATCCGCATCGATCCCCCACCCCAGGAGGTCACGCATCCAGCAGCATCTTATCGAGCAGGAAAAACGCCGCCAGGAAGATGCGGCGCATGCCCTGGAGCCAGCCATCACCGTTGATGGTAAACGGGTGGCGGTGTTTGCAAATGTCGGAGGTGTCAAAGACTCCGATCAGATTGTGAAGCTGGGCGGCGAAGGCGTGGGGCTCCTCCGTTCCGAATTCCTTTTCATGGATCGCACGGAAGCCCCGAGCGAACACGAACAAACGGAAAGCTACGCGGCGGTGCTGCGCGCTCTGGGGAAAGACCGTCCCGTCATCATTCGCACGCTCGATGTCGGCGGGGACAAACCCCTCTCCTATCTGCCACTGCCACATGAGGACAATCCCTTTCTGGGTCAGCGTGGGATTCGTGTGGGCCTGGATCAACCCGAGGTGCTGCGCACTCAGATTCGCGCGCTCCTCCGCGCTTCGAAGGAAGGATCACTGCATGTGATGTTTCCAATGATCACCACGCTGGAAGACCTTCGTGAAACCAAGGCCATGGTGGCGGAGGAAGCCAAGAGTCTAGGCATCCCCGCTTTCCACTGCGGCATCATGGTGGAGGTGCCTGCCGTCGCCGTCATGGCGCCAATTTTCGCCGCTGAGGCGGCGTTCTTTTCCATCGGCACCAATGATCTCACGCAATACACGCTCGCCATGGATCGCGGGCACCCGAAGCTCGCGGCGAAGGCAGACGCGCTGAACCCTGCCGTGCTGCGCCTCATGGCTCAGACCATCGCAGGCGCCCATCAGCATCAACGCCTGGCCGGCATTTGCGGCGGCATCGCCGGAGATGCGCAGGCCATACCCATTCTCGTAGGTCTGGGTGTGGATGAACTCAGCGTCAGCCTGCCAGTCATCCCCGCCGTCAAAGCAAGTATCCGGCGGCTCCGCTATACGGACTGCCAGGATCTTGCACAGCGGGCGCTTGATTGCGGCACCGCAGATGAGGTCCGTCAGCTTGTGGCAGCATTTGAATCTTAGCTCACTCCGGCCATGCCAAACTTCAGCTTCAAAAACGCCTTCTCCCTCCTGCAAAAGATCGGCAAGTGCATGATGCTGCCGGTCGCGGTGCTTCCCGTCGCCGGCATCCTGCTGGGCGTCGGCAGCGCCAATTTCTCCTGGTTGCCGGAGAGCCTGTCTCTTATCATGGCCAAGTCAGGCGATGCCATCTTTGCGAATCTGCCTTTGCTCTTTGCCATAGGCGTTGCCATTGGACTCACAGACAATGATGGCGTGGCAGCCCTGGCCGGCACAACCGGTTATGTGGTCTTCCTTGCAGCGATGGGAGTGTGCGCCAAGATCCGCGGTCTGGAAGTCAGCACCATCATGGGGATCCCCTCCATTGAGACCGGCGTTTTCGGGGGCATCATCGTCGGCATGATCGCGGCGTGGTGTTTCAATCGATTCTACAGGATTCAGCTACCGCCCTATCTCGGCTTTTTTGCGGGCAAGCGTTCAGTGCCCATCATCACCTCTTTCGCGGTGATCTTTGTGGGAGTGCTGCTGAGTTTTATCTGGCCTCCCATCGGTCACGCGATCCAGTCATTCTCCAACTGGGCGGCCCATGGACGGCCAGCCCTGGCTTTCTCCATCTATGGCCTGGTCGAACGCGCGCTCATCCCGTTTGGCCTGCACCATGTGTGGAATGTTCCCTTCTTCTTCCAGGCAGGCAGCTACACCGACCCTGTGACCGGCAAGATCGTCACGGGTGAAATCGCCCGCTTCATCTCCGGCGACCCAACGGCGGGCAACATGACCGGAGGCTACCTTTTTAAGATGTGGGGTCTACCCGCCGCAGCCATGGCCATGTGGCGAGCCGCCCGTCCGGAAAATCGCGCCAAAGTGGGCGGCATCATGATCTCCGCCGCGCTCACCGCTTTCCTCACCGGTATCACGGAGCCAATCGAATTCGCCTTCCTCTTCGTAGCCCCGGTGCTCTATGCCATCCACGCCGTCTTGGCCGGAGTGGCGTATTTCCTCTGCATCGTCCTGGGCATCAAACACGGCTTCACGTTCTCGCATGGTTTCATCGACTACGTCGTGCTGTTTCCGAAGTCGCATCATGCCCTCTGGCTCTTTGTGCTGGGACCCATTTGGGCAGCTCTTTATTACGGCGTCTTCAGCTATGCCATTCGCAAATTCAACCTGGCCACCCCCGGCCGCGAGATTGAAGACAGCACGGCCAAGGCGGCTCAAGCCACCGGTAGCAGCTTCCCATTGCAACTCGTCCGGGCGTTTGGCGGACGCAGCAACATCGCCAGCCTTGATGCGTGTATCACGAGGCTAAGGGTGAAGCTGAATGATGTCTCCAAGGTCAATGCCAACAAACTCAAGTCTCTGGGTGCCGCCGGGGTGGTGATGGTAGGAGATGGGGTGCAGGCCATCTTCGGAACACAGAGCGAGAATCTGAAGACAGACATGCAGGAATATCTGAAGACGGCTGGCCCTGAAGCGGACGAGCTTGAGGCAGCCTCGCCTTCCCCAGCTCAAGTATCCGCCGCTTCTACAGCAGTTGCCATTGCGAGCGATCCCGAGGCAGGGCGCAAGGCCACAGCCTGGCTGGCAGCATTGGGCGGAGCCGCCAATATTGAGCGCCTCGAAGCCTGCGCCGCGACCCGCCTGCGCGTGGTCCTCAAAAACGAAGTCCTTGCCAATGAAGCGACTCTTCTGAATTCAGGCATCGAGGCCGTCGTTCGCATCTCGGCGAAGACCCTACACCTCCTCGCCGGCACGAACGCAGATCAGTATGCCGCTGAATTGAAGAGCCGCCTTTCAGCGACGTAGGCTTCCAGCGGGATATCACTTCTTGTTCTTAAGCGCCGCCAACGAGGCCTTGGAGGCATTGATGTTGGAGCGTTCGGTGATGTAGGCAGAGTAGCGCTGGAACAGTGTATTGAGGTCACGCTGCAAGGTCATGACCGCCTTGCGAAGAATCATATCAAGGTTTTGTGCTTCCCTGGAACCCACCTCACGCACAGCAGTCTCTTGCGTTTTTCCTACTTCCAGGACTTGAGCCCGGCGGCTCTTGAGCAACTCACGATTCCTTGCGATCTCCTCGGTGAGGACCAGACGTTGGGCATCCGTTGTACCACGAGCAAGTTGTCCTTCCCACAAGCCAATCTGAGTCTGGAGACGATTGATGCTTTCGTTCAGCCCCTTCAGAAGCCTTGTGCGCTGAGCGTCTGACTGCGCTGTCAGACGCCTGTTCTGCTTGTAGTCCTCGTTCACGACAAACGAAGAACCATTCCAATCACTGTCCACGACCTTGTAGCGATCATAGTCTTTGTGCGTCGGCATGGACGCCGTCAGCGAGATGAGCTGCTGCACGCGCTTCTCCACCCGGGCATCGAATTTCGCGATGGCCTTCCGCTTCTCTTCCGGTGTCAGGTGCAAAGTGGGATTCTGCAACTCCTGCTGCATCTGCTGCCGCTTCACCTGGTAGGTGGAGATGTTCTTCCGTAGTGCCTCCACCGTTTGTTCCTTCAGCCTCACGATCTTTGTCCGGGAATCCTTGGAATCTCCCACCGTGCGCAGCATTTCCAGGAGCTGGTCCACCGTGCTCTCGATCTGATAGTCCAGGGCGCGCATCTCATCCAGGAAGAGGTCCGCCCGCTTTTCGCGCGCGTTCAATTGCGCTTCCACAGCGGCCACGTCCTGAGCCACGAGCGAGCCGCCAACGCACAGCGTGGCCATGATGCCGGCCTGCAAAAGGCCGCAGAGCGAATTCCTGACATGAAGGAGAGTAGCGATTCTTGTTGTCATCATAAGAGTGCGAATATGGGTGCCGATCCCCTTGCCCGGGGACTTGGCTAGATTGAGATAAAATTGACGAGACAAGCCAAGTCTAAAATCGCTGACAAGCCTTGTTTCTGCCATCCTCACCAGCGCCAGCCCCTTCCATAGGACAATGGTCCCACTTGCCGCGCTTCACCATTTTCGCGCCGACTTTGTCATGTCATGGTGCGCCCGGGGGGATTTGAACCCACGACCAAGGGATTATGAGTCCCCTGTTGTGCCTTCAGTACCAACGTGTTACTTGATTGAGTGCCAATATGGTGCCAAAATACCGCCCATGAAAGGCGTTAAACAGCGTGCAAAACAGAGACAATGGCCCGTGATTAGAACGATAGCGCGGAAGTCGAAGACAGTTTGGGAGGTCGATACCGGCTTCGTAGTAAGGCCCCGGATCCGCAAGAAGTTTGACGACAAAGACATGGCGGCCGTATTCGCTGAGAAGTTGCGCGTGCAGCGCATGAACGAAGGCACGAGTTCTTTCGACCTGTCTATGGCGCAGAGGAGCGACGCCTCGGAGGCTCTCAAAGTCCTTCAGGGCTTGTCGGCGACGCTAAAGGATGCTGCAGTCTTCTTTCGCACACATGCGCAGGCTGCCGCCTCGGGGAAAACGGTGCGTGATACTTGGGAGGCACTGGTTGATTTCAAATTGCGCATTCAGAAAAAACGGCCCATCTACATTCAGGATCTGCGCACCCGCTTGAAACCGTTTGTGGAGGACTTTGGCGGTAGGCGAGTCGCTGAAATAACATCTTCGGAGATTCAGGCATGGCTTTATGAGGACGAACTGATATCAGAGCTCACAAGGAAAAATCGCTTTGCTTTGCTTTCGGTGCTCTTCGGTTTCGCACAAGGCAAACGTGATCGTCGTAGACCGACCGCTCCCCCGGACCGGCTCGACAATCCCATGGAATCGGTCGCGCGTCCCACGTTTCTCGTCGAGCCGCCAGAGATTCTAAACGTTGTTGAAGCCTCGAATCTGCTCTCTTACGCTTTGTGCGAAGGCAGTGACTACGGCCTGCTGCCGTATCTCGTGTTGGCGATGTTTTGCGGGGTGCGGGCGGCAGAATTGAGGGAATTGACTTGGGAGGACTTGAACTGGCGGAAAAGTCAGCTCACCATACCTGCCCGCATTGCCAAGAAGCGAAGACTTCGGAATATTCCCATCCCCGACAACGCGCTGGAGTGGCTGATATCAGCTAAAGGAAAATCAGGGCCGATAGCGCCTACTAATTGCGCAAGTCGTCTTAGCGACATGGTCTACAAGGCTGGGTTCAAAAAGTGGCCGCAGAACGGTCTACGACACAGCTTTGGCAGCTACCATTTTGCCCTTTTCGACAATGCAGCAGAAACTGCGGCGCGTCTGGGGCATAAAGGGGATGACGTGCTATTCGATCATTATCGTGCCCTTGCGGACAAAGATGATGCACAAAAGTATTTTGACTTGCGTCCCGTTTCAAAGGACTCCTAAACCTTAAATGCGCACATTGGCAACCCCGGTCCATGCTTCCACGCCCGTGATCGTAACCGCAGAAGCCTTTAGCTCGGGCAACAGCCCTTCCATCACGTCCCGCGGGATGATGGGCAACCCTGAATGTGCTCAACATCTGCCTCATGCGGCAGCGAACCGAAGATCAACGCTATGCCGCCGACTGTTCCCGCTCACTTCCCCCCGCGTCAAACACAGCGGGCGGGAGATACGGACGCCGGCCTGAACTAATGGGCAAGCGGGGTGCGCTTCAAACCTCGCACCCGTAGACAGCGCCGCACCTAACTGTTATGCAGATAGGAACGCTTCGGACGTTTCCTTCGTATGCTTCATGCCACTGGGAAAAGTATGTTTCCGTGGCATGGGTCCGCTCATGGGACAGGCTGCAAATGTCCGCGATGGAATCAACCCACTCGAAGTCCAGGACCACCAGCTGCGCATCTGCCCCGCTGATCCGCCGGCACGAGGCCGCCAGCGGCGCTTCCCATGCTTGCGGATCCGGCACGTACACTCCCACACCCGGCGAATTAACGCGCCCTCCTGCTCCGCGCTGGCTGACCAAAGAACACACACATTAGTCGACCAAGCCTCTTCGATGATCCACAGCTCACGGCATTCTCCGGCGTCCAAGACGCTTCACCTGGCGTGGGACTGCTGACAGTGGACGAACTACGTTTGCACATGGTGCCAGCGTCGTAACACGCTGGACAGCAACTCAACCCACCGGGCGATAGATGCGAAGCTCTTACCTAAATTACACCGAACCTCCTACAATTGCAGGACGAGTCAGGAAGGTTGGAGCAGCCTGCAAATCAAGCATGACAATGATCAACAAGCTTATTGATCTCCCCTTGTTCGCCAGCCGCAAGGGCGGCAGCTTTAATCCAAGTGACGACTTTTTGAGAGGCGGCCGCCAAGGCAAATGGGATAATCAGAATGAGCATGAAGGGGCTGTTGCTCAAAGCTCCGACTAGCACAAGACGCGTCCGCGTATTTTCGATATTCAAAAGCCAGGCCGGGGCTTCCGCCATCACGCTTTCACGACGCGCCAGTTCAGTCGCATAGCTGCGATCACGGACCGCTAAAATAAATGGTATGAGCAGGCCAATATTGCGAATTGCGAGGTCGGAGGTCCGAAATCGCTCAAAGCACTCGTGAAATGCCTGGCTTTTTACCCCTTCACGCTTTGATAAATGCGCGTGGGTAAGAGTGTCCCTAAGGGAAGAGAGCTGGAAGCCAATGCGCTCGTGGATGATCGGGCGCACGATTGCCCAGTAGAAGGCATGCAAGAAAACCAGCACCAATGCGAGGAGGATAAGGTATTCCATGGCTAATTTTTACTTTCTGCTTTGGACGGATCAAGCTTAAAATCCATTTCCATTTGTACGAACTTTTTGTTTGCTTCGTTCAGCCTTTGTATTTCGGACGCATCAGCCTTTCGAGATATGCCTCTCAGCCATGCGTAGATCGGGAGCTGAATAATAGCCAAGACCCACCCCGTGACTCCGACCTTTTTCGACTCCACCAGCTGGCCCAGCCACGCCGCTCTATCGGTTTCGGGCAGAAAATGGAGTGATGCGCAGAACGTCGAAAACAGGAAGATGAGCAGCAACGCGATTGGGCCGTGATTACTATCAATCGCTCGGACCAGGACGAAAATCACCTGCTGCCAGATTTCCGGCTTCTCTTCAGACTCTTTGCTCTTTCTGGCCATTACCCGATACAACGCAAAAAACCGGAGCTGAGCAACTGAAAATAGTTCGACACAGGTTTGGGCGTTCACCCTTGGCTCCAACCGGCCAACACGTCATTTGCCACCTCGCAGCCGCGCCTCATGCTGCTTGGTATCATGTCGATGATACAGAACCGGGGCAAGATCGGTGAGAAAGGATGGACGGACTTCAACGTGTGGCGCCAAAGGTCCCCTAGGGCAACCCAGCGGTGCGGTGGTGCAATGCCTGCGTGAAGGCCAGGACAACCGGCACGTCGTTGCCAAAGGCGAACAGGGAAAGGAGTGGGAGCTGAGTTATGACCAGGTCAACGGTTGTTGCCTTTTGACCTTGGGCTTCAGTACCACGTCCCCGAAGGGCATCCTCGCGTCCTCAAGCATCTCCAAAACGAAATCGCCCGCCTACAGGAACGCATCCGCCAGCAACCGCACCTGGCCAGCCTCTCAACGCCAACATCAAGTTTTACACCAAGATCCTGATCCGGAAGTTGCGGCAGCTTCAAGAAACTGCGTACACTAAAATCTTTATGCAACGAGGCTTTAGCACAGTTGACCCGAGCGATGCCGTACTCCGCCCCATCCAACGCCCCCTCAAGTGGCAATGTCCTTATTGTCAGCATCACACGATCGTCCCCGCTGGAAGCACGGTCCAATTCTATCGAGAATTTAACCTCCCGGATGAGAGTGGCTCTAACTTTATTGTAGGTGATATGCGCTTTTGTCCGAATCCCGAGTGCCAACAGTTCACCCTCGAGATAAGCCACACGACAGTCCACGAGATCAGACCGCAAGCTGTTGGAGGCATCAAGACCGAACGAAAGCACATTCCGGGTGACGTGATCAAAACCTGGCGGCTTTATCCAGAGACGGAAGTCAAAATCTTCTCAGCGGACATTCCCGACCCTATTTTGCAGGACTATACCGAGGCGTGCCTGATTCGCGACAAGTCACCAAAGGCTTCAGCCACACTCTCTCGACGTTGCATCCAAGGCATGATTCGAGGGTTCTGGGGAATAAGCAAAGATAGGCTTGTGGATGAGATCAAGGCACTAGAAGGCCTGATTGATGACGACCTGTGGGAGGCGATCGACAACGTGAGGAAGATCGGAAACATCGGCGCTCACATGGAGAAGGACATCAACGTGATCGTAGATGTGGACTCCGGAGAAGCCGGTCTCTTGATCGAGTTAATCGAGACCCTTTTTCAAGAGTGGTATATGCGGGACGAGCAGAAGAAGAAAAACCTTGCAGCCATCAAAGCTACCGCAGCCGAAAAAGCTACGACGAAGAGGGCAGGAGCGCACCCTGCTGCACAGGCGCAGCAAAGCTCTAATGCGTCAGCGCCCTCTCAAACCGCGCCGGACACAAATGGGTGAATCCCCCCCCAGGGTCAATACCCAGCGAACAACGGTGCCAGCGACTGGGCGACCCAGATCAGGATAAATAAAAACCAGAGCGCGTTCTCCCACCACGTTGGCGGCTTGTATGGCGGGCGTCGGTAGGTCTGCCCAGATCCGAAGCGAAACAGTCGTGGGGTCGGCCATCCTTTCACGAAGCCCACCAAAAGCAAAAAGGTCACGCGAGCAACCGCGAAATGCAGCTGGCCATTACAGGATGTCACTAATGCCCTAGTCTTGCCTCGTCAGCGCCCCACCTCAGCAGCCCAGGATGATAAACCAATATTCTGAAGAGCAATGAAGATGCTGCGTTCCAACCCTCCTTTAAACTGTCGCCAGCCGCAGATCCAGTCTTTATCCTTCCCGCCATGAACAGCACAACCGAAAAAATAGGACGCCCTGCGAAAAGTCATCATAGAAAATGCCCTTCCGAGAGATGGCCAGACCTTCAGTGTTAGTGAAAGTTTGTATCGCCGGCATCGGTATCTCGGACGATGAATAGCCTGAGATTCTGCGCGATCCAGCTGATTCCGATAAGTTTTTGAAGCTCCTTTACAGGGACTACAGCTGGCTGTTCGGCTTTCATGAACACCAGGTCTACATGCGGTCAGCAAATCAAACGTAGCCCACATGCCCAGCGGTTTATTCTTGCGCACGGACTTCCGCGCATCGAAGTTTTTCGATGAAGCAAATTGGGGCGAACCTGGGCAATCTCCACTCCATCAAATTATGAGCCGGATTACGGACACACAAAATTCTCCTGAAACAACTTTTGGAGACTTCCTCATCCACTGTCCACCAAACCGAGAATTGTTCGTTTCGGAATTTTGGCAAGGAGAAGCAAACAAGGCAATGAGGCAGCCGGAATTGCTCATGCACTGCGGCCACGAAAAATGTGGCGGTATAAGAACTTTCAAGTGTGTGGATGGTAGATCGGTTTACCACGGTAGCCCACAATACATATTTGTACTCTATCGGTGTGCTAACTGTGAATTCACCTTCAAGAGCTACGCAATCGTTTACCACGACTTGTCCCCAAAGGGTGTAGCCAAAATCAAAAAGCTAGGCGAGAACCCTGCATTCGGTCCGCCACTTCCAAGCAAAGTCATATCCCTTATAGGCCCGGACAGAGATCTTTTTTTTAAGGGCAGATCCTGCGAGAACCAAAGTCTCGGAATTGCCGCATCTGCTTACTACCGCCGCGTGATCGAAAATCAGAAGGCACGGATCATCGACGAGATCATAAGAGTCGCAAAACTCGATGGAAACAAGGCAGGCGAAATCCAACAATTGGAGGCCGCCCGACGAGAACACCAATTCTCGAACGTAATGAAAATGCTGAGCGATGTATTTCCTCCGACGTTGCTTATCAAAGGTCAAAACCCTCTACATCTGCTCTACGGTGTTTTGAGCCAAGGAGTCCATCAAGATACTGACGAAGAGTGCTTGGAGATTGCACATAGCATCAGAATAATACTGACTGAGCTAGCGGAGAAAATTTCCCAGGCCATAAAAGACGAGAAAGAAATCAACGATGCTCTCGCTGCTCTAACCAGGAAAATTAGCGGCCAGAAAGCATCAAAGAAATCATCTTCACCTTCTGAAGGCCCTGAAGATCCTTCATCAACAGTCGAGCGGCCGACTGGGTCGACGCCCAGATAGCGACTAGGGATTGCCCCCGCTCCCTATTTGAGGCACCCCGGGCAATACTTGTGCACTAGTTTCTTCGTTTTCTTCTTGGCTCGGAGCTTATCCAGGCGCGCCCGCATCCGCGGCAGACGAGCTCCGACAATGCGCGACTCTTTCAGCAGCTTTACTCCGGTGACGCCTTCGGTGATCAGGTTCACATAGGCAAACGAAGCGATGCAATGCAAATCATCCGCAACCAAGCAGTGGTGGCCGGGAATGCGATGAACATCGCTGTAGCGATCGTGGAAAGGCTGTTTGGCACTTTCAAATTATACATGATAAGATGAATGGAATCACCATTTGGGTAGCGACTCGCCTATTGACAGGGCAAAATTCATATGAATAAACCTGAAGGCGCTTACATCGAAGAAAGGGACAGCAACAAGCCATCCTAAACTCAAAACTTCTTCAAGATGAAACTTCACAAGACGAGCGCAAGACTCACAGCATTGATCATCGGAGCTATCGGAGCGGTAGCATTTACATCAGTAGCATCTGCCAGAGATAATCACTCAGGAAGCGGACGTCAGGGCAGTGATAATAAGAACCGGGGCGGGCATTCAGAGCGTGGGGACAAACATGTCCATGAACGCTTCTGCGGAAACCACCGCCACCACCATGAACACATTTGGCATGGTGACGGGCACCGCGACTATAGATGCCCTGGGCACGAACGCTGAGGGCATTCGTCAGTAGGGCAATATTGACCCGATCAATGCGCTTCGTTCCTGGCTTCCATCGCCTTGAGGAAGCGCTCTCCTTCCTCGGGCTTCATGAGCTTGCTGATTTCAACATGGTGAGCGGTGACGCTTGCTGCATCCTTTGGAACGGGGCTGGTAAAGGGATTGCCGGTGCCGTGAAACTCCAGCTCAAGCCGTTTTATCTCCGCCATTTGTTCAGGCGTCAGATTGTAACTGACTTTCCATTCAGCCAACAGCTTATTGACGGAGTGGATCTGCCTCTGTCTGTTGGCTCCGATCAGAAGCATTGCTACAGCGGCCAGCACTATGCAAGGCAGTGAGAAAAGCAGCATCTTCTCACGAAGATCCATCGTCACCGAAGGCTTTTTCGGGCGGTTCACATTTTGCTTTTTAGCAGGGGCCATAGTCAGGTTTTCAGCTTGGGAGTTCTGATAAGCCGGAGGGCATTAGCGATAACAAGCAGCGTTCCGCCCGTGTCGGCCAGGATAGCGAGCCATAGGCTGGTGTAGCCAAAGCATGCCAATACAAGAAAGACTGCTTTCACAGCAATGGCGAAGCCTACATTGAATTTGATGATGCTCAGGGTTCTTCGCCCGGTATGAATTGCCTCGGCCAGCTTTGTGAGGTCATCTTTCATCAGTGCGATGTCAGCTGTTTCGATTGCGGTATCACTTCCAACTGCGCCCATGGCGATCCCGACGGTTGCCACCGCAAGTGCAGGTGCATCGTTAACTCCGTCGCCGATCATGCCTACATAGCCAAACTCGCTTACCAGCTTTTTAACGCGGTCAACCTTGTCGGCGGGAAGCAGATCACCGATAGCGCTGTCGATCCCAGCCTTGGCGGCAATTGCATCGACTGTGCGCTGATTATCACCGCTTAGCATGACAACTTTCTGCACACCGGCAGCATGGAGAAGCTTAAGGGCTTCCGGTGCTTCCTTCCTCATCATGTCTCCGATAGAGATGACGCCGAGCAGTTCCCCTTTGCAGTCCGGATGCGGCTTATGGCCGAGGATGGCAAGTGATAGCCCTTTTCCTTCAATTTCAGAGAACTGCTTTTCAGCTTCCGGAGTGCACACGCCGAGCTCGTGCGCCATTTTATGATTGCCGATAAAATAGGGATGACCATCGATGTCAGCCTCTGCGCCGCGTCCGGTTTTGGCTTTGTAGTTCTCCGCTGATGCGAAACTCACATTTCTCTGTTTGGCAGCTTCAACGACTGCCGATGCGAGAGGATGCGATGAATTTGAATCGATGCTGGCTGCAAGAGACAGGATCTCCTCTTCAGTCTTTGTGCTTAAGGGAAAAACGGCAACCACACGTGGCCGTCCTTCTGTAATGGTTCCGGTTTTATCGACCGCCAGAGCTTTCAGCTTTCCAATCGATTCCAGATGAGCGCCGCCTTTCACCAACACCCCGCGGCGGGCAAGTGCGGTAAGCCCGGAGACAATTGAGACGGGAGTTGCGATAACGAGAGCGCAGGGACATGCAATCACCAGGAGCACCAGGGAACGGTAGAACCAGAGATCCCATTCGCCGGTGAGTAGGGGCGGAATAATGGCTATGATCAGCGCGAGGACAAAAACCACCGGGGTGTATATCCGCGCGAAGCGGTCAACGAAGGTCTGCGTCGGGGCCTTTTGCTCTTCTGCTTCTGAAACTAGCTTTATGATTCTGGAGAGAGTGGAGTCACTAAATGCCTTGGTTACTTCGATCTCGAGAGAACCCTCGCCATTGATCGTTCCGGCATAAGCGTTGTCGCCGGGTGCCTTTTCAACCGGGACAGACTCGCCGGTGATGGGGGCTTGATTGATTGAGGAAGTGCCTTTGATTATTTTGCCATCAAGCGGCACACGCTCGCCGCTTTTAACTATGATGATCGCTCCTGCCTGAACGCTTGAAGCGGCCACCTCCGATATTTGACCATCACTGTTTTTGACAAAGGCCGTTTCAGGAGCAAGTGCGAGAAGAGACTTAACTGCGCGTCTTGCCCTGCCGACACTCCATGATTCGAGGAGTTCGGCGAGCGCGAATAGAAATACAACGGCGGCTGCTTCTTCGCCCTGTCGAATGATCCATGCGCCGCTGACGGCTACGGTCATCAGCACATTCATATCAAGACGCAGCTTTCTGAAAGAAGATAGAGCATGCGGCAGGATGAGTGCTCCTCCGGTAAGTGTGGCAGCAACGAAATTCACTGTGGCCAGCCACGCTGGCAGAGAATGAATTGCTTCTACGGCGATGCCTATCCCAAGGAGAACACCTGATATAGTGACAAGGACGATCTGGGTCTGCGTTACGCCTTTGCTGTGATCATGCCCATCCGCATCAACTGCTGAATGTTCATGTTCATCGCCCTCGGTATGATCATGCTTATGCTCGGACATAGTTCAGCTTGTATAGGAGTCTTGGCTTCATGGGAAGCCCCCACGCGTGGGGAGATATAGGACGAGCGGAGCGCGGCCTTGGACCGGCGCTCCGCTCAAAACTAATGACTATTTCTTCTTCTCGTCTTTGTGGTCGTCGTCATCCCCGTGCTCGCAGGTGCAAGCATATTCCTTATTCTTGCAGGTAGGGCAGTCGCTGAGGTTCAGGTTGAACTTTTCAGTAACTGCTTTTTCGCCTGCCTTTTGGCGGATTTGCACAACGGTTGGAAGGTCATTGCCTTCAGGGATCGTTTTGTCGGATACCAGTTTGTCGCCTTCCTTGGTGAAAGCGAGCTTGGTAGGGTTTGAGCGGTCACCGAGGGTGACAGCGATCACCTGTTCGCCGGGGGCGACGACTTTGTTGTCATCATCGATAAAGCGGATTTCGACCTTTTTGTCGGCGTTAATGAAGAACTCAACATGCGGTTCAACTTCGGTAATGAGCTTGCCTCCGGTGGGGCCCGCTTTAGCGGCATGTTCATGGTCATGTTTCTCAGCAGCGTTCAAAGTGAAAGCAAGGCCGAGGGCGAGGAATGTAGTCAGTATCTTTTTCATTGTGGTTTGGTATTTGTTTTTCTTGTGCCATTACGGGCGCTGCATCTGCGTAGCGCCCGCATGGAAATTTAGTGTGAGGCTGGTGCTTCGTTCTGGATCGCGCGGTCGGCTGCTTTTCTGCCGAAGGTGTAGAACACTGTGGGCGTAACTCCGAGACCGAGAAGAGTGCTGGTGACGAGGCCGCCGACAATAACGACGGCGACCGGGTGGAGGATTTCTTTGCCCGGCTGGTCGGCGGCGAGCACAAGCGGGATCAGGCCGATACCGGCAGCCAGGGCTGTCATAAGCACGGGAACGAGACGTTCCTTGGTGCCGCGTATGACCATCTTTTTGGTGAAGCTCTCGCCCTCATGCTGCATGAGATGCAGATAATGGCTGATCAGCATGATGCTGTTTCTGGCGGCGACACCGGCAACGGCAATGAATCCGACCAGGGTGGCGATGCTGATATTGTTCAGCTTGAAATAGGTGAAGACGAGACCTCCTACCAGAGCCAGCGGAATATCGCAAAGCACCTGGAAAGCGAAGAACGCTGTTCTGAAATAGCCGTAGAGAAGGAAAGCAATGACTGCCAGGATCACGAGCGTGAATAATGCGATACGCTGTGTGGCTTCCTGCTGGGCCTGGAACTCGCCCTCGTAAGAAACGAAATATCCTTCCGGCAGTTTCACTTTGGCAGCAACCTCCGCCTGCAAGCGCGGAACCAGGTTACTCACGTCCCGGGCTGTGGGTTTGATCGCAAGCACAAAGCGGCGCTGGCTGTTCTCACGGAAGATGACGTTTGGCCCTTTGGCTTCACGCACCTCTGCTACCAGTGATAGCGGTATGCGCTGGCCTTCGCCTGTCTCGATCGGAAGTTCCGCTACTTTGTCCGGCGAGTCGCGCCACTCAATGGGTAATCTGGTAACCAGATTCACCGAGCGTTGCCCATCGCGGAGCTCTGCCACTTCTTTGCCGCCAATAAGGGCCGAAAGCTGGTCATTCAGCTTGCCTGGAGCGACGCCGTAAGCCTGGGAGCGGTCGCGGTCAGCTTCGATCCGCAGCTGCGGGATGGAAGAGGTCTGGTCGAGTTTGCAATCTTCAAAACCCGGAATGGTTTTAGCAACCGTTTGGATCTCAATCCCTATCTGGCGAAGTTTTTCCAGGTCCGGTCCGAAGATTTTGATCGCGACCGGCGCAGATACACCGCTTAGCATATGCCCGATGCGGTCAGCCAGCGGGCCGCTTACGACCGCAAAGACGCCGGGGACGGATTTAAGCTTTTTAGATAGATCTTCGAGAATTTCTTTCCGGCCCCTCTGCACGGCATTGTGCTCACCCTCAGCCTCACGGAAATCGACATCGAATTCTGCCGTTGAAACCGGAACGACATGGTCTCCCCGCTCTGCGCGTCCAAGCCGCCGCCCGACTTTGCGCACTTCGGGAACCGACAATATCTGCTGTTCAATGACATCGGAGATCCGGTTCATTTCCTCAAGCGAGGTTCCCGGCGCAGCGGTTGCTGCAACGAGAGCGGTCTCTTCCTGGAATTTCGGCAGGAAGTCTTTGTTCATCGCCGGATACAGGGAGAAGGCCGAGATCACGATAATGAGCACAACCCCAAGCGAGAGATATGGTTGAGAAAGACCTATTTTAAGCAGGGTATTCTCAAGCAGCCATTTCATGCTTCTCGTCACGAAGCCGTCTTTATGCGCATGGCCTGCTTTCGGGAATAGCAGCATGGAACAGAGCACCGGGATTGCGGTAAGCGACACCACGAATGACGCAATCATCGATATGATGGTTGCGATCGCGATAGGTGCGAAGAGCTTCCCTTCAACGCCTGTCAGACCGAGCAGCGGAAGGAAGACGAGGATGATCAGGATGGTGGCGTAGAGGATCGAGTTTCGCACCTCGCCGGAGGCATTAGCGATTACCTGAAGCCTTGGCTTAGGCGACGGCAGAGCAGCATTTTCTCTTAGTCGCCGGAAGACGTTTTCAACGTCCACAATGGCGTCATCGACCACCATGCCGATGGCAACGGCAAGCCCGCCGAGCGTCATGGAATTGACGCTGATCCCAGCCCATTTGAATACCAGCATGGTAATGCCAAACGACAGGGGCATAGCCATCAGCGTTATGAAGGTGGTCCGGAAGTTGAGAAGGAAAAGGAACAGTATGATGGTTACCATTATCGCCCCGTCCCGAATGGCTTCGGTCAGGTTGCCGATGGCGTGATCAATGAAGTCCTTCTGCTGGAAGAGGAGCGTGGTTTCTACACCTTGAGGGTAGGTTGGCTTTAAGTCTTCGAGGGCTTTGTTGATTTGCTCTGTCAGCAGTCTCGTATCGAAGCCCGGCGCTTTTGTAATCGACATGATGACCCCGTAGGTCGGAGACTTTTCCGGGGCCTGGCTTACCGTTGCGTCGCCGCGCATCGATTCAACTCCCCACGCGACATTGGCCACATCGCCGATGGAGATCGGGCGGTCATTAACCTTCTTGATTACAGTCCGCGCAATATCATTCAGGTCGACGGTCATCGCCAGATTCCGCACCATGATTTCAGTCGGTCCGGTATTAATGAATCCGCCGGTAGTGGTGTTGGCGGATGCGGCAGCAGCTTCTTCAAGCTCCTGGAAACTTACGTCATTGGCCTGAAGTTTATAAGGATCGGGCTGGATTTCGATCTGCTTGATACCGCCGCCCATGTTGAGGATCTCCGCGATACCTGAAATGCTTTGCAGGCGCCGCTTGATGGTCCAGTCAGCAAATGAGCGGACATCGCGTGGCTGCATGTATCCGGGCTCACCTTCTTTGACCGTAGAACGCACTCCAACGAGAAGGATCTCGCCCATCAGAGAAGCGACAGGAGTCATAAAAGGTTCCGCGCCTTCGGGTAGTTGCTCCCTGACTCCCTGAAGTCGTTCCTGGACCATAGTTCTGGCCCTGTAGATATCCGTATCCCATCCGAACTCTGCATAAACGAGCGACAGGGCTACATCCGAGTTGGAGCGAAGCCTGGTAAGGCCAGCCACGCCCATCAGGGCGCTTTCAATTGGCTGGGTGACGCGGGACTCAACTTCTTCCGGCGCAAGGCCGGGAGACTCGGTAAGAATAATTACTGTCGGCTTGGTAAGGTCTGGTAGCACTTCCACCGGCAGCTCGGTGGCGGTTTTCAGCCCCATCAACATGAGGATGAGGGCAGCGGCAAGTATGATCACCCGGTTGCCGAGCGACCAATGAATCATTTTATTCAGCATACTAGGAAGCCTCCTTTCCAAGGGGCTTTTCAGCTTCCGTTTCGGCTTTGGAGTTCTTGCGGGGGATCAGGCTTAGAACGAGAAGGGCAAGCAGGGCAAAGGTTGAGTATTTCCATAAAGGACTACTGCCTGCTTTCTCGTCATGGCCATGGCCGTCTGCTGCGCCGCCTTTGGCCTTATCCATTTGCGCCTTCTTCTCCGGGGTCAGCTCCGACCCGTCAGCTGCGTGTTCGTGCCCGTGGGCGGCATCCAGTGCTTCCTTTAGAGACACGCTGCTGGCTCCGGCGAAGGAGAGCGAATAAGCGCCTCTGGTAACGACCTCATCGGCCGGAAGTATGCCATTGGTGATTTCTACATATCGGTCATTGATCTCCCCTACCTGGACGGGCGTTTTGACGAAGGCGTTCGGAACGTCGAAATCTTTGACGTAAACAAATCGGTTGCTGGCTTCCCCCTGAAGCGCGGCTCTTGGGACGCTGATAATTCCCGAGCGCTTGCTGAGGACTATCGAGAACTCGGCCCGCATCTCTTCGCGAAGCAGTCCGGCTTGGTTGGGAAGCCGGAATATTGCATCGATTGTGCCGCTGGCCTTGTCTGCGGAGGTCCCAAACCTGAGGAGCTCTCCTTCAAAGGTCTGACCGGGCAGGGCCGCAACTTTGATGTGCGCGATGATGCCGGCTTTCATACGTCCCGCCTGATGTTCGGGGACTCGTGCCACTGCATAGACTTCGCTTAGATCGGTGATTTCAAGCAGAGCCTTCTCAGGTTCGACAGGATCGCCTAGCCGGGCATCTACATGGGTTACCAAGCCTGCAATTGGAGATTGGAGCGGAATGACCGGAGGAGGATCTCCCGGCTGTCTGCTTTCAACTTTTGCGACTTGCTGCCCTGCCTTGATCACATCTCCGGCAGAGACAGAGAGCTCGACGATCCGACCGGTAATACGGCTACTGACGGCGGCGACTTTGCCAGGTATAGACTCGATACGCCCGAGCGAGAAAATGGTTTGTTCGAAGTCTGTTTCTTCGGCTTCGACTGTTTCAATGCGGAGATTTTTAACGCCGGTCTCATCGAGGACAACGGTGTTGGCTGCTCGCTTGGCATCGACTGCAAAAGTCTGAGCTGCGGCGAAGAAGCTGAGTAGGACTAGTTTATATGCGGAATTCATGTTCGTTAAATCTGAGGGCTTACTTTGAGCCGGAGTCGGAGCTCGTTTGGGAGTGCTTGCCGCTGGCGGCTTCGTAGCGGATGCGGGCGAGGTGGAAGTCGCGGGTTGCATCAAGGACGGCCACTTCGAGTTGGAGCCGCTGTTCCCGTGAGCGAAGTAGGGAGAACAGGTCGCTCTGCCCCGTCTCATAGGCTTTTTCCAGCTTGCCGGTCTGCTCCAGCACCAGCGGCAGCAGTGTGCCTTCTGTGTCGCTGGCAAGCCGGGCGTTGGCAGCCATTTCGGCTCTTGCCGCTGCTTGTTGGTTGGTGATATTCGATGCCAGCGCTCTGGTTTCTAAAGCAGCGCGCGTGGCAGCTGCATTCCTTTCGGCGATCTCGCCCTGGTTTTTGTTCCAGAACGGGAGGGGGATGGAAACCCGAAGACCGATGAATCCGGTTTTCTCCAGGCCATCAGGCGCATCTTCCATCCTCTCGCCCTCCCACATCAGACCCGCTGTCACATCGTCCCATTTCTTCGTTTTTGCCAGATCAATGCCGATGCGCGAAGCATCTTCATTCACAAGCGCCAGCTTGTAGTCGGGCCGTCCTTGCCAGGACGAAGTGGCGGGCATTTTCGGCTTGGGAAGAGTACCTTTGACATTAAGTTCGGAACTCGCCGCAATCCCAAGGAGTGGTTTTAGTTCACCGACCAGTGCAACCTTCTCGGTTTCGATTTTCCTGGCTTCAAGTATCAATCTCTGGCTGTCTACTTGCGCCTGCGCGGCATCAAGGGGTGAGATTTCTCCTTTGGCAGCGCGATCTCCGGCGAACTTGGACAGCTTTTGCGCCAGCTCGGTTTGTCTCGTGCGGAGTTCGCGTTGCTGCTCTAGTGACAGCAACTTTACGACCAGTCCCTGCGCTTCGGCGATGGATAAACGCTCGGCGTCTCTTATTTCAAGTTCAGCGGCTTCAACGAGCTTCGCGGAGAGCTGCTTCTCGATGCGAAGCCGCGCCGTTACAGGAAATCTTTGGTCAAATGATACTCCGATGGTTCCTTCCCGGAAGCGGCTATCATGCGAGAAACCTGCGCCTATTTCGGGGTTTGAAAGGCGTCCTGAGCCGAGAAGACGACCCCTTGCTTCATCGATGCGAAGCCGGGCTGCGATGAGCGACGGGTTGGAGGAGCGGACGCGGGCGGGAACGCTTTCGAGTGAGATCTCGGCCGCATGAAGTGAACTGACAGATAGAAGGGTGAGGAAGATGAACCTGAATTTGGGCATGGTGATGCTGACGGGGAAAATTGTTTAGAGCCGCTGCGGCCTCGGGCCATTTGACGGCATGCGGGCACGGCAGCGCCTCGCGGGGTTTGGGAGGCGCAGCGCTCTTGAAGTCAGCCAGATTGACGGCTACTCAATGCAAGGCCTCGCGCCTATCAGGCCAAATCTGAAGGCCAGCGGGCGGGCAGCGCCGCACGAGATGTAAACACCCATGAGCTCTCTGGCTCTAATTGGGCAGGCGGAGTATTCGCGCTCTTTTCTTCTGCATCTGACATCAGAAGCTGGCGTTGCTCCTTCAAGATGAGCAAGAGATCCTGGTCAGGGCTAGGAGGGAGTGCAGGAATTGAAAGGCCAGAGGGAAGGAAACTCTTCTCCAGCGTGAGCGACAGGCAGTCATGCTCTGACGGCGCGTCATGCTGTTTATCCGAGTGAGAGCGGCTGCTCTCACAATCGGACACTGCCATCGGCTCCGAGCAGCTTTCAAACGGCATGGAAGCGGTGACGCAATGCATTGATGCCGGGACGAGAAACGCCAGCATACAAATTGCAATTAGGTTCCAGAGGCTTCGCATGAGTTCAGTTGAGCTTGTGATAAGACGTATCAATGTCAAGTTTGTTCAATCGGGCCCACAATTTCGATGGCCTTCATTTTTGCGGTTTGGGAGATGCTGGGCTGATTTTCTTGAGGCTGGTTACAAAAGCTTTTCCAAAATGCGGGTTACGGTAAAAAACCTTCACTGTGTCCCCTTTCTTGAAGGCTGAGACCTCCGTGAACTCTGAGTTCTGAACGAACTTGGTCCGCTCTTTCCAGGTGAAACTTATTTCCCTTCCGTTGTCGTCCCTTCGCATCCGCGGCTGTTTTGCGCCGACATCAAGATGCGTGAGGGTGCCAGTTAAATATCGCCCCAGCTGCGGGGCCGCTAAAACGCCTGGAATTAACGAAGTGAGGAGGCCAACGAAGATGGCCACGAGGCATATTCTCCTGTTAATGATCATGGCTTTGGAGGTGAAAATTAGAGGCGGCAGGGACACTGCCGCCTCTAGGATTCGACATTTTATTCGTCGCAGGTGCAGGCATATTCAGGGTTTTTGCAGCCGCCGCATTCATGCGTCTCTAGCTTCACTCTGAAATTTTTTGACTTCCCATCAGCGCTTGGCTTTGCCTGAACGACGATCTGGTAACCTTCGCCTTCGGGAAGAGGTGATTTGGAGACCAACAGGTCGCCTTTCTTCACGAATTCGATTTTCGTTTTACCGGACGGGGCCTCGGCGGTAACTGTTACTGTTTCGTTTTCCGGGGTCAGCTTCTTCATTGCTGCGTCATAAAACGCGATGCTGACCGTTCGGTCTTTCTCTACAAAGAACTCCGCGTTTTTGCCTGGAAGCTCGAGTATGAGGCCTTTTCGAGGACCGGCTTTGACGTTGGCTTCAGCAAATACGGAAGAAGCTCCAAGCGCGAGAACGGTAAGGAGCAAGAATATATTTTTCATGGTGTAGTTTCCTTTATTGGTTTTGGGTTGGTATTTTTCTCGATCCAGTCATAGAGCACCGGCACTACGAGCAGGGTCAGGAAAGTCGAAGTAATGATCCCGCCGATCACGACGGTGGCGATTGGCCGCTGGACTTCAGCGCCCGCACCAGTCGCGATGGCCATTGGCACAAATCCAAACGAGGCCACCAGCGCGGTCATTAGTTTAGGTCTTAGACGCGTCAGGGTTCCCTCAATCACTGCCTGCCGTAGTGGCATTCCCCCGCTTCGAAGTTGGTTGATGAAGCTGATCAGCATAATACCGTTCAGCACTGCGATGCCACTAAGCGCGATGAAGCCTACAGCCGCCGAAATGGTGAAGGGCATGCCGCGCAGATACAGGGCGAATATGCCGCCCGTGACGGCAAGTGGCACGCAGGAGAAAATGAGGACTGCCTGCCGGAGCGAACCGAATGACAAGAAAATGAGCCCAAAAATCAGAAGCAGCGCCATGGGCACCACGATCATAAGGCGCGCTTTAGCTTCTACCAGATTTTTGAACTGGCCACCGAACTCGAAATAATAGCCGTCGGGAAACTTCACCTTCTGATGGATGGCGTTTGTTGCTTCACTGACGAAGCTCTGGGTGTCGCGGCCGCGAACGTTGATCAGGATGCTGACGCGTCGCTGCGTATTCTCCCGTGCTATCTGAACTGGCTGTGGCACAAGGACTACTTTTGCGACCTGGCCGAGTAGCAGCATTCCACCGTCTTCAGTATGGATCGGAAGCCGTTCAATGGCGGCGAGGTCGCTGCGTCTTTCTTCACTGAGGCGAACCACAATCGAGGATCGGCGGTTCCCTTCAATCACCGCCCCAACTTCCTTGCCGGCAAGCGCGGTCTCGATGATGCGGTTTAGATCATCGGCATGGACATTGAACTTCCTGAGCGCAGCGCGGTCAGGCTGTATCTCAATCATCGGGTTCTTTCCGATGCTATCGAACTCTGTTTCGCCGCCTCCGGGAATGGCCGTGATTACCGTCCTTGCTTCTCCGGCGAGCCGTTCCAGCTCATCATAGCTGTCACCGAAAATCTTACATACTAGATCAGCGCGAGCTCCGGCCATAATTTCGTTGAAGCGCATCTGAATTGGCTGAGTCACGAGAATGCTCTGGCCCGGCACCTGGTCTAACAGCGATTTCCGCATCAGTGCGCCGAGTTCGTCCTTGCTGATTGTCCTGCCATCGATCTTTCGCCATTCGCTTGAGGGCTTCAGCATGATGTATGTGTCAGCGACATTGGGATTCATGGGATCGGTGGCGACCTCAGCGGTTCCTATGCGGGAAAAAATTTCTTTCACCTCGGGATAGTTTTTCCGGATAACCGCTTCGCTTTGCTTCTGGAGTTCAAGGGATGAGGAAAGACCGGCGCTGCTGCTTCTGATCAGCTGAAATGCAAAATCTCCTTCATCGAGCTGCGGTATGAATTCGGCTCCCATTTTGCTGAAGAGCCAGAGTGAAGAGCAAAAAAGTAAAACCAGCGGCAGAACCACCAGCCATCGAAAGCGCAGTCCGAAGCGGAGGAGGGGTTCATAGAAACGTTTGGTGGCGGTAACCAGCCAGTTGTCCTTTTCCTGTATTTTTCCCCCCAGCAGGAAAGAGCAAAGAACAGGCATTAGAAAAAGCGCCAGGACCAGCGAGCCGCCGAGAGCGAGCATGACGACAAGCGCCATGGGCTGGAACATCTTTCCTTCGATGCCTTGAAGGGCCAGGATCGGCACATAAACGACAGTGATGATGAGAACCCCAAAGAACATTGGGCTTGCGACTTCCCTTGCTGAACGGAGAACCTCAGCCCGACGTTCACCATCCGTCAGTCTTCTCCCTAGCTGATGTTGTTTTTCTCCGAGGTGGCGAACGATGTTTTCAACCATTACGACAGCTCCATCGATGATCAGACCGAAATCGATAGCACCTAAGCTCATCAGGTTGCCACTCAGGTTCCACTTCGTCATGCCTGTGATGGCGAAGAGCATTGAGAGCGGTATCACCAGCGCCACAATGAAAGCAGCCCGCCAGTTACCAAGCAGCAGGAACAGCACAATCACAACGAGCAGGGCGCCTTCACTGAGGTTCTTCTCAACAGTCGTTATGGTACGGTTTACCAGCTCGCTGCGGTCATAAAGCGTTCTGATCAAGACGCCTTGGGGAAGCTTCTCCTGGATCTCGCTTAGCTTCTCCCGAACCGCTTTTGCAACCAAACGAGAATTTTCTCCCGCCAGCATGATGGTTGCACCTACCAGTGCTTCTCTTCCATTGTCAGTCGCAGCTCCGTTCCTGAAGTTGCTACCTATAGTGACGCTTGCTACCTCACTAAGAAGGATCGGTTCGACCGCTCCTCCGAATTTAAGGGGAAGATTGGTAAGCTCTTCAATAGAATTGACCCGGGTAGGTGCACGAACGATTAACTGCTCGCCGCCGATCTCCACATATCCGCCACCAGAGTTGCGGGTATTTTCCTCAATGATCTCGGCAAGCGTGCTTAGCGACAGTCCCCGCATCGCGAGCCTGGCAGGATCAGGCTGAATTACGATCTGCTTTTCGTATCCGCCGTTGGTATTCACTTCAACGACTCCCTTTGTTCCTCTCAACAGCGGTTTAACCTGGTATTCGTGAATCTGGGCAAGCGTCATCAGCTGCTCTTCATGGCTTGCCGGCTTGTGCGGCGCGTCATCCCGATATTCGAGGCTGTAATAGAAGATCTCTCCAAGGCCCGTTGCCACCGGCGCGAGCTTTGGACTCAAACCTTTAGGAAGTTCGTCCAGGACGCCTTGCAGTCTTTCGGTAACAAGCTGTCTTGTCCTGTATAGATCGATTCCATCTTCGAAAGTCATGGTGACCTGCGAAAGGCCGAATTTTGACAAAGAGCGGAGCTCGACCATATTGGGCAGCCCTGCCATTTCGCTTTCGATGGGGAAGGTAACGAGCTTTTCGACTTCCTCCGGAGCAAGCGCTTCAACGCTGGTGTTGATCTGCACCTGCGGATTTGTGATGTCTGGAACGGCATCGATGGGAAGCCTCAGCGCCGACCAGCTTCCGACAACAGCCAGGACAACGGTTGCCAGCAAGACTGCCAGCCGTTGTCGCATTGCGATTTTGATGAGCCTGCCGAGCATCTTTAATCTAATGTCCGCAGGTGCAGGCTTTACCGCCGCGCAGGATCTGAAGTTCGGCAAGCCAGAGCGACATAATCGGGGCCGTTACGATTTCATCACCGGTATAAAGGCCGTCGAGCACTTCCACATAAGCGTCGCTTACAGCACCGGTTTTGACCGGCGTGCGAACGTAATATTCGCCGTTCTTCGCATAAACGAATTTACCTTCAGCGGTTGTGAGGAGGGCTGATTTCGGGATTGCGGTGAGCCCCTCAGCAGGTTCGAGCCTGAAGGTCGCATTTATGGCAGTCCCTGCTTTCAAATCCGTTGGCGCCGCAACTGCAACCTCGAAATCACCTCCTGCACCATATAGGGATTTTTCGAGCCGAGTAACCGTGCCGGAAACAATATTTTGGTGGCCGGGCACACGCAGATCGACCTTCATGCCTGTCTGAACGCGTGCGGCCTGATCGGCGGATATCCATCCGCTCGCTTCATTCCCGCGCTGGACCGACTGGAGTTCTGCAATGAACACCGGCGTCATATCTTCCTCCTGCACCTCAGCTACTTTTAGGTCAATAGACTGCGCCATGACCTCGGTCAGGGCGATGCCTTTACCTTCTTTATACTGCGCTCCGTTTTCGGGAGGTGGGGCATCGTGTTTGTGGCTGCTGCTGGCGTGTGACTCGGTGCAACTGGATAGCGCAGATGTAAGGCCGAGTAATAATATTCCGAGTAAGATCAGTTTCATTTCAGATTCCTCCGTTTATTTTTTCGTGGTAGCAGGTTTATCCTGAGCAGGCTTCAGCATGCTGCCGGGAAGCCCGGTCAGCTCTTCAAGCTGCAGCGCTGCCTCGAGGGCTTCAGCCTGGGTTTCATTTATCGCCTCAACCGCTTCCAAGTATTTGTCCTGAAGCTCGACATAGGTAGTAATCGGGACTGCTCCAAGCCTGTAATGCCGGTCGGCAAGTGCCGCTGCAGCAGCATAATCGTCAATTCCGCTGTTTCGCCAGAGGGCAAGACGCTTCTGGTGAGACCTGAAGAGGAGAACTGACCCCATCAGCTCCTTCTCTACTTCGCGCTGGGCGGCATTGAGAGTTGCTTCTGCCTGGGCTTTACGAGCCTGTTCGGTCGTTACTTTGGCTTTGCCGCTATCCCAGACGGGTAGCGGAACTGAGAAGGTAAGGCCGATAACGGTCTGGTTTTCGTCGGCGCGTTCCTGGGACACGAACGGCCCAACGGTAAAAGTCGGATAGCGTTCATTCTTGGCGAGCTCCACTTTGAAGCCTTGCTGCTCCAATTCCGAACGCCTGAGCCGGATGTCATAATTATTTTCTGCAGCTTTGGTAAGAAGGGATTCGATCCGGGGCAGTTCGGCAAGGCTGAACGATGGCCTGATGACTGTAAGATCTGAGTCTGCCCTGACTCCCATCAGCTGATTGAGTTCGAGAAGAATTTTTTGCACCTCGATATCGGCCTTGGCAGCGCGTGATTCGGAAACGAGGGCCGCCGCTTCGATTGTTTTGACTTCAAGCTGCGGCGCGATTCCTGCCGGTTCCCGCTGCACCATTACTTCCCGAAGGTCATTGTAGCGGGCGGCTACGTCGTTAGCGGCTTTTGAGACGGTCTGGTGGGCAGAGAGTGAATACGTGAGGACCCGAACCTTTGAGGCGATATGGAACTTGAACCGTTCAATGCCGAGTTGAGCGAGCTCGATGTCGCGGTTGGCGATTGCTTTTCGAAGTCCGAGCCTTCCTGGCCATTCAATCGGCTGGGCGATACTGGCGGAATAGGCAATTCCTTCTGAAGCACTGTTGCCTGCCGAGACACGGTTATGGCCGATATCCAGGCTGAGCTCCGGATTCGAGAGCTTTCCAGCTACTGAACGGCCTGCCCTGGCGGCTGCGATTTCGGCCTCATAAAAGGCGATTTCAGGATTTTTTGCTAGAACGGCGGCCACGATTGTTTCGATGGACTTGGGGGTCGTTTCGGCGTTCGAAGCGTTCGCTGAGACGATTAAAATAAAAAGGCTGGCAACTAATTTTCGCATAGAATTCCATTGCTTTTGGTAGGGCCGCGTGTTTCGACGGCGGAAACGAGCATCACCGCTCAGCTGCCTGATGCGAAGATGCTTTGTAAAAAGCCAGCGTATTTCGCGGCTTCGTTACAGAATAACGGAAGGTCCCCTAATAGGGATGCTCTGCTTAATATCGAGCAGAATTGAAGCCAGCGGTAGATCGGCTGAAGCGAACTGAGGCGGCTCAGCTGGCAGGGCCGGGGGAGAGGAAATGATCAGGGTGGAAAAAGTCAGAGCGAGCTGGATCAGCGCAAACGCTGCATTCTGAAACTTAACCGGGGGAATGGATTCCGATGCCTTCGCTGACTGTTCACACGTCTTGCATTTTCCGCAGCCGTCAGCAGCCACTTCGGTAATGCAGGGGGCACATTCAATGAGGCCCGCTGCGCATAGATTGTGGTAGGAGCTCCCGACCGCAAACAGCAGCAGGATCAAAAGACTGAGCAGGCGTCTGGTAAAAGGCACTCCCATCAGGATGGAAGATGGCGGCTTCCACTTAAAATGTCAATGGCTTCAATGGTCGGAGCCGTAGAGTGGCGTTTCGTGCTCCCTACAAACCTGCTTTAGTGTATAACAATCTGATCTGATAGCTAAAGAAAAGCCTCCCTTTTGAGGACGACTTTTCTAACGACACCTCAGTTGAGCCCAAGCCCAACGTGAGTGTCCAGCAGCCCGTGAAGGGCCTGCGTGCGCTTCGGCAGTTCTGCCAGGTTGCCATCCTTCAGCGTCTCGGTGAACGCGTTGAAGAGCCTCCATCCGTCCGGGGACTCCGGCAATGTAGCGGTGGCGGCAGAAGCCCCCGTCGTAGCTCGAATGATGAAATTATGAGCACTGGTCGACAGGGCTGATTTGCCTGTAATTCCTGGCACGGTTTTCCGTCAGTGCCTGTTAAGCGGATCGGCCTTGTCGCATCGGAAGGATTGGCATGGAGACTGCTCGTGCCAACCTTGTGCGCTCGGCGTCCCAATTCTTGGCTCTCGTATTGTTCTTATTCGGATTATTGTTTCAAACGGCGACAGCCCAAGTCATTCCCTTCGACTATGAAGATGGGCTCATTTGGGTGAAGGTGACCACTAAACTAAGCGAGACGCCTCTTAATTTTCTTCTCGATTCTGGCGCCGGCACCAGCGTTTTAGATCTAGCGACGGCGCGCAAAATTGGCGTGCAACTCGGCAAGCGTGAACAAGTCCAATGCGTTGGCACGGCAGCTTTTGCGTGGCGAGTCGATGGTTTCCGCGGCAGCGTTGGAAGTGTTGCCATAAGTCAGACTCCTTTGGCCCTGGATTTACAGGCGACTAGCGACCGGTGCAGCCGCCGCATTGATGGGCTCATCGGTCACGACTTTTTTCGAGGGCGAATCGTTCAGATTGATTTCAAATCACGCTGCATCCGCGTGTTGAATGAGGTAAACCCCAGGAATTATTGCGCCGTCTTGCCAATGAAACTGCGCAATGACTCGATGTGCGTGCCAGCATCTATGAATGGGTCGTCGCCAAAGTGGATCCGGCTGGATACCGGATGCGATACTGCGCTGCATTGGGTGGCGCGCGCAGGCAAAGGCAACGTGCGAGCGTCCCTCCAACTTGGCGGCGAAGAAATCACGAATGTGCTTACTGCTCTGCACCGCATGGAGATATTCCCTTCCGAAGCGGGTCTGCTAGGGAATAGGGTGCTCGACAAGTACCGTGTCACAATTGACTCAATCGACCGCCGCCTGCTGCTGGAAAAGTCGTAAAGCGTAAGCCTGGGTCAAGTCTCGCTGGCCTCTGTACTCAACTTGCCCTTTCTAAATTCACGACCGCGAAGCCAAAGGAAGATGACGGGCGTGACAATCAGAATGTGAATCAGACTGGAAATCATCCCGCCGATGACGGGTGTGGCGAGGGGTTTCATGACTTCTGCACCCTGGCGGTGGCTCCACATTATGGGCAGCAAAGAGGCGACGATTGTGCCTACAGTCATCACCTTTGGACGCAGGCGCAGGCGTCAGCGGTGGGTCATCCCACATCCACACTCCGTACTCATGCAGCAAGCGAGTTTGCATGAGATCACTTCCTTTTCTTGCACGCATAAAGGGGCTGAGATTGGAACACCAGCCACCTGCGTCACCATGAAGATGGCGGCAGTGATGATCCTAATCCAGAAATGTCTCATGGGGTCAAAGGAAGCGGGTCTTGTGCTATGCAACTCCGAGAGAGGGCCAACCCCTCAAAATTACCTGAAATTGTTTTGTGGCAAATAGCCAGCCAATCTTAAAACCGCAAGCCGATGCCGACACCGCAGCCATATTCATTGTGCCATTGACCAACGACGGAAAGGTTTTTGTGCAGGAAATACTCTGCTCCGGCGCTGGTCTCCCACCGCGCTTTGGTGTCATACTGGGCGCGGGCAAATACTGAAAACCGTGCAGTGATGGGTAATACTTTTCCGACACTGAAGCGAAAATCCCCAGCCGTGTCCACGGAGAATTGGGACTGAATTAGGAACGGCAGGAGGTAGCGGGCACCGAACATGCCGCGATTCTCGTTGATGCCGTTGCTCCACTCATAGCTGGCAAAGGCGCTGAGGTTGGAGGTGATGAAGCGGTCGTAATCAATGCCCAGCTCGTAATCGGTGTCGCTGCCGTTGCCGATACGCGACTGCCAGTGGGCCGTGAGGCCGTTGCGATTGTTCTGCAAGGAGACGGTGCCCTCGGTCAGTTGCGAAAGCAGAACGCCTTCACCGAAGAAGAGGACCGGATCATGCTCCGACATCATGGCACCCGTCATGAGATGCGGATTCGGCGGGGCATCCTCGTAGTGAACGACGCGGGCCATCCCGATGGCGAGGTGGTAGAGGACGTGGCAGTGCATCATCCAGTCGCCCGGCTCATCAGCGGCGAACTCGATGGTGTGGCTGCTCATGGGGGGCACGTCGATTGTGTGCTTCATGGGCGAGAGACTGCCCGCGCTGGTGACGAGGCGGAAGAAATGCCCGTGCAGATGCATGGGATGGTGCATCATCGAATCATTGATGAAGGTGAAGCGCACCTTCTCGCCTTGGCGCACGTTGATCATGTCCGCCTCGGAGAAGGTCTTGCCATCCAGCGTCCAGACAAAACGGATCATGTCGCCCTGAAGGCGGAAGGTGTATTCGCGCAGCGGTCGTGAGTCAGAGATCACGGTGGACCGCAGGGCACGCAGCTTTTCATACGGGCTGCCGGGCCGCTCCGGGTCGTCCATGCCCTGCATTCCAGCCATCGGCGGCATGTCCTTCATGGCGGCGCTGCTTTGCTTCTCGGTGGGCATCGGCATGGTGCTGTGGTCCATGCCTTTCATGTTTGCCATGCTGTCCGTTTTCGTCGCTGGTTTTGATGGCGACATGCTTTTCATTCCAGCCATCGTGCTGTGATCCATCGCGGGTGCAGGCGCAGCCATGTCGCCCTCGCCCATACCTGCCATGCCGCTGTGATCCATGCCCTTCATGTTATCTTTGCCTTTCTCATCAGACATCCCGCTCATACCACCCATGTCGCCCATTCCAGCCATCGGCTTATAGACATTGGGCTTCGGCACATCGGGTGCGGTGTGTCGTTCTCCCTGGCCGATGAACAGGCTGCTGTAGCCGGTGCCATCCTGGGCGCTGGCGCGCAGTTCCCAAGCTCCGCCACGTTGCGGCACCTTCACCAGCAGGTCGTAGGTTTCAGCGATGGCAAAAAGAAAACGCCCGGTCGCCACCGGCTGAACATCGGTGCCATCGGCGGCGATGATCTTCATCGGCCCGCCTGCATATTCGAGATGGTAGTAGCTGGCGGCGCTGGCATTGATCAAACGCAGGCGCACCGTCTCGCCCGGTTGTGCGGGAAACTCGGCAGCGGGCTTGCCATTGGCGAGAAAGGCGTCATAGGCCACGTCGGAAAAGTCCATCGGGGGCATCCGTTTCATGGAGCGCTTGATCATGTCCGGCAGCGCGTCGTTCTGGATGGCCCCGACGATACTCTGCGCTGTGCCTTTCTTGATCTGCTGCCACTCGCGACCCGCACGGAGCTGAGCTAGCACGTCATAAGGGCTTTCGTTGGTCCAGTCGGAGAGCACCACCACGAGATCACGGTCCGCTTTGATCCGCTCGCCGCCTTTGGGGGTGATGACGATGCTGCCGTAAATGCCGAGCTGCTCCTGCAGGCCGCTGTGAGAGTGATACCAAAACGTGCCGCCATGCCGGAGGCGGAAACGGAACTCGCGCGTCTCGCCGGGTGTGATCGGTGCCATGTTCACATGCGGCACTCCGTCCTGATCGTTCGGCAGCAGGATTCCGTGCCAGTGAATGGAGGTGTCTTCTTTGAGCTCGTTCTTCACCCGGATGACGGCATCATCGCCCTCGATGAAGCGAAGCGTCGGGCCGGGGATGCTGCCATTGATGGCCATGGCCGGGCGTTCTTTGCCGCCATAGTTGACGGTGATTGCCGAAAGGGTGAGATCATAGTTCACGGTCTTAGCCCATATCGCCGAAGATGCGGACAGAAGGACGAGCAACACAAGAACGGAAATAGGGTGGTAGCGCATGATTGGCAGTGGTTTGAGGTGAGTGAACAGGAGTCACGGCGGCACCGACAAGGGATGCCGTCGTGACATGAGCATGCTCCGCGTTTCTACATCTTGGCGTGCTCCGCAGCGGACATGCCGGGCATGGACTGGCTCTGACCCGAAGGAGCCTTATTGCGAGTGGTGCAACTGCTCACAGCGAAGAGTGTGGCTGCGGCAAGGGTGATGGTGATAATTTTGGTCATGGTGGTGGGTGTCTGTGTTCTTTTGGTATCCGGCAGATTTGAGTGTCGGAAAATGATGTGGTGATTACTTGTGCCCCGAGTGCTGATGTCGGGCCTCCACCGCCGCAGGTGACGGGCCATCTCGAAACTCCGGGTGTCTCACACGCCCGCCTGCGTAGCTGATCCAGCCACCGACGCCCATGCTGGCGGCGGCGAGAACCAAAGTCACCAGCGCCAGCGGCACGGCGGTCTTGGGCTTCCATTTGGGCGCGGCGAGCGCTGCCCCGGCGACGATCATCAAGGCGTAGTAGATGTAGATCGTACTCTCCGCCCGCTCCATGTGGACATCCAGCCATCGTTGGCCTGGCTCATCGGCGATGCCACGCACGGATTTGTATGCTTGTTGTCCGAGAAACAGCACCGGATAGGCGGCAGCGGAACTGACTAGAACGACGGCTAGTGCCACGATCTGCGCCTGTCTGCTTTTCAGGAGCAGGGCAAGAACGAGGGCGAAAACTCCAAGCCCGACGCCAATGACGAGCACATGATTGGAAATGGCGTGAAGATACTCAGGCTTCATGAGTCGGAGGGAGTGGGGTGATTTTGAGTGAGCCTCTATTGCCTTCTCCAGGGTGATTGCAGGTTGAACTCCGCAGCTTGCGAAAACCCTCCAAATACCCCGGTTCCGTTTCAGCCGGTAGATCTGCTGGCAAGTCCAGCCGTGCCACGCCGATGAGGTTGTCAGCCATGCCGTAGTAAACATCGAAACGGCCCGTCAAACCGAGGTCATCCCGCCTGTCAATCGCAGTGGGAAAGACGACATTGGGCACGGTGCCCTCGCGCTCTTTGGGCAGCTCCGGCGTCAGGATCGGTTCTGGCGACCGATAGCGGATGAGATGAGGGTGTTTCTCATCCAACAAGAGCAGTCCCGCAGAGTAACTCAGCTCGCATCCCGACAGCTTGTTCAATGCCTCACACACCCCATGATAGAGGAACAGCCATCCTTGCGGAGTCAGCATGGGCGGAGTGCCCCCGCCGATTTTTAGTTGCTCCCAAGCCACGACCGGACACGCCAGCCGCCGGTGCGAATCGAAGTGGCAGAGGTGATGATGCTCGGTGCAGACCTCATTCACCAATGAGTGATAAGAGATCCAGATGCTCTCACGAAGGATGTCCACCACGCGAGGAAACCGGCAGTGAAGTTTTTCGTCCGGCCCGGTGCCTGGGAAGAGCGGACGATGGATCAGCGCCATTGAAGGTTGTCCGTCAGGGTCGGGGATGGCGATGGGAAAGAGCAAGGCGTCTTTGTTGGCGACATCATTGAAGTCCACACCCTCATACGGCATGAAGTTCGCCAGCCCCAGTCGATCCCAGTGAAACAAATCTACCGAAATGGCCAGAGCGATTCGCGGTCCCCGAGATGAAAGCGCCGTGTAAGTCATCACATACCGTTGCAGCGGCTCGATGAAAGTGATGCGCGGATCTTCGCAACCGCCGCCATCGGGCCGAAGTTCGTAATCAGCCTGCGGCTCCAGCGCGATGCCCAGTCGCTCAACGCCCACCGGGTCGCCAGCGTCGTTGAAACGCACCCGTGCGATGCCGATGCGCGAGTAATTCCCCCGCGCCACCAATCGCGGAAAGAGATACAGATTCCCGTCGCGACCGCGCGCCGATGCCGGATTCAACACGCCTTCCGCCTCCAGCGGATTGCCTGGCTCTGGCTCCATCACCACGCCGATGCGCCGCAGCTGTAATGGGTGACTCGAGATGTCTGACTCAGTGATTGGTTTCATCGGCTATGCCAGCGATGCAGTTGTTCCTCCTCGGGTGGCCCCCAAGTTCCAGGGGCATAAATCGGCAGATGCTCGCGCGGCTGGCTGGCCCAGGTGCTCAGAATCGGGTCGGCTACTTTCCATGCGGCCTCCACCATGTCGGCACGATGGAACAGCGTCGGGTCACCCGTGAGGCAATCATAGACCAGCTTTTCGTAGCCGGTGGTGGGCGCGACTTTTCCAAATTGAGCATAGTCAAAGTCGAGCGTCACAGCTCGCGTGTGAATGGTCGGCCCCGGCGTCTTCGCGCGCATTTGCAGGGTGATGCCTTCATCGGGCTGGATGTGCATGATTAGCAGGTTGGGGCCGAGCGGGGAACATTCCGTGCCGCCAAACAGCGAGAGCGGCGGACTCTTGAAGCGGACCACGATTTCGGTGACGCGGCGTGCGAGTCGCTTGCCGGTGCGCAAATAGATTGGCACGCCTGCCCAGCGCCAGTTGTCCACCCAGAGCTTGGCTGCGGCAAAGGTTTCGACTGTTGATTCTGGCGATACGCTCGGTTCTTCGCGATACCCGGCGATGGGTTTGCCGTTGACCTGTCCCGGCCCATACTGGCCGCGCACAGTGTCGCGCATCACGTCCTCTGGCTTGGGAATCCGAATGGCTTCGAGCAGCTTGGCCTTTTCATTGCGCACGGCTTCCCCTGACAGCGAGGCAGGTGGCTCCATGGTGATGAGGGCGAGCATCATCAGCATGTGGGTCTGCATCATGTCGCGGAACGCACCGGCGGTTTCGTAGAAGGCAGCACGACCTTCGATCCCAATCGACTCCGCTGCTGTGATTTCCACATGATCAATGAACGTGCGGCTCCAGACCGGCTCGATCATGCTGTTGCCGAGTCGGAACACGAGGAGGTTCTGTGCGGTTTCTTTGCCGAGGTAATGATCAATGCGGAAGATTTGCGATTCGGCGAGAGCAGAGGCGAGGGTGGCGTTCAATTCGCGTGCAGAGGCCAGATCATGGCCGAACGGCTTCTCGATCACGAGCCGCCGCCAAACCGGCGGCGTCTCCTGCAACAAACCGTTCTCGTGGAGTTGTTGGGCGATAGGTGCAAAGGAAGCGGGCGGCACGGAGAGGTAGAACAAGGCATTCCCGCCGGTGTGGTGCGTTGCGTCCGATTCAGCCAGTATTGCGCTCAGCTTTTGATAAGTTCCCGGATCGGTGTAGGCCCCACGGCTGTAGCGCAACCGTTGCTCGATGCTAGCCCACACTGCCGGGTCCACTTTCTGTGTGGCAAACTCGGCCACTGCCTCCCGCATCTGCTGCCGGAAGTCTTCGTCCGACCACTCCCTGCGCCCCACACCGATGATGGCAAAATCTTCGGCCAGCAAACCGCTGGCGACGAGGTTGCAGAGAGAAGGCAGGAGCTTCCGCTTCGTCAAATCGCCGGATGCGCCAAAGATCACGATGACACACGGCCCGGCACGCTGAGTGACAGCAGAGGCGTTCAGGAATTGCTGGAGGCATTCATCACCGCAAAAAAAATACGTCTGACCATCGCGCTCCGCATGAAACGCGCTGTTTCGGTTGACAGTCATTCCGCAGATGGGATCTCGGGTCATGGTCTTTAGTGGTGCTTGTAGAAGCCAACACCTTTGATGTCGTTCCATGAGGTCGTTTGATGGCAGAGGAAGCATTGATTCACCTCGGCCTTCGCCACGCGGGCGGTCATCATCGAAACCATTTTGAAGTGCATCATGTAATGGCTTGGCGGGGCTTGGTGGCATTGCGCGCATGACTGCGAGGCGGATGAAGGATGGCGGAAGGCGGCGATGGTCCACTTCGCGGTCGCGTGGCATTGTGCGCAGTCATTGCCGAACAGCCCGCGATGGCGGTCTTTTGTGGAGTGACACGTCGCGCAGTTGAGCTGCGACTCGGCGCGCTGAAGGTGGGGCGCGGGGGGTGCAGCGTCGGTCTGCTTCATCCAGGCGACGAGTGCAGCGAGTTGCGGATCGTGCGCGGCGGCGGCCTTCTGCACTTGCTTCGAGCCAATGTGCGCGAGGGCGACGTGATCCATTTTCGTCATGCTCGGGATGCGGCCTTGGTGTTCGAGATGACAGGCGGCGCACTCGCTGATCTCCGCGTGGAAGGCGCTCGGCTGGCGTTGGAGCACGGTCTTGTTGTCGGCGTGACAGACGATGCAGTTCTGCGCCTCGACGCCCTTGTTCGGGGTGTGGCAGGCGGCGCAGTTGTTCGCGAGAAAGGCGTGCGGCTGCGAGAGTTCGCCGGGGAGAACCATGTGCTGCCAAGAGGCGGGTGAGAGTGCCGCGTGCGCCGTCTTATTGGGATGGCGAGAGGAGAAGACAAAGAAAGCGAGCACCAGCAGAACGAAGGTGAGGGCCGCATAGAGCAGTGCTTTTTTGAGTGTCATGAGAACCACCTCAGTCCGAAATGAATCCCCGCCCAGATGTGCAGCCCGAGCAACACATAAAGCATGATGGAGAAAACGATGTGCAGCTTCAAAGATCGGGCGAACCAGCGTTTGAAAAACTCGTGCGTGCGCACCGCATACTCCAAATCCGCCACGGATTCGGCGAGGCGGGTCACCTCACCGGCTGGGCCGCCGGATGAGAGATCGATCCCCACCGATGCCAGCCCGGCCGTTAGGAGGCGCGCGTTCGGCAGGCCGCGCATTTCGACCGGAGTATTTTCAAGCACTCCCCACGCGTGATCGAGATCGCCGCGGGCGGTCTGGAGCAGGAGTAATTTATCTTTGATCTCGTGGCCGACATAGGTGAGCAGATAGCGCACGGCGAATCCACTCACGACCACGAGCATCATCACTGCCGTTAGCGTAATTCCCAGCCAGCTTTCATACTTGTGGCCGGTGTGTATGATCGCGAGCACAGGGCCGAAGATGCCCGCATAGACGTGGATGATCATCAGCGTCTCCATCGACACATGCTTGGTGACGCGGGTGTTGATGAAGGGGATGCGCTTGACGATTGGATATGCGAGCGGGAACAGCATGAGCACGGCTCCCGCGATGCCAAACACCGCGCCCATGCTGCTGCCCGCAAAGCGCGGCGAGCTATGCACGAGAAACCCGAGCCAGCCCAGCACGAGGAGGCTGAGAATGCCGGTGATGACGATGCGTTCGCGATCTTTCATAGGGCTATGCTTCCACACTGATGTCGCCTTTTGGGATGGCCTGGCAGGCGAGGATGATGCCGTTGGTTTTTTCATCGGCGTCGAGCGAGTCCTCGACAGCCATCGTGACCTCGCCGGAAGTCATCTTCACTTTGCACAGGCCGCAGGTGCCAATGCGGCAGGAGTTTTCGATGCCGATGCTGAGTTCTTCGGAGAGTTCGAGAACGGTCTGACCGTCGCGGATTTTCGCCGACTTGTTGTTCTTGGAAAACGTGACCTGCGGACCCGTCGCGGCGGCGCTCGGTTTTGCAGTGGTCCCGGCGGCGGCCACGGCGGGCTTGGTCGCGCCGAAGAGTTCGGACTTCACCTGATCCGGCGGAACTCCCAGCTCGGTGAGGAGCGCTTTGGTTGCGTCCATCATCGCAGCCGGGCCGCAGATGTGGATTCTTCGCGAGGCAAGACCGGGAACCGTCTGCGTGAGCAATTCCTTGGTGAGGCGTCCGCGCGGACCTTTCCAGTCTGTCCCTTCCGCCTTCGTGCTCGTGACGGCGACATGCAGCTTTGGATTGCGCTGCTGAAGCGCGGCGACTTCGTCCGCGAAAATGAAATCAGCCGGAGTGCGGCAGGTATAAATAAAGAAGATTTCGCCGGGCCAGGAGCGCTCCGTGAGATAGCGAGTGATGCTCACCATCGGCGTGATGCCGACACCGGCGGAGATGAGGACGATGTTCTCAGCCTCGGTGCCATCAAACGTGAATTTTCCGACCGGGCCACCCGCTTCGATTAAGTCGCCCACCTTGACCAGATCAACGATGTGACGGGAGACCGCGCCGCGCGGCTCACGCTTGATGGTGAGATCGACGTAATCGCGTTTCGTTGGGGAGGACGAGATCGAATAGGAGCGGTTCATTCTCGCGCCGCCAATCGAGAACGCGACGTTGACGAACTGGCCGGGCACAAAGGTGAAAGGGAGGAAGCGCTCGCCGGACGAAGGCAGGAGGCGAAACGTTTTCACGCCCGGCGTTTCCGTGACGATGCTCCCAACGCGAAGCTGCCCTCGCCAATTGGCGGCCATAGGCGGTGAGGCTTCTTGCGGAGGAGGATCGCTCATGGTGCAGCGGGCTTGTCGGCAGTCGGCCCCGGTGCTCCGCTAAGCGGTGGTGACGATCCCGGTGGTGGCGATCCCTTGTCGGCCTCGATACGCCCAAAGAGGGCCGCCGCGCGGCGCATCTTGAAGAAATACATGGCGACCATTGCCAGCGCGAACGCGATTAGCAGCACCATCGTGAAGAGGTGAAAAATCGTGACGCCCGACCCCTGATGCGCAGCGGGCGAGAGGTTCATCTCCTGCTTGAACCAAGCGAGCGCGACCTCGCGCGGGGCGCGGCCTTCCGCAAGGGCGCGGCGCGCGGCAATGCCGCTCTCCAATTGCGCCGCACCTTCGCGGAGGCGCGTCATCGCCTCGTGCATCGCCGTATAATCGCCGGCCTGCGAGCCTGCGTTGAGTGTGTCGAGCGCCTGTCCCATTAGGACTGTGCCCGCGTGCATCCGCTCGTCTGCTTGCGCCTCGACTTGCTTGCGCTTTTCGAGTGTGAGTTCCGGCACCGCCATGAGCGACGGATAGAGTTCCTTTGTCGGAACGCCGCCCATCATTTCCTTCATCATTTCGCCCATGTCTCCCATGCCGCCGGGCGCTGGGCTGCCACTAGCCGCGGGCATTGCACCCATGGCCGGAGCCGCTCCGGGCGTGGTCGGCATTGCCCCGGCTCCCGCAGTGGCGGGGTGATGTTTAGCGTGATCCTCCGGTGAAACCTGCGCACCTGTCTCGCTGGCGAACAACAGCACGCACGCGTTTGCGAGCACAGTCATCGCGCGCATGGCGCGATGGTGGACGTTGTGCGCTATGGACTGCATGTCAGAGGTCAAGGACGCGGTTCATGGTGCCGAACGAATTCGCGCAACACTTCGGGCAGCCGCGATGTTCGTGCTCGCAGCCGGGCTCGCAGCACCACTGGCCATCGACGATGAACTTAAACTCGTGATGTCCAGGCGGGAGCTGCACGCTGGCGCGCCAGTGGCCGTCCGCTTGTCGGGTAAGCGGCAGCGCATCGGCGCTCCACTCATTGAAGCTGCCAGCAACGAACACGGCCTGCGCGTCCGGCGCGTGGCAGGAGAATTCGGCGGATTTGGTATTCATATTCTGTCTCCGTTAGTGTTGTCGTTCTCACATGTCTTTCATCGGAGCCATCGCTGCCGGAGCTGCGGGGGCGGGCATCGCAGGCGCGGGCGGCGCGAAGCCGGTGAGGATTTTGCGCTGCACATCGGTGAGGATTTTGCTGGCCTCGCCGATGGCGCGGATGAAGGCCACGCGCACGGCGCCCGACAGCTTTCCGATTTCGGCGGTCTTCGCCTCAATGGCGGCGATGTCCGGCTGATCGGCCGCGGTGAGCGTCCAGAGCTCTTGCTCGGCTTGCTCAATCGCGCGGTCGGCGGTGCTTTTCGCGAGAGCCGCCTTTTCCTTTGCCTGATTGAGCGCGGCTGTCTGCTCGGTGGTGAGGGCGATGTGCGTCTTGTGGTCGAGGAAGAAGCCCGTCGCGCCGAGGTGATAGAGGTGCGAGGCACCGGGGAACCCAGGGAGCGCGGACTGTGGCATCGCGGCCATACTGCCGCCGCCCATGCCCATCATCCCGGCCATTTCCATCTTATCCATCCCCATCATGCCCATGCCGCCACCAGCCATGGGTGCTGCTGGCATCGCGCTGCCGCCGCCCATTGGGGCCATCTCCATCATGTCATCGTCCATCATTGGCATCGCACCGGCGGCCATTGGCGCTGCCGCTGGCATTGCGTCGCCACCCATGCTCATCATCTTGTCCATCATTCCCATCATCTTATCCATCATGCCCATCATCCCGTTCATGCCCCCCGCTGCGGGTGCCGCGCCGCCGCCCATTCCGGTCATTGGCGTATCAGTTGCCATCGCTGGCCCTGGTGTCATGCCTGCCATGCCAGGCATGGCTGCGGCGGGCGGTGCACCTTTTGCCAACGTGGCTTCGAGCTGCGTGACCTTCGCCATCAACTGCGAGATTTGCTGCGCGAGCGCGGGATCGCCTTTGGCGTTGTCCGGCGCGGGATCGGCAGGAATTGTGCCTGCGGCGACGTGCGCGGCGTGTGTCGCGGGATCGACCGCAGGCTTCGCTTTTTGCGCGTGCAGTGGGCTGGTGAAGATGAACGCTAGACAACTTCCCACGAGGGCGGTGACAAGAAGTGAATGAGAGGTATGAAGATAGGATTTCATGAAAAGAGAATGGGTTGGCAGCTCGCGCAGTTTGTTTTCGATCCTCACTGCGCAGACCGAGGCGCTGCGCAGTGCATGAGCGAGCGGTGTCTCACCGAGACACCACCGGCTATTTCTTCGGGGCTGCTTTCTTGTCGCAGCAGGACGCGCATTTATCGTGGCCGCATTTAGGGCAACAGTCGCCGCCCGCTTTGCAGCATGAGCCGCAGTCTTTGGTGGCTTTCATTTTCGGATGCGTACCCTGTGAGAACACGGGAAGCGCTGAAGCGGCAAACGCCAGCGTGATGAGCGCGAATTTCAGTGTTGACTTCATATCGATGTTGTCTCCTTGCGAGTTTACTTAGAGGTTGTTCGCCTCGCTGTTTTATACGGGCTGGAAGCGAACTAGCGGATGACACCTTGAATTCCAGCGCAGCCACTTCGGTTTCAAAACTTCAAAGTTGCGCCGGAATCAAGTCCGATGTCACATCGTCCAGATCATTGCATACCCGGCATTTGATCGTTAGACATAGGGTAAGACGGTTTTGGTCCGCCCATATTATGTGTTCCGCTTGTGGTGCCACCGTTTTTTGTCGCACAGCTGGAAATCGCAAGGGCTGCGATTATGGCGGCACTGAACATGGCTAGTTTGGATTTGAGTGTTGTTTTCATATTATTTTCTTGGTGGAATTGATGGAAATCTGGGGCCTGAATATGTCACTCCCCAGATCCCTGGAGAAGACGCTGACTGAACCGTTAATGGGCTTTACAATGCGTCAACTCAGAGCCGCAGGCTTTGCACTCATGGTTGAGTTTGCCGGTCTTGAAGAAAGTGGCTACTGCGCTTTCGCAGTCGTCACACTTCATTGCCTTTTCCTCGCGATAGATGACGATGCCGGCACCACCTTTACCCACGCCGGCTGTCACGGGTCGGCTGACCCACACAGTTTTGCATTTTGCACACATAACCGCGTTGTCGCCCTCAGGCGCGGTATCGGCAGCTGTTGCCATTTGAACTGCCATAAAGGGAATGGCGATTAACGCAAGGATTGCGATTTTCAATGATTTTAGGACCCGATGTTTGGTATTCATATTAGTGTTATTTCTGTGTTGCGCCGCCTGGACGACAATCATCCATGTGCAGCGAAATTTTTTCTTTTGGAGGTGCCGCAACCGCTTGCTCGCAGACCACATGCACCGCACTGTCAGTTAGAGAAGCCATGCCGCCGGTGATAGTCATGGTCGTAGTGGACCGACCCTCCTCAAGTGTCAGCACACCGCGCTTAAACCCGCGGCAGAACGCAGGCTCGCCTGCGCGGATTTCAATTAATCCTGTTCCACAGTCGAGCATCAGCCGCTCCACACGGAACGTCTGCTTGGTGCCGGAAGCATCGACAATGCTGACTTGAATGGTGGGTGATAGCATTAGACACAGCCTACCCTGCTCGTGTCTAACATGCTCCGCATCAATTCGGCATCACCGCGCAGATTTTAAGGTATCGGGGTGTCCTACTAGATTGAGACGATACTGTTTTGGACTGAACCCGCAGACACGTTTGAAGACGCGGTTAAATTGCGACAGGGATTTGAAACCCGTGTCGAAGGCAATGGTTGTGATTTGCAGGCGAGGATTCGCCAGCAGGTTCTTTACCTTCTCAACCCGCATTCGATGCACGTAGTCAGTGAAAGTAAGCCCTGTTGTCTTGTGAAACAGCTCACTGAAATACGTAGCACTGACATTTACAATTTTCGCTACATGGCTGAGCGAAAGCTCATCCTCCAGGTGGGCGAGCACGAAGGCTTTCGATTTTGTTACCGACTCGCACTCTGCCGATTCTGCTTCCAGGCTCAGGGCATTGGCGCATTCCGACAGGTGACTGGCAAAGATGCGCAGCAAGCGCAGCATCGGCTCGTATTGTTCTTCTTTCAGGACAGTGGTGGCGAACCAGGCATCTTCGGCCTTTTTCAAATCAATCTCCGATCCGACCTCAATCAAGGTCTTCGCCATCTTGCTCAACCGCTTTGCATCTGGGCGATGCAGAAGAATTTGACCGGTTTGAAGGAAGGCAATGATATTGGTGCCGACCCTCACTGGCACGGCACTGTCGCACAGGCCTGCGAAGCAGCGCGGATTCCGGCGTTTCATCCCGGCATGTTCCTCCAGCTTTTGTTGCAATGCAAAACACGACTCACAAGTCTGGTTGCTTTTGGCCATTAGCAAACAGAATGCATTGCCTGTGGGTGGGCGGGATGTTCCGGCCGGTCCATAGCCTGCCTGCTGCAAATGCAATGGCATTCCAGTCGCGCTTTGAAAAGCGCTTTGATAATCCTGGAACAATCTGCTCTGGGTGAGCTTTCCTGTCAGGGATTTTGCTCGTGAGTCGAATTCGCTGGTATTGTGTGGATCCGACATTAGGCGGTTTGGTTATTCTTTCCCACCGCATCCGAGGGTGCTAGGGGCTTTATTAGACTTGGCAGTTCGCAAGTGACTGAACAACGAGTTGGGCATTTCGGTTAAACTTTAGGACACGACGACGTGATGCGATAAAAGAACGGCTGACTTAACTCAATCTCGCTCTGCCCAAGCGCAACGAATTCGTAATGACCGAAACAGAGCTTAGGCTCATGGCTACGCCCGCAACCATGGGGCTTAACAGCACGCCCAGAAATGGATAAAGCAGTCCTGCCGCCAGAGGGATACCAAGGGCGTTGTAGAGGAAAGCGAAAATGAGGTTTTGGCGAATGTTGCTAAGCGTAGCTCGGCTGAGATGCACTGCCTTTGCGATGGCCCCGAGGTCGCCCTTCACGAGCGTTACGCCCGCACTCTTCATGGCGACGTCAGTGCCGGTTCCCATCGCGACTCCCACGTCCGCTGCTGCGAGTGCCGGTGCGTCATTGATGCCATCGCCTGCCATGGCCACAACTTCTCCGAGCCCGTGAAGCCGGTGGACCTCAGCTATTTTGTCAGCTGGCGTTACCTCAGCTCTGAAGTCCACGATGCCAAGTGTCGCGGCCACGGAACGGGCAGTGCGTGTGTGGTCCCCGGTGAGCATGACGACTTTGATCCCAAGTTCCTGAAGGCTATGAAGGGCTTCGGGTGTCGAAGCCTTGATCGGGTCGGCCACAATGAGAAGTCCAGCAACCACGCCGTCCACCGCCATGAACAGAGCCGTCTCGCCTCTTTCCTGGTGATTGCCTGCATCCGCTTCCAGTTTTTCAACGGAGTGGACGCCTTTTTCAATCAGAAAAGCAGCTTTGCCAATGAGAACTGACTTCCCTCCAACGATGCCGCCGACACCTCCACCCGTGCTAGATTGAAAGCCCTCAACGGGAAGTAAGACCATTCCTGTGTCTTCAGCGGCTTTCACCACGGCTGACGCAAGCGGGTGTTCACTCGATTGTTCCAAAGACGCAGCCATCTGCAACATTCCCTCCGGTGTGGATTGCCCGGCTTGAATAGCCTTCAAAAACTGAGGCCTCCCTTCCGTGAGTGTTCCTGTTTTATCGACAAGAAGTGTGGTGACCTTCTCAAGAGCCTGCAAGGACGCTGCGTCCTTTACGAGTATCCCTTCTCTGGCTCCACGGCCCACCCCCACCATGATGGACATGGGAGTCGCTAGCCCTAGCGCACATGGGCATGCAATGATAAGGACGGCAACGGCGTTAACAATTGCGTATGTGAGACTCGGTGATGGTCCGAGCCACCACCAAAGGGCAAAGGTGAGTCCAGAGACCACCAGGACAATGGGAACAAAGATGGAAGCTACCTTATCTGCGAGGCCCTGAATCGGTGCGCGGCTCCTTTGGGCGTCTGCGACCATTTCAACAATCTGGGAGAGTAGGGTTTCGTTGCCTACGCGCTCTGCTCGCATGACAAAACTGCCTGTAGTATTCAGCGTACCACTTGAAACCTTGCTGTCAGGTCCTTTCTCAACGGGAACAGGCTCGCCGGTAAGCATCGACTCATCCACAGCGGATGCGCCTTCAGTGATGATGCCGTCGACCGGGATTTTGTCTCCTGGGCGGACGCGTAGCATGTCGCCCACAATTACTGCTTCAAGCGAGACTTCTACATCACCGTCCGCTCCTATCTTCATGGCGGTCGGAGGAGCTAAATCGAGAAGGGCACGCATAGCGCTTCCGGTTCGACTTCTTGCGCGTGCCTCCAGCCACTGGCCGACAATGACAAGCACAATGATGACGGCAGCCGCTTCAAAATACAGAGGCACCTGACCATTCATTCGCATGGACTCCGGAAACACCTCAGGAAAGAGGAAAGCTATCACGCTGTAGAGGTAGGCTGCGCCGACTCCTATGGAAATCAGGGTCCACATGTTGAGGTGTCCAGACCGTATGGATATCCATCCACGACGAAAGAAGGGAGCCCCAGCCCAAATCACGACCGGTGTGCTGAGAAGCGCCTGAATCCAGCGAGAGACGTAGCCATTGACCCAATGGGTATGGCCTACACCGGGAAAGAGATGGACCATGGCTAGCACAAAGATGGGAAGCGTCATGAGTCCGGAGATCCAAAGTCGGCGCCTTAAGTCTCTTTCCTCTTCGCTACCACTCTCATCCTCGGCCACGGCTTTTGTCGGTTCTAGCGCCATTCCACATATCGGACAGTCTCCGGGGTGATCTTGAACCACTTCGGGATGCATCGGGCAGGTGTAGAGAGTCTTGCTGGTTGCCTTCCACGCGGGATTCCGCTCCAGCGTCATTCCGCACTTGGGACAATCGCCCGGCTTGTCTGATTCAACGCCGGGGCACATGGGACAGAAATATTGGGCAGTTTGAGAGGGCTTTATCTCAGTAGCCTGGTGATCATGGTTGCAGCAAGGATGCGGAGACTCAGACATGTGACTATTCCTTTTCTGTTCAGCCTCTTTATGGGGAACCATTTAAGAGATTGGAAACGGCTGGCGGGGAAGTGCCGCCAGCCGCTTGTTGACTCAACTGCGGGCGCTCGAAATAGTTTGCAACTGCAAACATTCCACGCTGCTGCTGAAAGCGGCGTGTTACTTCTTGCTCGCCTTCTTCACGATCTCGGCGTATTTGCCGGGGTCTTTGTTGAAATCCTTTACGCATGACTTGCAGCACAGATACACATCTGTTCCGTCATGGGTGACCTTGATTGGCTTGCCCATTTCGCCAAGCGCTTCATCGGAGACCGGGCATTTCTTGAGCGGGTAGGTAGCGGGAACATCAGTGGGTTTCGCTTCGGCAGCGGAAACCGAGGCGAGGCCGATGAACATGCTGGAAAGAAGGGCAAGGGTAAGCTTCATAGTATTTTTTTGTTTTGATTCACCCGCCGCAAATCGGCTGGCAAAGGGTTCAACTCCGCGCTGTGGAAAACCCCTTGAGATTCTTGCTGATTTTCGGAGATCGATTTGTCAATGCGAATGCGAGCTCTCCCTTGGCCTTCGGGGTGACTTACCTTACCGTAGGCACTCCAATCCAGAGTGGCGCTCCAATGGCAAGTCAGAAGCGCCGCCACCGCCATTGCCGAAGAAAGCCAGTATAGCCAGACCAGCGCTTCTGCTCGTTGCATGTGAGCATCGAGCCAGCCTTGGCCGGTTTCACCAGCGATTCCGCGCACCGGCTGGGAAGCTTGCCGCCCAAAATAGTAAGTAACTTATCTGCCTATCGCACCCAGGGTCAGAAGGCCAATCGCGACGAGTATAGCGGATCCGCTATTTGAGAAGGCCGGGAGTAGCGGCTGAGACCAGTCCAGAAAACAGTACGAAGATGGGCACATGATGGGTAAGGAGATGAAGTGCTCGGGGCCATATACGCCGGCCGCTAATTTGAGTAGGGTTGCTAGGTCATGCATGTGGGGCGTAACTCCGCGCGCATGCGAAAGTCTTCAAATTGGATGTCCACTGCGAGGAAACAACCCCTTGAAGATTCCAGAGCAATTTTACGCAATGTATTCGGACAGAAGCTCTCTTAGCGTCTGCCGGGCTCGGTAGATTCTCACCTCGACCGCTTTTTCGCTGCAGCCAAGCACCTCTGCGATTTCAGCGTGGCTCATTTCCTCCAAGGTGAAAAGTAGCAGGGGTTGACGAAGGTCTTGTGGCAAAGCGCCAAGCGCCTTTTTGGTGAGGGCTGTCTTGTCTTTCAGTTCGGCTGCTCCGTCCGGAGTTAACTGCCTATCCTCGGGTTCGTGGATGATTTTTCCGTCCGCGTCTTGAAGCGGCACTGAGGGATGCCGTCCTTTCCACCTTGCATGGCTTCGCGCAAGATTGGCGGCGATGTGGAAAATGAAGGTCGAGAATGCCGCCGAAGGCTTGTATTTGTGACGGCTCGCATAAAGCCGAACAAAGGTCTCCTGGGTAAGATCCAAGGATGTCTCGTGGTCGCCTGTCATGCGGTAAAGGAATGCGCCGATGCGATCCTTCCAGCGGGCCATGATGGCGTTCAAGGCGAGGTCGTCGCCAGATCCAAGGCGCCTCATGAGGGCGAAGTCGTCAGCGCTATCGGACATGCTGCTGGCGATTGATAGGCTTAGTGGTCATGTGCGCCGCTGTCGGGCTCAAGCGGCAGTTCAATTACCTCAGGAAGCAGAGCTTCGAGGTAGGCTTCCGCTTGTTTGGGAGACATAAGGGATGCAGTCTTGTGCAGGTGATTTAACATCGCCTTCTGACATTCGACGTGAAGCAGCGCATGTTCGGTGAGAGCGCTTTCTAGCTCGGGACTTACTGGCTTGGACGGGCTGGCGAGCTTTTTGATTTTGGTGTGTGAGGCCATCACTTTCATGCAGAGCGCTTCGCAGGTTGGCCGGTAGGCTTCATGGGCTTCTGCCACTTTTGCAAATTGGTCCTCGGTAAGCTCAAGTTCCTGTTTCAGCCATGCCAGTTCTGGGAGGCGGGTATTGCCGTCGCGTGTAAACCCGTAGGTTGCCGTGAAGAGGGTCTGCTCCCTAATGCAGAAAAATGCAGTGGCACCCGCAAGCAAACCAATTAAGAGAATGAAGAGGCCTCGGCTCACTTTTCGAATGCGTGTGCAGAACGGATTGGATTGATCGAGGCAGTATAAGCGGCTTTCAGACTACTCTCGCTTTCCTTTGTAGATGCGATTCCGCCAAGTCCTGCGCCGATGATGAGCATGGTCATGATGGTTGCGACAGCTCCGGCGGGCTTTACAAGCCATTGAAGCCAATCGAACCCGAGTTGCGCCAAAAGAGAGTTTAGCGTTCTGCTTTCGCGCACAGCGATGCGCTGCCAAACTTCGCGTTGAAACGATGCTGGAAAATTCGGCGGCGGGCTGCTTTGCCGGATCAAGTTGTTGAGTTCGGTGTCGTTCACGGTGCTTGAAATGGCGGAAATTCTACCACGGAACCAGGATGGTTGCCACTGTTTGAAGCCATGCTAAACCCGCCTGCTTGCAAGACAGGCGGGGAAAAGATCAAATTATGAAACACAAGCGGCATTAGCGCTTCTTGCAGCATGCGTCGCTGTTGTGCGACTTGAATAGCGCGATAGTTGTTGAGCTTTGGCCGGATCCTTGCTTGGCGACAATACCGCCCTTACCGGAAGAAGAGGGAACGTAGGTTGTGCCAAAGGTATTGTCCCGCACAACCACTTTGCTGCGCTGCAGATCAGCGGTTCTTTTGCGCAATTCCATAGTCTGGAGATCGGGGCCTGCCATGGCAATGGTTCCGACGCTGGCGAATGCGAGGGTGGTGATGAGAAGGGTAAGTTTCGTTTTCATTTCAGTTTGATTGCGTCCAGTGGGACGTTCAATGGGTAAAACTCCGACAAGGAGCGAACCCCTCAATTTTCTCGTCAAATTGCGTGTCGGGGAACTGGTTGAAGATTTGAATGCCACCGTGTTGGACTCGCAGATTTACCCCCTCAGCTGCGTGGGAACACTTCGCCAGATGAAATCCCTCCTGCTCGCTTGGCAAGGAATGTTCGGATAGGTGCGGCACCTGAAGGGACGACCCCCTAGGCATGCAATTGGAAAGGGCGGTGCGCAATGTCAGGTTTCATGGCTCAGCCCTTCTTTACTGGCGGAGTTCCGCACAACCTTCACCAGTTCTAAAACGATTAGAGGAATTGCGCCTACCGCAAGCAGCAAGAGGCATTCGGAGAAGGACATCAGAGAGGTCTTCAAGAAGCCGGCGAGGACGGCATTGTGATGGCTCCACACCTGAAGGGCGAAAGAAATAGCCACCACTATGGCGAGGTTGATGTTTGTAAAAAGGGAGATGCGCCACACGGGCTTCGTTTCGCTGCGTGCGCCGAAGGAGCGCAAGAGTTCGGCAAAAACTAGAACGGCAAAAGCGTGGGTGCGGGCCACCTCTTCGGTTCCTGTCGTCTTCAGTAGATAAAAGTAAACCGCGAACGACACACCCGCCGTGAGGAATCCGGTGAGGAACATCGTGTAGAGAAAGCCGCCATCGGTGATGCGTTCATGGCGAGCGCGTGGTCGCTGCTTCATGACATCGGGATCAATCGGGTCGGTGGCGAGACAGAGCGCTGGCAGGCCGTCGGTGACGAGGTTGATCCAAAGGAGGTGAATTGGAAGCAGCGGCGCTGGTAAGCCGATGATCACACAGAGGGTCATGAGCAGGAGTTCGCCGGTGTTGCCCGCCAGCAGGTATTGGAGAGTCTTGCGAATGTTGTCGTAGATGCCACGGCCTTCCTCCACGGCGGCGACGATCGAGGTGAAATTGTCGTCGGCGATGATCATGTCCGACGCTTGCTTTGTCACCTCCGTGCCGCTGCGGCCCATAGCGATACCGATGTCGGCACCTTTGATGGCTGGTGCATCGTTGACGCCGTCACCGGTCATTGCAACCACTCCGTCGTTTGCTTTCCAGGCGCGGATGATGCGCAGTTTATGCTCGGCTGTGACGCGGGCAAAGACGGCGATTTTTGAAGCGCGCTGCTTGAGCTCTTCGTCGCTCATCTTGTCCAACTCGACACCCGCGATGGCCGCGTCGTCCTTTGAAGCGATGCCGATTACCCGCGCAATGGCCGTCGCGGTGTGCGGATGGTCACCCGTGATCATCACCACGCGGATCCCGGCTGCGCGACACTTAGCGACGGCCTCTTTAGCCTCCAGTCGCGGCGGATCATGCATTCCCGACAGACCAACGAACACGAGATCGCGCTCCACGGCGTCCGCCGTGAGGTCGGCGAGCGCAGCGTTGTCCAGGTCGCGAAAGGCCGAGCCAAGCACGCGCAAGGCTTGCTGCGCCATCGCGGTGTTTTGCGCCACGATGGTCTGACGATCCTCGCCCGTCATGAGACGCACGCCCGTGCTGGTATATATCTGGGTACAGCGCTCCAGCAGTACGTCAGGCGCACCGTTGCTGAAGGCACGCAGCTTCCCGTCCGGTAACTTGCGAATCACCGTGCTGCATTTGCGGTCGGAATCGAATGGGATCTCGTGATGCTTCGGCAGCCGTTTCTCGATCTGCGCGCGATTGCCACCAGCTTTGGCACCAGCCACCAGCAAGGCGCCTTCGGTGGGATCACCAACGGTTTTCCATGTCCCGTATTCCTGAGTGAGATGCGCGTTGTTGCAGCCGAGGATAATGGTCGCGAGTTCCAGCAATGGTGCAAGGTGCGGCGCTTCCGCCTTGCTGCCCCCGATGCGCACTTCGCCCTCAGGCGCGTAGCCTTCGCCAGTGACCTCGTAGCTTTGGCCTGCGACATAAAGCGCACGCACCGTCATCTCTCCGAACGTCAAGGTGCCGGTCTTGTCCGTGCAGATGACCGTCGTCGAGCCGAGTGTCTCGACTGCCGCAAGCTTGCGCACGAGCGCGCGGCGGCGGGCCATGCGCCGGACGCCAAGCGCGAGCGACACTGTGATCACGGCGGGGAGACCTTCTGGAACGGCGGCCACAGCGAGACTGACCGAGGTCATGAACAACTCGAAGGGTTTTGTCCCGCGCAGCCACCCCAGCCCGAACAGAAGCGCGACGATGCCCAATGCTGACCAGACGAGCACCCGACCAAAGGCGTCCAACTTTTTCTCCATCGGTGTCCCCTCGTCCGCGCCCGCCATTTCCATCATCCCAGCGATGTGTCCCAGTTCCGTCTTCATTGCGGTGGCCACGACAACGGCCTGCCCAGTGCCCGCCGCGATGCTCGTGCCCATGAACACCATGTTCTCTCTGTCACCGAGCGGGAGGTCACCCTGTGCCAAAGTCGCGGGATGTTTCGTCACCGACTCCGACTCGCCGGTCAGGGCGGACTCGATGCACTTGAGCGAGGCCGCTGTCAGGAGCCGGGCGTCAGCTGCAACCATGTCGCCCGCTTCCAGCGAGAGGATGTCACCAGCCACAATTTCTGCGGCAGGAACCGAAGTGACTTTCCCGTCGCGTCGCACCTTCGCTTGCGGCGCAGTCATCTTCTTGAGTGCCGCGATGGACTTCTCCGCGTGAAACTCCTGGTAAAAACCAATGACTGCGTTGAGGAGGACGATGGCGAGGATGGCGATGGCATCCACCAGTTCACCCAGCACGCCGGAGATGACGCCGGCAGCGATGAGAATCCAAATGATGAGACTCTGGAACTGGCCGAGGAATATTTGCAGCGGGCTGATGCGCTTGCCTTCCTTCAATTCGTTCGGGCCGTCAGCGGCAAGGCGTTTTGTTGCTTCCTGCGCCGACAGACCTGCTGCCGCGGAGCCGAGTTGTGCGAGCACTTCGGTGCCAGTCTGGCTGTGCCAGACTTTGCCCGGTGATTGTGCGGCGGTCATGCGAGGACTCCTTCAGGTGCGAGGCGTTGCGCCCGTTCCCATTTCCATTCCTCAATGGCGCAGAACAGGCAGGGAACGATGAACATGGTCACAACGCTCACTGACATGCCACCCAGCGAGGGCAGGGCGATGGGTTTCATCACATCGGCGCCTCGACCGGTGGCCCAGAAAACGGGCATGAGGCCGAAGACGGTGGTGCAAATGGTCATGAGGTTGGCGCGGATGCGTTTCAATCCGGCCTGGACGACGGCCTCGCGAATTTCGGCGACGCTATGCATCTCCTTCTTGTCGAAGATGTCTTCGAGGTAGGTGGAGAGCACGACGCTGTCGTCATCCACCACTCCGAGCAGCACGAGGAAGCCTACCCACACGGCTACAGAGAGATTCGCGTCCCACAGCGGCAGCAGCAAAAATCCCGCCGACAGCGAGACGATGACATCAATGAAGATCACTGGTGCGATCCATTTCCGCCGGAAGCCGAGATAGAGCGATACAAACATGATGGCGATGCAGATGGGGATTAGAACCTGCATGCGCTTGGTGGCGCGCACTTGGTTCTCAAACTGTCCGCTCCATTCCCAGTAATAGCCGGCGGGAAGTTTGAGGCGCCCGTCTTTCAAGGCGGCCTGCAACAGTTGTTCGGCGTCCTCGACGACGCTCACTTCATCGCGGTCGCGCGTGTTCATGGTGACGTAGCCGACGAGCAGTCCGCGCTCGCCTTTGATCTCCTGCGGGCCGAGCACGGTCTTAATGGTAAGGACCTGTGCGAGGGGGATTTGCGCACCGGTGCTGGTGGGCACCAGGATTTTTTCCAGCTCGGGAAGGTCCTCGCGATACTCGCGCAGGTAGCGCACGCGGATCGGATAACGCTCCCGACCTTCGACAGACTCCATGAGGTTCATGCCGCCGATAGCGACTTCGATCACGTCCTGCACGTCCTGGATGTTGACGCCGTAACGGGCGATGCGGTCGCGGTCGATATCGAATTCGAGGTATGGTTTGCCGACGATGCGGTCGGCCACGATGTCGGTGGCACCGGGCACTTCCTTGAGTAGTGACTCGATTTGAAGGCCAAGGCGCTCGATCTCACCGAGGTCGCCACCGTAGATCTTCACGCCCATCATCGCGCGGAAGCCGGTCTGGAGCATCACGAGGCGCGTCTGGATGGGCTGAAGGAATGTGGGCAGCACGCCGGGGATGGCGGTTTTCTCCTGCAGCTCGCTGAGGATCTCATTTTTCGTGATCTGACGATGTTCTGGTGCAATCCAGAGGAGCGGTTTCTTGAGCCACCCGGGCCAGCCAGAGAACCAGCGTTCCACCGAAACCTGACGCCAGTCCGCTTCGGGCTTCAGGATAATGATGCTCTCCATCATGCCGATGGGCGCGGGATCGAGTGCGCTCTCGGCACGGCCAAGCTTTCCGACGACGCTTTCGACTTCGGGCACGGTGGCGATAGCCATGTCCTGCTTCGCGTTCACCTCAATGGCCGGGCCAAGTCCAGCCTGCGGGAGCAGCGACGGCATGTACAGGAAGGAGCCTTCATCGAGCGGCGGCATGAATTCGCGCCCGATGCCACGCCAGATCCAGAGGCCAGCCGCGAGGATAATCAGGGGCGCAATCATGAAGGTCTTCTTGTTGTCGAGCACCCATCGCAGGGTCGGCGTATAGACACCGGCAATGTGGCGTGAGACAGGATTCTCCTCCAGCGGCAGGAAGCGCTCGCGCGTCATGCGCACCACTGCCAGGACAACGATGACACCGACGACGACGGACATCGGCCAGCCGCTGTAGTGCGAGTCCGCCATCGCCCACATGAAAACCGCATGCGTCGCAAACACGGAGGCGACACCCATACTGATAGCGATTTTCCAAACGGTGTTGCGTGACCATTTTACAGGTTGAAACAGGTAGTAGCAGAGGAGCGGCACCACCGTGAGCGCGAGGATGACGCTGGCACCGATGGCAAAGGTCTTAGTGAAGGCGAGCGGGCCGAACAGCTTGCCCTCCTGGCCGGTCAGGAAAAACACGGGGATGAAAGAGACGAGCGTATTAGAGACTGCGGTGACAATCGCGCCGCCAACTTCCGTCGCTCCCTCGTGAATTTTTTGAAAGTGGCTCTTCTTCGGATCACCGGTGGCGATGTGCCGGTAGATGTTCTCCGTCATGATGATGCCCATGTCCGCTACATCACCGATGGCTATGGCGAGTCCTGCGAGCGACATGATGTTCGAGTCCACTCCGAAGGCGAACATGAGGATGAAGCAGAGGCAGACGGACAACGGCAGCGTGATGAGCACCGAGGCCGTGCTGCGCAGATGAAGCAGGAAGATGAGGATGACGATGCAGGCCATCAGCGCCTCCTCGCTGAGCGCTGATTTGATTGTGTCGATGGTTTCGTTGACGATGTCCGTGCGGTCATAGAACGGAACCACGCGCACCTTTGAGATGCGACCGTCGGCGAGTATCTTCTGTGGCAGGCCGGCTTCGAGCTGCTTAAGCTTCGCCTTCACCCGCTCTACAACATGCTGTGGATTTTCGCCATAGCGCATCAACGCCACACCACCTACGGCCTCGACGCCGGCCTTGTCCAGCGCACCACGGCGGAAATCTGGACCGAGGGTGACGGTGCCCACGTTCCTGACCTGAATGGGCGTGCCCTTCACCTGCCGGATCACGACCTTCTCCAAGTCCTCCACCGACTTGATGAACCCGACGCCACGGATGAAAAACTCGACGCCATTCTTCTCAATGACCTTGGCGCCGATATCAATGTTCGCCTTCTGCACGGCTGTGGTCACGTCCATGAGCGTGACGCCGTGCGCGCGGAGTTTGTCCGGATGCACGTCAATCTGATACTGCTTCACGAAGCCGCCGATGCTCGCGACTTCGCTTACGCCCTCCACGGAGTTAAGCTGGTAGCGAAGATACCAGTCCTGAATCGAGCGCAGCTCCGCAAGATCGAAGCCCTCTCCCTCTACGGTATACCAATACACTTGTCCCAACGCAGTGGCGTCTGGACCGAGCACCGGCGTGACTCCGGCGGGCAGACGCTGCTGCGCGACGTTGATGCGCTCCAGCACGCGCGACCGAGCCCAGTAGTAATCGACATCGTCTTTGAAAATGACGAAGACCATTGCGAAGCCGAAGCCCGACATGCTGCGTATGGATTTTACGCCTGGCGTGCCGGTGAGGCTCGTAGTCAGCGGATACGTGACCTGATTGTCCACGTCCTGCGGCGAGCGGCCCGGCCAGTCGGCGAAGACGATAACCTGCTTCTCGCCGATGTCGGGGATCGCATCGACCGGCGTGTTCTTTATCGCGTAGTAGCCGCCGCCGATCAATCCTGCGACCGCGAGGAGTACGAGGAACGCATTCTTCAGACACCAGCGGATAAGAGCGTTGATCATGGGTCACTTCTTTTGCGGTCCAGCGGAGGAACATGTCCCTCATGACCAGCAGAGTTGGCACCTTTGTTCGGTGTGGGAGGTGGCGCCTGAGCTCCATGTTGATGAGCTGCAGCACCTGCCTGTCCCTCCTTGTAAAACAAGCTGGGAAGGCCAGCGATCTGGAACTGGCTATCGAGAAGGAAGCCTCCCCGCACAGCCACTCGGTCGCCTTCGCTGAGCCCGGTGAGCACCGGATAAAATTCGCTACTGCGCGGGCCGACGGTGATCTCCCTCGGAGTGAACTCTCCTGGCGCGCGCTCGACATAAGCCAGTTTGCGGACGCCGGTGTCCAACACGGCAGTGTTGGGCACGGCGAGAACCAGTTGTTCCGCCTCTGGAACGCTTTGTCCCGGAGCACCAGGTATGACCGTAAGCGGCATCCCGCAAATCCGACATGGACCAGCGTTGTCCTCAATGACGACCGGGTGCATGGCGCAAGTAAATTTCCCCCCCAGGCCACTGGGCGCAGGCTTTCCGTTTGCGAGCCACTGCACCCGGATTGCGGCACTGGCATACATGCCAGGCTTGAGCTTGCGGGCTTCATTGCTGATGTTCACCAGCACTTTAACCGTGCGCGATTCTTCGGTGAGCACTGGATTAATGAACCAGACCCTCCCGCTGAAGACTTCACTAGGCAATGCTTCACTGGTGATCTCAACCAACTGACCATGTTGCACCCACGGCAGCTCGTACTCATAGATGTCGAGATAGACCCATACGCTGTCGAGGTTGGCAAGCCGATAGAGCACATCCCCAGGCTTCACCATCGATTTCAAAACCACGTTCTTCTCGATGACGGTACCTTTGATGGGGGAATAAAGCGTGAGCTCCTGGCGAGCGCGCTGACTCTGCGCCACTTCGTCAACCTGCTCCTCGGTAAGCCCAAAGCGCAGCAGTTTCAGACGGGTGCCTTCGATGGCCAGGGCGTTCTTTGTTGTTGTGGTGGCAAAGATCAGCTCCTGCTGCGCTGCAATGAGATCGGGACTGTAAATCTCCGCAAGATGGTCTCCCGGGTTTACCGCAATGCCTGTGAAGTCGACATGAAGCTTCTCCACAAATCCTTCCACACGGCTGGTGATCGCTGCCAGCGCGCCCTCATTGTATTGCACTTTTCCTACGGCACGAATGTCTCGAAAGAGTTTCCGCTTGATCACTTCCGCAGTTTCGATTCCCGCCATGCCCCTGGCATGATCAGAAAGTTTCAGCATTGGTTCGATGCTGGAGCCATCTTCCGCCCTCACTGTTGATGTCATGGCGAGAACGAGAGGCATCTGGCAGATGGGACAGCTGCCCGGATTGGGAAGACGGATCTGCGGATGCATTGAGCAGGTCCAGACATTATTTCCCGGCGCAGGTGCAGTAGTGTCTGAGAAGAACTGACCGGCGACTAGCGCCAGTGCGGCGGCAACGAGGAGTGCGATACTGACGCGGAGGAGCGTCTTCTTACGAGATGGAGGCGGATTCATGGCTGCTACTTGCAAGTGTTTTGGCTGGGACGTCGCTAACGAATCATCTCCTGAGTGGTGGCCCTCAAGCGCACCCTAAAAAGATGAAAATCGCGGAGCGCATTCACACTCTCCATTTCCACCATGAGAAGCTGGTCGCGCGCCTCCAGCAGATCTTGGATCGAAGCCTTGTGATGAATGGGCAGCAACCGGTCCATTCCTTTCATGGCCGATGAAACCTCGCCTCCAGCCTTCAACCGCAGCGCGCCGAATAACGAGACGAAACCGACTAGCATAATTGAATGGCCTGCGCGGATCTCGATCTTTCCGGTTCCGCAGTCGAGCATCAAGCGGTCCGCACGAAACGTCTGTTTGATGCCTAAAGCATCGACGACCGCAACCTGAACCGTGGGTGATAACATTAGGATCAGGTTATCACCCCGAAGTCTCCAAAGCTCCGCAGGGCTTCAGAATCACTGCGCATATTTCAGGATTCTGTCTGCCCACGCCATTTCAGCCGATACTGCTGGGTGACTTAACGTGGCTTGGTATTGCTCTGTCTTCAGCGACTCATGCCCATGACGACGGCGATGCCCCCCATGAACTCACGATAGCGATCCTGGTATCCTGGCCGCCCGCAGCGATGAGGACGCTGGCAGTGACGGCGATAAGGTAGACGTGCGGGATGAGTGGTGGAGTCTTTGGCTGGCAAAGCGACATCAGCCTCGGCAGTGTGCGACGCTGATTCCGCAGTCGTCGCTCGAATAGGCTCGTTTCGCCTGCACCTCATCCTGCGGCTGCAAGATGACGGTGACGAATTCGATGTCGGCATGTTCGTCGAGGCGCTCTTGCACTTTGGCGACGCAGTTGCAGCTGGTCATGCCGGTGACGGGAAGGGTTTGCCGAGTGCTCATGGTGAGGGCGTAGCAAATCATTGCAAAAGGACAAAGCTGCCATCGGGCTTGGCGTAGGCAGCAGGGTAGCTCGAGACGGGCAGCTTTTCGCCATCGCCGGATGCGGTAATGTGTCCCTGCGCATCCATGACATCCCAATGCAAATGACCCGCCTTCCCCCAGCCGGAGCCGATGACACTGGCGATGAGCGTCTGGCCTTCCGCGTTTTGAGCAAGGACGGGATATTTGGCTTTCTGCGGACCGATTTTCTGCGCGTCACTGGCGGCAGCACCCATCAGAACGGTGACGATCTGGCCGTCATATTCCCACGCGGCACGCAAAGTCTGCGCGGTGGGCATGAGGCTGGCGCTGCTCATGGGGCACATGGCGACGCGCCAATCGTCGAGCTTAGTCAGAGTGCTAACCCCAGCTTTGCTTGTGATCAATGTCATGCCGCGCTCAGTGGGCGTAGCAGCAACGCGATAGAGCACGTTGAGGGTGTCATCGACGGCTAGATGCGCGCGCAGGGAGCAGCAAGCGCAGACGCCGGGTTGCCCGTCATTCAACGGCGTGGGAGCCGAGAAAGTGCCGCCGTCATCGGTGGAATAGCGCACATAGACCAGGCGCTTGGCTTCAGCTGTGATTCCGGCAGGCGCGGCGTGCCAGACGATGCTGACGTGGCCTTTTTCATTGGCGGCGATGGAGGCACCGCCATCTAGCGCGGTGGTATCGCCTATCAGGTTTTGCTGTGGGGTGAAAGCCTTCGAGTCTGACGCAAGCCGGGCATAAAGGAGCCGTGCGCGCATCATCATTTCCCTTTTGCCACCCGTTGTGCCGTTCCAGATGACCTGCACGCTGCCGTCTTTACCCAGTGCTATTTGCGCGCCACGAATGGTGCCTGCCGAGATGGCGGAACGCGCTTCACTGTTTACGGTGATGGGTCTGCTCCATTCACCACCTTCCACCCAGCGTGACGTGTAGCGAATGTCGCTAGCCCTTGGATCGCCCTTGAGATAGACCAGATGCACGAGGCCTGCGGGCGTCACGACGACTTGTGGCTGGATACCCGCCTCCGGGAGTGGTTGAACCTCCACCTGCGCATGCAGGGCAAGTGGGAGACACAACAATGAGAGAAGGAGAGATTTCATTCTGGTAGTGAACACGATCTCCCATGCAGGACTTCGCGAGAAGCCTACAAGGGAGATGAGGGGTGGACGCTTTACTTGGGCAGCTTAGCGCGATATTTGGCCTGGTTGGCCTCAAATTTCTTGACGCAGGGTTTGCAGCAGAACTTGACCTGTTGGCCGTCATAGACCTTGGTGATCTCACCGCCCATGCTGTCGAGGTCGTTGCCGCTAACAAGGCAGGTTTTGAGCGTGTAGGGCTTGGCCTTTTGAGCGGCATTGGCGGATTCGGGGGCGGTGCAGACGGCGAGGGTGACGCCAAGCATGGCGGTGGTGAACAGGCTACGTAGTGTCGTTTTCATGATAGTCTTTGGGTTTGTTAGTTTGGGTTTTTCGACGACGCGAGGATCATCAAAAGCGGATAAGGACGCCGGCTCCAAGGCCGTAGTCGCTGTGGTAAGAGGCGGTGAGGGAGGTGCGGCGCGTAAGGGTGAAGTCGGCTCCGGTGCTCCATTCCCACTCGGTGCCAGTGTCGTAGAAAACCTCACCAAAGATGCCGAGGCGCGAGGTTAACTGGATGCGCTTGGCGAGTGTAAGGCGGGCGTCGCCTTCGCTGTCGAGACTGAGATTGGCCCAGACCATGAGAGGCAAGCGGTAGTTGATGCCTGCGATAGCGCGGTCTTGGGCGTCCTCGTCGTTGGTGAATCGTCCGCCGATGAATGCCTGGAAGTTGGGGTTGAAGTAGCGCTGGTAGATGGCGTCGATCTCATATTGTGGATCGTCCACGCCCTGCCAGCCGACTTCCCAAGCGAGTTGGAGGTCGTTTTTCGGATTCATCCAGGTGAGGAGGCCCTCGCTCATGTTGCTCTGTAGGGAGGCCGCGCCCCAGACGTAGCTCAGGTCGTGCTCATGCTCGCCGAGGCCTCCGACATGGGGTGATGAAGCGGGCTGTGGCAGGCTAGGCTTTGCCTCGTCTTCATACCGAAAGACGCGACCCATGCCGCTCATCATGTGATAGAGGATGTGACAGTGAAACAACCAGTCGTGCGCTTCATTGGCCTCGAACTCGACGGTTCGTGAGGTCATGGGCGGGACATCCACCGTGTGCTTCAGTGGTGAGCGCGCGCCTTGGCCCATGAGCAGGCGAAAGAAGTGCCCGTGAAGATGGATGGGGTGGTGCATCATGGTGTCGTTCACCAATTCCAGCTCGATGACCTCGCCGCGCTTAAGCATGACATAGGGGGCTTCCGCGATGGTCTTGCCGTCGAAGGACCAGATGTAGCGGTTCATGTCGCCGGTGAGATGCAGGGTGATCTTCCTGCGGGGGAGCTTCGCAGGCAAAGCGGTGGATTCCGGCGCCCGTAGCAGGCGATAGGGCGAGCCGGGGCGCGGCAAGACCAGAGAAGCACGCGGATCGTCCTCCTTCTCCTCCAACGCCAAATTCAGCATCTCGTCCATATCATAAACGTTCGGCTTCGGTGGATCGGCGGCAGGATGAAGCTTGCCGACACCAAACAACGCGGAGGCATGACCGCTGCCATCCTGTGCGGTGGCTCGCAGCTCATACTGTCCATTCGGGGGGACCGTGACAATCACATCATAGGTCTCGGCGACGGCCACGAGGAATCGGTCGAGTTTGACGGGCTCCACAGGCGGGCCATCAGCGGCGACGATGGTCATGGGCCCGGCAGAGGAGTGCAGGTAGAAGTTCGTCGCCGACGCTGCATTGACGATCCGCAAGCGTAGCCGCTCACCCGGCTTGCCTGCGGTCCGGATGCTGCGTTGTCCATTGACGAGGAAGGCGTCATAGCCCACGTCGGAGAGGTCCATGGGCATCATGCGGTCCCATTGACTCTGGATGTATGGTTTTAGCATTCCCTTTTGGGCGGCGCCGAGCAGTGACTGTGCATTGCCGCGCTTGAGAGCGAAGTAGTCGGTGCCACGCATGAGCATTCGCTGGACTTCGTGGGGATCAATGTTGGTCCAGTCGGAGAGCACCAGCACATCCTCCCGGTCGGCCTTCACCCGCTCGCCGCCCCGAGGAGTTACGACAATGGCGCCATAAACGCCGCTCTGCTCCTGAAGGTGTGTGTGGGAGTGATACCAGTAAGTCCCGCTGTGCCGCAGCGTGAAGTTAAACGTGTGCGTCGTGCCAGGTAAGATCGGCGGCGTGGTTATGTGCGGCACGCCGTCCTGGGGATTTGGCAGTAAGATCCCATGCCAGTGCGTGGAGGTTTCCTCATTAGGCAGGTCATTGTGGACGCGAATGCGAGCGAAGTCGCCCTCACGAAAGTGGAGCGTGGGGCCGGGAATGCCTCCATTGATGGCCAGCACGCGGACTTTCTTCCCAGCAGGACTGAGCTGACGCTCGGCGATGCGGAGGTCGTATTCCACGACGCGCTGGCCGGGGGAGGGTTGAGAGAGTTTGCAGGTATCGCAGGCAAGCACGGCGGCTGGCGCGATTAGTGCGGCGCAGCAAAAAAGAATGTAAAATTTCATGGGAACACTGAATCATTTTAGGTTCACGGCGCAAACCATCCCACGTCATGTCCCGCCCCTTAGGGGCCGCGATGCGTGGGCACAATGCGTCTGTCAAAGACGCCGATTCAGGTCAGGAAGGAGCAGAAAAGCACTGTGAGCCGGGGATGCGGCTGTGCCAGCATGCTGCTGCGTGCGTTGAGCCGCTGATTAACTGCGGAGGAAGCGACATCAGATTCGGCGGGAAGCAAGATCTCGTGCAGCAATGGCAACATAAGGTGCGTTAACATCTCACGGCTTGATGAGGGCAGAGGAATGGCTGGCTCAGGATGGCGGGGTCCCTCCGGCCCTACAAGACACGGGCAGGCTTCGGCGTCTGCCCCAGCGCAACACGAATGGGCGGAGGCCATGGCACCCGCGCATGTTTCCGCAGGCTGATCGCACGTCGACGCACCGCTTGCCGCCTGATTAAGCAGCAGCAGGATGAGGAGGAGAGCGGCGCGGAGATTCACGATCTAGAAAACGGATGAAGCATGTCTTTTGGATGCACGCAACGCAAATGGTTGTCGCTAGTGTCTCGAAGCTGCTGTGCTGGGGGCGTCTCGCGTTGAAATCGTCGGCGCGGCTACAGATTGCTCTGGTGTGGTGAGCAGAGCCAAGCCCACTTAATAGGGGTGAGTTTTTAAGAGTCTCTAAGAGTTGGTCGTCGGTTTTCCCTGGATCCCACGAAAGCTAAAACGAAGGCATTATGAGAAGCTGCTTTTCATATTTCTGGTTTGGT